>JAOZHV010000059.1 GCA_026014725.1 Candidatus Bathyarchaeota archaeon | reverse complement strand
GCCGCAGGGAAGCTGTTAAGCCTGCCGCCTGGGGAGTACGATCGCAAGATTGAAACTTAAAGGAATTGGCGGGGGAGCACCACAAGGGGTGAAGCTTGCGGTTTAATTGGAGTCAACGCCGGAAATCTCACCGGGAGCGACAGCAGTGTGAAGGCCAGATTGAAGGTCTTGCCAGACGAGCTGAGAGGAGGTGCATGGCCGTCGCCAGTTCGTGCCGTGAGGTGTCCTGTTAAGTCAGGCAACGATCGAGACCCGCGTCCTCTGTTGCTACTAGCTTTGTGCTGGGCACACTGAGGAGACCGCCACTGATAAAGTGGAGGAAGGAGCGGGCCACGGCAGGTCAGTATGCCCCGAATCTCCCGGGCCACACGCGAGCTGCAATGGCAGGTACAATGGGTTCCGACCTCGAAAGGGGGAGGCAATCTCGAAAGCCTGCCGTAGTTGGGATCGAGGGTTGAAACCCACCCTCGTGAACATGGAATCCCTAGTAATCGCGTGTCACTAGCGCGCGGTGAATACGTCCCTGCTCCTTGCACACACCGCCCGTCGTTCCATCCGAGCGACTCTTGGGTGAGGTGCCGTCTTCTAGGCGGTATCGAATCTAAGTTTCGCAAGGAGGGAAAAGTCGTAACAAGGTGGCCGTAGGGGAACCTGCGGCCGGATCACCTCCTAAGAAAACACGTTTCGCGTTTGCGTGCTTGATTGGAGGAGCAAGGAGAACATGTAGCAGGTATACGTCAAAGCCCAGAATTTAGCAATCTAAAGCTGAAGAGAATGGGTTTCAAATTTCTTATTTTCAATGTACAGTTTTTATATTTAGTTGTTGTCGCGCTCCTCTCCTTCCACAACACTTGCATTGCGTTCTAGCCTGTGTTTTGTTTCTGCGTTTGCTTTAGGTGGAGAGTTTTTCAGGTCAAACTTTTCCGTTCAATTCACTTGAATATGGTTATTATCGCTCTTGTTAGACTTTGTGTTGTTGGCTTTGCGGAGGACTTTTCAATATAAAATCTTTTTCCGTGCAATAATTCTTGTAATGTCTTTTATGACAAAGACCAAGGTATTATTGATTTGAAGAATTATGCTGTTCTTTTAGGAGAACGCTCCGTTCCGCTGAGAGAGTAATGAGGAGGTTGTTGTATACTTATTGCTGAATTAACGATGAGAAAAGACGTTGGCATCAAATCGGTTGTGAGAACACGGTCAAACTAAAGCAGGCGAAAATTTTGTTTCTTCTGATATTAGTTCCTGTAGTTATAGGCTTAACCATTACAGCCGGTTACTATAATTTAGCCAATAGATCTTATCAAAAAGGCGTGCCCTCCGGTATATCGCAGTCCACAACCGCACCTACTCCACTCTCACACCTGCAGATATCCTTCCCTAAGAATAGAACTTATGAGAAGACACAGATTCACCTAAACGTTACAGTAAGCAACAGAATTGCACAAATTACGTACAGTCTTGATGGAGGAAAGAATTGGACTCTTTCCGAAAATAAAACAATTTGGGCAGGCGACGGCAGTCACAACATTATCTTTTATGCATTCGACACTACAAGCAAACTTGTAGAGTACAGAACTGTCTATTTCGAGGTTCGGTCCCCAAAATTTGAGCAGCAATCCCTGACACGCGCAGAAGCAATCAATGATTTAACATCTCAAGGCTTCACAATTCAAAAAGGGAGCAACGTTACAATAGAACAATACTATGGCCCACGAGAGTTACCTATACTTACAGACTTTATCTACGTAGGTTGGTCTAATCTAATTCTGAACGCCCGCAACTATAATACATCAGTGATTTACGAATACATCTATGATACGGTTGTTTTCACCGAAACGCACCACTATGACCTAAGATTCACCGTGTTTTATGTTGAGCAGCCAAACACACCTTTCAAACTTTTCGCTTGGACCTACGAGGGGCCTAAATGGATAAATGGTCCCTAGATTTCGTTGATGTTATCGCTTAATATAGTAATCATTTTTAGACGACACTGGGTCGATAAAATAAATAAGGGGCACTCCGTCATAGACCGATGTCGCCTGCACCGTAACAACTCTGCCGCCATGTGCATAGTGAGGTTTATTCTTTGCAATCATGGGTTGATGGCTTCGAATGATTCTCTCAACACCAAGCGCCCTGCAAACCGAAGCTGAAACGTCAGCGCCGAACTCCACGCCTGCACCACGCCTGTTTGGGCGCTCGCCCTCGCCGTCGAAGGGGTCAGACCACAAGATGTCTAAACGCAAGTCCGCTGAAGGAGATTTGAGGTCGTCGATTTTGGTGAGTTTGCTTGAGACACCGCCGTGAACCAGCAACGCATTGCCCTGTATCAGCGCTGACAGTTGCAGGCTGTCAATGAAGGGTTTGAATTCGTCTTTAAAGAAGCGGTTCCAGCTTCCAACTTTAGCTTCTGCCTCGTTTATGAGGGTGGCTGGCGAAAACTTGGGTTCGCCATAGTTCGTGTAGTCTTCATGATTACCCATCAACGCAACAACATTGTTTGGATGCTCCTTGTGCAACGCTGCAACCCGCCGAATCGTTTCCACACCAAACGCCCCACGGTCAGCATAATCGCCCAAAAAAACCAGCAGATCCCTGTTTAAATCAACAAGACCAAGCAGAGCGTCCAATGCCTTGTAGTCTCCGTGAAGATCGCCGACTACTCCAATCCTATCATATTTTTTAGGATTAACAACAACCAGCGCAGAATTCAAGGTTTCGCCTACTTACATGTGCTGTGTATGGGCTATTTTTGTTTTAGAGTTGCCTCTTTGATGTCGATGTAGCGGTTTTTGCCCTCTTTTTTCAAATCTAACTTGCCCACTTCGATTTGTTGCTTAAAGAGCGGAGCATCAACAACCATCGTGTGATACCACGCCGTCGGCGTTTCTCCGCATGGGTCGAGCTTGTTCTTGGCGCAGACCGCTAACAGTTCCCTTTGGCATTCGCTGTCACATACGTGCCCCAGCCACTTCTTTGCAAAGCCGTCAAGGTCACGGGCGTACTTGGTGTCGATGCAGCCAAAAATGAATTTGATGCCCGATTGGAGTTCTTCGTTGAGCAGGATTGCGTGGTTGCCCGTTGGGTTCCAAAGCGGCGTAATCAGTTCCAACCCGATTTGTTTGCAGGCGTTCTCGTAGAATGGCTTGTGGTTTATGTTGGCGATGTCGCCTGTCACCAACCCCTCGATGCCCTCGCGCTTTAGCTGTGCCAGCGCGTTGTAGACGTCTTTCATGGCATCTTTGATTTTGACTTTCTGCTGAGGGATGCCCAGCGCTTGGGACTGGAGCTCCATGAGCTTGAAACTATGAAAAATGTAGGGCTCACGATAAACATACGTTAAAAGGCGGTCAACATCTAAACCGCGCTCTACAGCCTTATGCAACGCAAAGCAACTGTCTTTGCCGCCGCCCCAATGAACAACAACCTTCATGAACTCACCTTATCGGAGAAAGACTTGGAGCGGTAAGTAATAAAATTTTGCGCTAACTAAAACTTTGAAAAGTCGATTTTTTCGACGCGTCCCAGATATAGGGCTATGCTTGAAACATTTTATCTTTTGATTTAAAGCTTAATTTATCTGATATTTGGGATTATGGGAAAATTTTAAGTGGAGATTACCGATATTTCTCTAAATTAGTTTGAGGTTGTTTGATCATGGATGGACAAGAAATAGAAACAGGCAAACTGCCGATGACTGTTGCGAGTGAGGTAATAAAATATTTTAGTATTGGTCTTTACCAAAACTTCGCGAGAGCAGTTAAGGAACTAGTTTCAAATGCTTATGATGCACAAGCAACTGAAGTAAGAATTAGGCTTGACCTTTTGAGTGGTAGAATCATTGTAAGGGATAATGGAAAAGGAATGGATCTCGGTGATTTGAAAGAAAAGTATCTGGTCGTAGGTGGTCCAACACCCTTATCTGAAGAAATTGACGAGTTAGGAAGAAAGAGAATTGGAACTTTCGGAATAGGTTCTGTTGCTGTTTTTCCGTATTGTGAAAAAGTGACCATAATTACAAAAAAGCGAAAAAGTGACAAAAATATTCAGCTAGATATTGATTCAAGCAGATTTTTTAAGGGCGGAACGTTCCAACTTGGCATTGGTGAAACTGCAGAGTTTCCCTATAAAATTACTTTGAGCGACCTGCCTCACAATCAAGGAGAAACAATCATTATTCTCGAGGGAATCAAAAAGCATATACTTAATGAATTAAGGGAACCAAAGAAATTAAGAGGCTCAAGCCTAAAGGAATATAGCGGCTATGAGAAGTTTAAATGGACATTAAGTCAATATTGCCCGTTGCTTTACCCAAAGGAGCATCAAGACCTTAGGGATTTTTTTGCGTATAAAGGCAGAAAACCGCTTCGAGTTTGGTTAGATGGCGAGGAACTTTTTAGAAATGTTGCCGAAAATGCACGGATTCTTGAAAAGGGTGAGGAGAAATTTGGTAAGATTCGAGTTAAATACGCAATAATGTGCCCTTTTGCCTCAGTCCGACCTGAAGAAGCAAAGGGTTTTCAAATAAGATTACGTGATGTCGGAATCGGTTTGCCTAGTGACTTTGAAATTACGAAATTAACCGGTAAAGTTCCTGGGAAACTCAATTATTTAACAGGTGAAATTCACGTCCTTGAAGGATTAGCAGACTCCTTAATGATTGATAGGGATAGTTTCTCTTTTACCAAAGAAGTCGCTGATTTGCAAGCATTTTTCAGAAAAAAACTGGCTGAATGGAATGAAAAACTTGAAGATAAGTCTCGTGAAGACAAGGAGATCTATGAAGGTCTTCTTTTTACACAAGATAGTGATCGAGTGCTAGAGGAACTCAAAAAAGCCGAAATAATTCAATTTCCAAAAGAGCGTCTTAGGATTTCGAAAGATGCAATCTCCCGAAGTAAAAGAAGACGACATGAATCGGCATCACCTGTTTCTAGAATGAAGGAGGTTCTAACAAAAGAAAAGGGTATAAAAGTTAAGGCTGAACAGATTGAAGTTGATGAAAATAAACCGCCAATAGAGATAAGCCATGACAAAAAAAGTGTGATTATTTATGAAAGGCACCCTGCTTTTACGGAAAAGGTCAACGTCCTGAACAGGACTTTTCGTGTGGAATATTCAAACTGGAACATAGATATTACACCGAGCATTTGTAAACTTGCGGATAACACTGTTTTCTTCAATCTTTCACATCCTTTATTCAATTGCGGGTTAAGTGAAAGAGTGGTCAAAGAATTATCGCTTGGTTTATACCTAATACTATATGAAAAGGACCCAAAAATTCTCACTCAAATTGAGAAATTGCTGATGAAAGTGTTTATTAGCGGAGAGGATGAAAAAGAAGGGTTCTAATTGGCTTCCGTCGTAACCGTTAGAAGAGAATTTCTTGATGAGTTATGGCTACCTTTGCTACGGGAGGGCGGAGCCCAACTTTATCCTTTAAGAAGAAACAAAAAAATGAAGATTCTTGTATTTACCGATGAAAATGGCAATAAAGAAATAACTGCTTATATAAATTCAAGATTAACAAATAAAGAAGAAATTTTTGCTTGGACAGAGACTTTTCCAAAGGCTGCACGATTAGAGACATATTGTCCGATAAAGATCATTGGCGCATCTCGGTTTCAGGATTCTCCACTGCAGAATACAGAAAATTTAGCGCCATACCTGCCGTTCGATGCTTTGATTATTGATTTTAGTCGTCAGAGCTCAATAGACACAGAAACACGTTTAGAACAAGAGATCACTTGCATAGAACACTTACTTGTAGCACAAAAACAAAGAAAAGAAGATATCGTTTTTGTATTCATTTATACAACAGTTATAGACGCACAAACCTTGAATTGCGAAATCATAAAGCAGGCGTCAGATAATATTCACTTTCAAAATTGGGCTGGTTTAACTGTAATTGACCTCCCTACAAATACGGTAGAAGCTAAAGATAAAATTTCTATTATTGAAAATGTCTTAATGCAATTTGCATTAAAGTTTAATTTCACAGTGGATTTGAGAAGAAAGGTTTCTGACTTATTGAATGGACAAAAACTATATTCTGTCTGTGGTATATTTAAACCATGTGAGCAACTATGAAGCGGTTGGTATTAAGAGATCTTGGTGAGGCCACCCGGTTAATTTATGAGAACCAGCGTGATTGGAGTAGAAAAAACTGGTGTAAATCATTGGATGAACATGCATCCGAGACTGAAAAATTATTAGAGCAACTTAGCGCACTTTATATTTGGAATAATAAGCTTCAAAGCGTGCCCGCCGCTAAAGAGTTGATTCCTGAGGTTTGGATGGATATTTACGTTTCAATAACCTTTGCAAATATGGGTCTTTATAAGCATGCAAACATGTCTTTACGAAGTGCTCTTGAAACTGGTCTTCGTTTAATTTATTTTTCCACCCATCCGACGGAATATAATTGGTGGAAACTTGGGCAAAAATTTGGTCAAGATGAGAGAAATGATGTTTGGGGTGGATGGGATTATTTTGGTACCCTTTTTTTGGATTTTGAGCAATTATGTGCTATGGACGATATGGATCTTTTCAAGTTTAATCGGAAATGGGTAACTGAATTGTATAGAAACCTCTCAGGTTCAATTCATACTCATGCGAAAAGATTGCAGACAACCACAGGGTATTCACCAAAATATGACAGCGCAAAATATATAGAATGGAAAGATTTCTTTTGTCAAACTAATACATACTTGAACATCTTGCTAACTTTAGGGTTTACCACCACTTTTAAAAAAATGCAAACAGGTGATAAATCTAAAATATTAGATGTTGCTATTGGCGACTTTTATAATGATAAATTGAGAGAGCGTCTTGGGCTCTAATATAGTTCTAAATTTACTCTGACACAAAAAGAATTTCGCTTACTTTTCTTTCGCTAAGAACATACTTATAAGGGATTGAATATATCGCGGGTTTTTTGCCCGTATATTTCAAAAACAAATTGGAGATTTTTCTTTTGGATGGATATCCATCGCCTCGATACGATAATATGACTTTACTGCCCGAGAATTTTTCTATTACCTTTTCTAACAAGTGGGGAATATTTTCTTTCCTAGTCCATGCATCGATTTTTGGATTTTTTCTCATGGCTCTGTTCTTTCTCGTGTAGTCAATCTTTTCTGACCAATTATCATAACTCACTATCCCCTCGAGAAAGTGGTACATCTCGAGGTAATTTACCCCGTGCCCAGACATGTAGGGCGGATCGAGGTACACAAGATCAAAATCGGTAGAAAGGTCAAACACGTCTAGATTTGTAGCCTTGTTGCATTTTCCATTTGAAAATACGGCATTATTATATTGATCAATAAATTTCTTGAAGTAAAATTCGAAATTAGTATCCCAGCAAGTTTTATTATTGAAAGTTCTTTCCACATTATTTAACCTTAAATAAAGGTTTTTCCTATGAAAAAGATTGAACGGTCTTTTAATAAGGCATGCTTGACCTAATGCGGCTATCAGTATGGCTTTCTTGTACTTATCTTCGACAAGGTTGATATTTTGAACAACGACATCTAACCACGCGTTTTCTCCATTGGTAAAATAAATATCTTGGAAAGTTTTACTTATGAAACAAGAATATTTTTGATTAGCGTTAAACTTTAAGCAATTCTCTATTTCAAAGAATGAGGGTCGAATGCTAGAGTTCTCTATTAGGGCTAGACCAGAATTGTAATTATATGTCAGTATATCGTTGTAATATACGGTTTTTCTCTTTTTCTTCGCATAAAAAGAAAACGCCCCTGTTCCTCCAAAAGGTTCGAGCGTTTTCTCAAAATTTAAGTCTTGGATGCACTGCCATATCCAATCAAGAATCTTCGTCTTGCTACCTATGAATCTAGTCGAGGGAAATTCAGGTTCTTTAAGCACACATCCCTTATAGCACTATTCCAAGATATCTCTTTTTCGGTTAGGAACCAAGTGTTCTTTTGCTTAATAAAAACAACCGTTAGATAATTGTTGCGTTTTTGGTGGTTGCTTTTCTGTTTTGTTTGATAATAAACCATCCTGACATTGATTTGTCAGTCCAAGTATCGGCATACTTTTTGGATGCATGCTAGAGCCAGATTCGTTTGGTTTCTTTTATTGTGTCGAAGTGCGGGTCGTCGGAGATTATTTTTGCTTGGTTTTTTATGGCTGTGGCTGCTATGATGCAGTCGCCTATTGGAACGTGTTTGTAGAGGCTTTTTAGGAAGCCTGCTTCCTTAGCAATGGATGAACTTAACCCTTCTATTTTTAATCCGCTTGCATTGATTGAGCGATAAACCATTTCTGCGCTTTCTTTGCCCTTTCTTGAGTGAATAAACTGGATTACTTCAAGGATTACTATCGCTGGGATGATTCCCTTGGCGGTTTGCGTTAACTCCCTCATTTTTTGGTTAGTTTTCTGCCGCATTTCTGTGTCTTGAGAGTAAAAGTGCTCTAAAAGAAAGCGACTGTCTAGCACTTGCTTCAAAAACTAGTATTCCTCACGTAGCTTATCTAATTCTTTCTTTATCTCATTAATGTCAGCTGTTCCCGCGAAAACTCCTGCGAGTTCCTCCAGTTTGGGTACACGTTTAAACATCACTGTTTGATCAACAGTTTCCACTGCCAAAACATCGCCTTCTTTTATTTGGAGCTTTTTTCTGATTTCAGCGGGGATGGTTGTTTGCCCTTTTCTTGTGACTTTAACTGTTTTCTGCATCACGATTCCCTGCAATAGAAATGCATGCACTACCATATAAACAAATTCCTACCAAAATAAAAAGTACTACCAATTTACAATACAAAGCCCCCAAGCCTAACAGAACTGCTTGTGCAAACCCGCAACCAACAAGTAGCCCTAAACCAAACGTCAACATAAAAAACAACGTTCCAAACAACCCACAGGTTGATGTTGTACTAAGAACCCCACTCAACAACAAACTATAAGAAAAAAACAAACCAAAAACACCTAAAACTCTTATATACACCCAACACCAATTCACTGATGACAATATCATGGCTGAAGTTTGTTCAACATGCGGACTACCAAAAGACCTATGCGTCTGCGGAGAAATTGAAAAAGAACAACAACGAATCCGCATACGCCTCGAAACCCGAAAATTCGGCAAAGCAACAACCATCATCGACGGCATGGACGACAAAAACTCCAACTTATCCAACGTCGCACAAAAACTCAAATCTTACTGCGCATGTGGCGGAACCCACAAAAACGGGCAAATCATGCTCCAAGGCGACCACCGCGACAGAGTCAAAGACTACCTCATAAAAATCGGTTACCCACAAGAAAACATCGAACTCCAGTAAGCCCGCAAAACAACCCAAACCAAAAGGTGCAATCCTTCTCATGAAAAAACTAGACCCCATCCGCGAAATCCTAAAAAACACAAACCACAAAAAACCAACTGCAATATTTTGCCCAAGATGCGCAAGCCCAAAAATACAACTCACAAGCACACTCGCAATCGGGCTAACACCAAGACAATACTACTGCGAACAATGCGGATACGTAGGCACAATCGTAATGGAACTCGAAAAAGAAAACCAAGAAAAAACAATTTTAAAAAAGAAAAAAATGCCTTAATCAGGCAACTCCAAATTCAACTGCTTCTTAAGTGTCTTATAGCGGTTACGAACCGTAACCTCAGTCACACCAGCAGCCTCAGCGATGTCTTTTTGAGTCTTCTTCTCGTTATTCTGCAAACAAGCAATATACAGCGCCGCAGCAGCCAACCCCATCGGGTCTTTTCCCGCAGCAGCACGCTTACGTCTTGCATCACGCAAAATCTGAATCGCAGCACCCTGAGTCTTACCAGAAATCCCAGTTTTCTCAGCAATCTTTGAAACATACGTCAAGGGATCAGCAATCGGCATATGCACCTCAAGCTCACGCAACAACAACCGATAGCATCGCGCCACATCCTTTTTATCAACAAGGCTGGCTTCAGCAATTTCTCGCAAAGTCCGAGGTGTTCCGCTTCCACGACAAGCAGCATACAACGCCGCCGCAGCAATCGCAGCAATAGACCTGCCACGAACAAGACCCTTATCGAGCGCTTTTCGGTAAACTACAGCAGCTTTCTCCTTAATCGGTGGTGGAATGTAAACTTTATCAGATAAACGGTCAAGTTCCGCCATGGCTTGCGCAAGATTCCGATCAATAGAGGAATGAACCCTGCTTCGAATCTGCCATTTCCTAAGCCGCCACATCTGCAAACGCGTAGACAACGGCAACTTGCGCCCAAAAGCATCCCTGTCCACTTGACTAATAGCCGTAGACAAACCTTTATCATGAACCGAATAAGACGTGGGAACGCCAACACGGCTCCTGGATGCTTTCTCTTCTTGCGTAAACGCACGCCACTCAGGTCCTTTATCCATCATCTGTTCATACAAAACCAAACCACAATCGCCACAAACCGTCTCACCAGTATCGTAATCATGAACCAAATTATCGCTACCGCATTCTGGACACTTATCAGCTAAACGCTGTGCAGTCCGTGTTTCCTTTTTACTCAACCTTTCATCTACCTCTTCTAATCAACATGCGTAGAACCGTCACCATAGGCCAATCTGGCTAGAAATAGTACATTCGGCCCGCGCAAACTAAGCAAAGGAACAGACCTAATATTTAAGATTTGTGGTTTATTAAACCTATTGCACACAATGGTTTCTAAATCTCAAAAACTCTAAAAAAAGCCCGATGGAAAAAAGTGTAAAAAAATGCTTAAGTGCGCGCATAAACCATAACATGGCTAAAACACATCGCCACCCTTACTTGCTAAAGAAGCGCGACATAAATTATTTGATTTACAGGCAGATGTGGGGAACGCTTATTAGGAAAAAAAGCTCCGTTAAACATCTAACAATAAATAAAAGAACCGTTTAAACAAACACTGCAGCCCGGTGGTGTAGTGGTCAAGCATAGCGGGCTTTGGACCCGCCGACGAGAGTTCGAATCTCTCCCGGGCTACTGAGAACTCTCGTGGGTTTTTGTTGTTTGTGGCTATTTACCATAATGAACGTTAATGTCTTACTCAGATTTGTATTATTTACGCTAAGTCTTTAAGTAGTGATTATATAAAATGATTTTAGGCTAAAAACAGTGGACAAAACAGACGTTATACTATGCATGATGTTGCTTGCGAACTCTAGGCTCTCCTATCGTGAATTGGCAGAGAAACTGAACCTTTCAGTAACCGCTGTTCACAACCGCATCCAAGACTTAATCGACAGGGGCATAATACGCAAGTTCACTGCAAGACCAAGCATCTTGGTGCAAAACGCAATCCACATCTTACTCATCGGCACTTCAAGGGCCAACTCCATCCGCAATTTGAAACCTAAACTTGAAAACCACGGCTCAATCTACTGGTTCGCTGTAGGCGGCGGCAACGTCCTCTATATCGGCGCTTACCTTAAACACATAGCTGAACTCGAACCGCTTGTCAACTTCATCAAACAAACCGCCCACATGCCTGAACCAAACGTGGGAATAACAACTTCACCCATGCCGCCAAACCTGAAAGCTCTTGAAATCGAAACCGACCTCTGTAACTTGGACTACAAAATCATCCGTAGCCTAAAAGATAACTCCCGTAAACCCATAGCTTATGTCGCCGAGGAAATTGGAGTTTCAGCTAAAACAGCTCGCCGTAGACTTGACCGCATGATAAAGAATTTCCTGATTGAATTATCCATCGAGTGGTACCCTGACGCGTCCAACGACATAATTAGCGCTTTTCATGTACAGTTGAAGCCTGACGTTGACAAGAACATATCAAATCTGATTCTGGGAAAGTATTACCCAAACACGCTGTTTTACTGGGGCTTTAGCAATATACCCAACGAATACCTTTTTATGACTTGGTGTCCAACCAGCAAAGAAGTTAAAGAACTTCGGGAAAGCTTGGAGCAGGAACCCACGGTGCAATCGGTTGCGCCAAACGTCATCTACACAGGTTATGTTTTTAATTATTGGCGCGACCAATTCCTATAGCTTGTTCAATTCTTTAATTAGTTAGTGAAAAAAAGAGACTTTCTTAGCCTTCTGCATTCATTTTCTTCAAGCAACAGGTAAACAAGAACCTAAATTCACAAACAGCCTTATACTCTATCAGGGATTCAAAATGGCATTTGCATTAATAATAGAAAATTTAACAAAAAAATTTGAAGACAAAACTGCCGTAGACAACCTTACACTGCAAATCAGCAAAGGCGAACTTTTCGGACTACTTGGACCAAACGGAGCAGGCAAAACTACCACCATAAACATTCTCTGTGGACTCATCAAACCCACAGGTGGCTCAGCCCAAATCCTCGGCTACGACGTACAAAAAGACACAGCCAAAGTCAAAGAACTCATCAGCGTATGCACTCAAGAAACAGCAATCTACCCATACCTTACCGCAGTTGAAAACCTTGAGCTTTTCGGCAACCTGCACACGCTAGACAAAAAAACCCTCAAAACAAGACGCGACATGCTACTAGACAAAATGGGCTTAGCAGAGGACGCAAAACGCAAAGCCAGCAAGTACAGCGGCGGAATGAAACGCAGACTAAGCCTTGCATTAGCGTTGATTCATGACCCAGAAATCGCTTTCTTAGACGAACCCACGGTAGCGATGGATCCGCAGTCGCGCCATGCCGTTTGGGATTTTATTAAAGACCAAAAAAGCAGGGGCAAAACCGTCATCTTAACTACCCACGCTATGGAAGAAGCACAGGAACTCTGCGACAGAGTAGGCATAATTGATCACGGCAAACTCATCGCGCTGGGCACGCCTAAAGAGCTTATAGCAGAAAACCGCGTCAAAAACCTCGAAGAAGTCTTCATTCAACTCACGGGACGCAACATGAGGGAGGAAATCTAAATGAAGCTGCAACGAGTTTTAGCGTTAACCAAAAAAGAAATGAAGAAAACCATCCGTGACCCAGCAGTCCTCTTCATGATATTTCTGTTCCCTATAGTGTTTGTTTTTGCGTTTGGTGCATCATTTGGCGGCGGCTTCAGTGGAGAGCAAACGGTAACTTATCAAATTGGTGTTGTAAACCTTGATGCAGGCGGCAATCAGCAGTGGTCGCAAGCATTCACTGATGCACTCTCGAATATGTCAATCATTAACCTTAGTGTTTACGGTGACAATCAGACTGCCCAGCTGGATTTAAGCCAAGGAAAAATCCAAGCCATAATAGTGGTTCCAGCTGACTTCAGCAACAGCATTGCATCCTATAAAGCAGCGCCAAACACTCCCACCAGTTGGGTTAACACAACCGTTCCACTATACCTCGATAAAGGCTCAATGATTGCAACCCAAGCTGTGCCACCAATCATCCAGCAGGTTTTGAGCAGCATAGTAAATCCCGCTCAGCAAGCACCCCAAAGCCCAGTACAACTACAAACTGCTTCACTTGTGGAAGTTGAAAAGCAGTCATCTGTCCTTGACTTCATCGCTCCAGGCATGTTTACATTCGCGTCAATATTCCTCATCATGATGGTTGCCCAATCTTTCACCACCGACCGCGAAAACGGCATGATGAAACGCATCCGCATAACTCCGACCTCACCTACAGAGTTCATGGCAAGCCAAGTTATCTCTTATATGGTGATAGCGTTGATTCAAGCGGTCTTAGTGTTCGCAATGATTTACGTTATGGGCTTTAGACCAACAATCGGCGCAGACGCCTACATAGTAGCTTTCATGCTGGTGTTATTGTTCAGCCTCTCAAACGTGGGCTTTGGCTTAATCACCGCCACCATCTCAAAATCGTCAGGTGCAGCCACTGGATTGAGCTTCCTGTTCGTGCTTCCACAGCTATTCCTTGGCACGTTCGTCGGCGCATCACTCTCTGGCGTAGCGCAGATGGCAGGCAAGTTCGTGCCCAGCTACTACGTCACAGACGCCTTAACGTCACTGTTCCTTCGGGGCGCCGCAATCACCAGCCAAACTGTACTGTTCGATTTCACGGTCGTGTCGGTTTCATGTGTAGCTATCTTGGCAGTCGGCATCGTGCTGTACGACAAGTACTTCAAGCTCTAAACCGTCGTTGAGATGCAAAAACATGGTGCTAAACGAGAAAATCAACACTAAAATCCTGATAAATGTAGCCAAAGCTTCTGAACATAAAGAAGCTTACCAACCCATAACCAAAACCGTCAAGTGCCGAGTAGGTGTAGGCGCACGATTATCTTCGCCGTCTGCTCAACAGCCAACCTTTTTTGTTGAAGTCATCATTAACATGTGCCCAGCCTGTAGCAAAGTAGACATCGTCTTCCTTGAACGCGCCTTGGCCTGCCTAAAAAAGCTTGAGCAGAATGGTTACACACTAACATGCCAAGACGATAACACTATCCTGTGCGAAAAAGTCGCATCCGAAAAAGCACTGCAAAAAGAGCTCAAAGTCGCGTGCATTACGGTGAAAAAACTGGAAAATGTAGCGTAAACTCGTTTTTTGTTTCTTCCTTTTTCTTTTTGTTGGTAAATAACAAAAATATTAAAACTACAGGCAAGTTCTCCAAGAGAAATTTCCAAGAGACGGGAATTGGACGGGCGATTGTTGTATTTTGCAAGCATTAGGTGCTACTAGTTAACCTCGGTTTATCAACCTGATATTAACTTTAATTTAACCAAAGTTTATTAGATAAATTGGCTAATCAACCTTGGATAATCCAACCAACCGAGGAAAATCAAAGTGCAAGACAAAATGGTTTACCCATTCAGTGCCATTGTTGGCCAAGAAAAAATGAAACTGGCGCTGGTTCTAAACGTTATCAACCCAAAAATTGGCGGTGCCCTCTTGCGAGGAGAAAAAGGAACAGGCAAATCGCTGGTTGTTCGTGCCTTAGCTAACCTCCTGCCTGAAATTGATGTAGTATCTGACTGCCCTTTCCACTGTGACCCTACACATATAAAGGACATGTGTGATTCTTGTAGCACTAAAGTAGCCAAAGGCGAAAAACTTTCAATAACTAAACGCCCAGTGACTGTAGTGGAGCTACCTGTAGGCGCCACAGAAGACAGACTTGTAGGCACAATTGATATAGAAAAAGCAATCAAAACAGGCGAGAAGCATTTCGACCCAGGAATTCTTGCAAAAGCCAATCGCAACATCCTGTACATCGATGAAGTAAACCTGCTTGACGACCACCTTGTAGATGTCTTGCTTGATGCCGCCGCCATGGGCGTTAACTTTGTAGAGCGCGAAGGTGTCTCCTTTAGACATCCAGCACAGTTCGTTTTGGTCGGCACCATGAACCCTGAGGAGGGAGAGCTTCGTCCGCAATTGTTGGACCGTTTCGCGCTTTCGGTTGAAGTTAAAGGCATTCCATATCGTGAGGCTAGAGCGGAAATAGTGAGAAGACGTGTTGCCTTCGAAACCGACCCCTCAGCTTTCGTTGAGTCTCAACGCGGTATTCAGGAAAAGCTTCGTCAAAAGATTGTGGAAGCTAGTCACCTTTTACCTAAGGTTAAATTAAGTGACGAAATGCTTGATTTAATCACTCAAATCTGTATCGACTTTGCAGTTGATGGTCATCGAGCTGACATAACGCTATACAAGACTGCTTGTACCATCGCTGCTTACAAGGGACGATCAGAAGTTATTGAAGAGGACATCAAAGAGGCAGCTGAGTTAGCGCTTCCACACCGCCATCGTCGTCAGCCTTTTGAAGAACCAAAGCTCGAGCAACAGCAAATCCAAGAAAGTTTACAAAAATGGAATCAAAGCAAACAGAAACCGCAACAAAACTCTCCCCAGAATCCTGTTCCTCCAAGCGACAACCACGACAACACTCCTGAAGAGAGGTCTGAGGAAGAGGATTCTGGGCGAGAGCAGGTTTTTGAGGCAGATTCTCCATATGCGGTAAAGCCTCTCTCGGTGCCCGTTTTAGATGAAGTTCAACGCAGTGGGGCAGGCAGGCGGTCAAAAACTCTGAGTGCTTCCAAGACTGGCAGATATGTAGATAGTACCCTTCCGAAGGGCAAAATTGAGGATTTAGCTTTTGATGCAACCTTGAGGGCGGCTGCACCGTTTCAGCTTCAACGTAAGGCAACTAATGGTGGCTGCCCAAATGGTTTGTTGTTAGAAAAGTATGATCTGCGGGAGAAAGTGCGGGAGAGAAAAATTGGTAATTTAATCGTGTTCGTGGTTGATGCCAGTGGTTCTATGGGTGCCGAAGAACGGATGGTTGCAACTAAGGGAGCGGTTTTATCATTACTGCTTGATGCTTATCAACGTCGTGATCGAGTTGGCATGGTGGTGTTTCGCAAAGAAACAGCCGAACTGGTTTTGCCGCCCACTAACAGTGTCGAGTTAGCACAAAGGTATCTCTCTTCTTTACCAACAGGCGGGCGTACTCCTATGGCTCACGGATTAAAGCTTGGTATGGAAACCATCAAAAACTATGTTAGAGGAGACAAAGAAGCGGTTCCTTTGTTAGTTCTGGTTTCTGATGGACGCGCAAACGTGAACCTTTATGGCGGAGATCCAGTTGAAGAAGCAAAAAGTATCGCTCGTGAAATCGCTTCTGCTGGTATCCAATCTTTATCTTTGGATACTGAACAAGCCTTCATATCCTTTGGGTTAGTCAAGCAAATCTCCACAGAAATGCGTGGCAAATATCTTCGTTTAGAAGAATTAAGCGCTGCACCTATTGCTTCAGCGGTTCGAACCAACCTGTTTTGCGATCAACCACTTATCATGAACAATGACTAAGGAGGTGAAGAAACTGAACAGAAATACTACAATTATCGCAATAGTTCTTATAGCATTAATTTTATCTGCTACCGCTTACGGCACATACAGCCTCTATTTCTCAAATGGTTCTTCTTCGCCGTCACCTACACCAACTCCAAGTTCCACAGTTACGCCTACGTCAACACCTACCTCAAGCCCTACTCCGAGCCCTACAGGTTCGCCGACAGCTTCGCCAACCACGAGCCCCACAGCATCACCTACACCAAGTCCTACAAATGTCACCGTTACCGATGGTGCGGGAAACACTATGACCATACAGCTTCCAGTGAAACGTATTGCTGCGCTTGATGGAGGTACCGCAGAAATTCTTTGTGCCATGGGCGCCCAAAGTTTGATTGTCGGAAGAACTGACAGTTGCACAATGCCGCCATCTATTCTAAGCGTGCCTTCATTTGGCGAGAATGATTATGCACCAAACGTCGAGGCGCTTATAACACTTGACCCCGATGTCATATTTGCCAGTTCAATGTTACCGTACAATCCTACCTCTTATGCGCAGCTTAAAAACGCTGGAATACCCGTTTACATTATTGACACAACAACACCTGAGCCCACCAATCCTTCCCAGATGACTAAACAAGAACTGTATGATTCGCCAACAGCCATAGACTTCACTTGCAAATTAATGCAAGACCTTGTTCCAATAGTGGGTCACCAAGACAAGGTAACCGAATACAAAGAATGGGCGCAGTATTATAACAAACTCGTTAAAGACCGCATATTCTCCTTATCCTCTGCCCAACTAGTTAAAACCTGGCTTGACTGGTACGACTATGGCCGAACTTTTGTTACTGCGAGCGTATACCAAGCTGGTGGAATCAACATTGCTGAAAACCAAACAGTTTACTCCCCCACGCTAAGTATTGAATTCATTGTAGAGCAAAATCCTTCAGTAATGATTTCTATGATTTTCAGTCCGTCGCATAATATAAATGACTTCATAGCGGCAAGAAACGAGATACTCAGCAGACCAGCACTTCAAAACGTTGACGCAATTAAGTATGGGCGGGTCTACATCTGTGACTTTTACGCCAGAAGCGGTGTGCGAGGCATAGTCGGCTACCTCTACTGGGCAAAGTGGCTTCAACCAAGCCTTTTCTCAGACATAGACCCAGCAACTGTTAATCAAGAGCTTAATCAAAAGTTTTTCGGAACTAGCATAGCAGGGACGTTTGCGTATCCATGACCACAAAAACAGAACTCAAGAAACTTTACAATAAAGGTAAGAAGCGGAAGCTTCTTGCAATTTTCTCTGTTTTTATAGCAGTTATTATCACAATGATTGTTTCAATAAGCTTTGGCGCAGGTTCTCCGCGTCTGCCCGAAGCATTCCAAGTTATTGTTTCACATACTTTTCCGTTTTTAAACCTCGACCCAGGTTCTCCTTTAGCTCAGACTATAATATGGGATATACGCTTTCCACGTATTGTATTAGCATTAATAGCTGGAGCAGGGCTTGCTGCCGCAGGAGTGACCATGCAGGGCGTCTTGCGTAATCCCCTTGTTTCATCTTATGTTTTGGGAATTTCTTCAGCAGCAGGGTTCGGCGCTGCGTTGGCTATAGTTTTCGGAATAGGCGTAATCTCCTTTGTCGGCGGATACTTGGTTATCGGTAACGCTTTCATGTTCTGTTTACTTGCTATGATAATCGTTTATTCAATCGCCCGCATTCGTGGAATGTCCTCAGAAACAGTAATTTTGGCTGGTGTTGCTGTTGGTTTTCTCTTTTCTGCCCTTCTATCTCTGATTCAGTATATAGCACCTGAGGATAAAGCTGTAAGCGCCATTGTCTTTTGGCTTCTAGGCGGTCTCTATACGGCAACTTGGGAAAAAATCATGATTTGTTTGCCAATCGTGGCAATCGCGATTGTTCTTATGATGACCCAATCTTGGAATATCAATATCATGAGCATGGGTGAAGATGTAGCAACAAGTTTAGGTGTCAACTCCAAGCGTGTTCTAACCATAAATATGCTTTTGGAGACAATCGCCACAGCCAGCATAATAGCCTTCACTGGTATCATAGGTTTTGTAGATTTGATTGCTCCCCATATTGCGCGAATGTTTCTTGGCAGCGACCACCGATACCTTATCCCTTGCAGCGTTGGTGTTGGTGCATTTATGCTTCTTGCTTCCGATACTGTGGCGCGGCTTGTAATCATGCCTACCGAGCTTCCGGTTGGAATTTTAACTTCTTTGCTTGGTGTCCCATTCTTCATTTATCTTCTGATAAGTAAAAGGAGGAGAACATTCGGTTGAAACTGACCATAAACAAACTTTCATTCAACTATGCTTCAGTTCCAATTCTGAAAAATATAGAGTTCGAAATGGGGCTAGGCGAAATGCTGAGCATTGTTGGCCCAAACGGCTCTGGCAAAAGTACTATGCTGAAATGCCTTAATCGCATCTTGAAAACAAAACAGAATACTGTGCTAATTGATGGTCAAGATGCAAACAAACTCACTATTAAGCAGTTATCCATGCTTATGGGGTATGTCCCGCAGAACTCAACAAGCACTTTTCCCTTTACCGTTTTTGACGTGGTTTTGATGGGAAGAAAGCCATACATTCACTGGAACATCGGTGAACGTGACAACGATATAGTTGCTGAAATGCTTGATTTCTTGGGCATCGGTCATCTGGCTATGCGCCACTTCAATGAACTCAGCGGTGGGGAACAGCAAAAAGTTATCATAGCCCGTGCTCTCGCTCAGCAGCCTAAACTCATGTTGCTTGATGAACCTACCAGTTCACTTGACATTAAACATCAATTAGAGATACTTTGTATGCTCAAAGGTTTGGCGCAAAGCAAAGAGCGTTCTGTTGTCGTTTCTATGCATGACTTGAATTTGGCAAGCCGATTCTCTGACCGTATGCTTATGCTTAAAAACGGCTGCATTTACGCCCTCGGTACGCCTGAGGAGGTGCTTACTGAAAAAAACATAGAAGCAGTCTATGGCATTAAGGCAAATGTGTCAGCCTCATTTGTCGGTAAGCCCCAAGTTACTCCGTTAGTGAATGAAACCGACCTTTACTTGAATGCTAAATTATCGCCGTTTATCGAACAAAAACATTGACAGGAAAAAAGTATGACCCGACTAAAAATAGCGTTGGTAACAACTATTCCAAGCGATGCTATTCCAGCGATAGCCGCGGCGAAGGCGATAAACGAAAAATTCCCTAACGCCGTTGAACTTCATCTGCGTACAGGGGGAGACTTTCGAGATTTTGGTACACTGGACGATTTTATTAATTTTTCAAAGACCGCTCACATAGTCATTGTGCACCTGATGGGTGACCTGCCTGAACTGGAAAGGCTCGTTGAGGCACTAAAACCCGCGAAAGTACCGCTTATGGTTTCTGCCTCCTTTTTCGGAGCCAAGGAATACAACAAATTATCCACTGTGGAAGCGGAGGACCGCCAAAAAATCTTTTTCTACCTCAACTATGGCGGAAAAAAGAACTTTGAAAACTTGATGTATTATCTTGCTAACCGCTTCACAGGCGCCAACTATGAATTTGAAGCGCCAACAAAACCGCTTTGGGAAGGCATCTACCATCCCGACTTTGATTCTATTCCCACGTTGGCGGAGTATATAGAAAAGAAAATTGACGCTAAACGGTTAACGGTGGGGATTTGGCTCCATCAAAGTCACTGGCAAGGTGGCAACACAAGTTTCTTGGACAGTACAATTCATGAAATCGAAGCACAAGGCGCAAACGTGTTGCCCGTGTTTTTTAGCGGCTCCAAAAACCAGAAGCTTGGCATAAATGGCTTGGAATGGGTGATTGATAATTATTTCTTAAAAGATGGTAAACCGATTGTTGATGTTGTCATTAGCTTGTTTTCTTTCTCGTTCACGACTTGCCTCTCTGGAGCAGATGCTTCAGGGGTTCTCAAAAAACTCAATGTTCCCATAATCAAGGCTATACTTACCTGCAACACGGCTGAAGAGTGGCGAGACTCAATTCAGGGTTTAAGTATAATTGATATACCTGCAAACGTTGCAATGCCTGAATTCGACGGTGCCCTCATAACTGTGCCGATTGCTGCTATGGATTGTTGCCAAATTAACCCCTCTACTGGAACGCGGCTAATCACATTTGAAACCATACCTGAACGAACCAAGAAACTGGTTAATTTAGCCATTAATTGGGGCAAACTTCGGCGGTTAGCTAACAGCGAAAAAAAGGTTGCAATTATCTTCCACAATTATCCCCCTCGAAATGACACCATTGGCCACGCCTTTGGGTTGGACTCCTCTGTTTCTGTTATGAATATTTTGCAGGGGCTAAAGCAGCAGGGTTACTCGCTGGAGGCGTTGCCTGAAAGTAGCCAAAAACTCATGGATACTATAATCAACGGCTTAACAAACGACCGCAGATGGGCAAGCCCACAAGAGCTCTCAGACCGAGCCTTAGATAAAATTTCTAGCGAGCAGTACGAGAAATGGTTCGACGAACTGCCACTTGATGTCTCAGACAAAATGGATCAAGACTGGGGGCCGCGTCCAGGCAAAATTTTCACCTTCAACGGGAAATTGCTGGTCGCAGGAATAATTAATGGCAACGTCTTTATCGGGATGCAGCCGCCACGCGGCTACTTGGAAACCTCCTATTCAAAACTCTACCACAGCCCAGACATATCTATGCCTCACCATTATCACGCCTACTACAGATGGATACGGGATGTTTTCAAAGCCAACGTAATTATGCATATCGGCACTCACGGCACGTTGGAGTGGTTGCCAGGCAAATCAGTCGGTCTCTCGGCTTCTTGTTCACCAGACATAACCATCTCGGACTTGCCCAACATTTACCCCTACGTAATAACCAACCCTGGCGAGGGGACTCAGGCAAAGAGACGTAGCTACTGTTGCATTATAGAATACTTGGTTCCTGTCATGCACAACGCTGACACCTACGAGGAACTAGCCAAACTCGAGGTTCAACTCCAAGAGTACTACCACGCAAAGACCGTTGACCCAGACAAGCTACCCGTTTATCGAAACCTAATTTGGGAAAATGTGGTTCAGGCAAAACTTGACAAAGACCTAAACGTTACCCAAGACGCCGCTTTCGGTGCGTTCGATGATTTCTTGGAGAGGCTTCATGGCTACATAAACGAGTTATCTGATGCCCAGATTCGTGATGGATTGCACATTTTAGGTGAAGCCCCTAAAGATGAGCGTTTAGACGAATTCCTTGTCACTTTAACCCGTTTAAGTAACGGCGATGTGCCATCTCTGCGTGAGTCTCTTGCTGAACTCAAAGGTTACGACTATGAAGACTTGCTGGCGCACCGAGGTAAGCTTGGCAGCGACGGCAAAACCAACGGCGACCGCCTCAAAGAAATATACAGCATCTCGCTTGAACTCATAAAGAAACTACATGCCCAAGGGTTCAGTGAACAAGCAATTCCAACAATACTTACTGAGGTTATCGGCGAAGACAACCCCAAAGTGCACAGTGTCCTCTCTTACATAGTGACTTTTCTTGTTCCTGCTTTGGCTGCCACCACTGACGAATTAACCAACACTCTCTCTGCATGCTCTGCAGGATTTGTTCCGCCTGGCCCCTCAGGCTCAATAACCCGTGGATTGGCTGATATTTTGCCTACTGGCAGAAACTTTTACTCTGTCGACCCACGAACCGTTCCAACAGGCGCTTCTTGGAAGGTCGGTATGGCACTGGGCGATGTTTTGTTAGAGCGTTACCTCAAAGAAGAAGGCAAATACCCTGAGAGCGTTGGAATAGTGATTTGGGCAACGGATACGATGAAAACCAAGGGCGATGACATTGCTGAAATTCTATATTTGATGGGTGTGAGACCCGTGTGGGAACGCTCCAGTGGTCGCGTCATCGGCGTCCAAGCTATACCACTTGAAGAGTTGAAGCGCCCCCGCATTGACGTTACTGTGCGAATGAGCGGTTTGTTCCGTGATACTTTCCCAAATGTTGTTCATCTTCTCGATGACGCTGTCCGCTTAACTGCTCAGTTGAAGGAACCTCCTGAACAGAATTTCATCGCTAAGCACGTAGAACTCGAAGTGGCTGAGCAGACCGCAAAAGGCGCAGATGCTGCCACGGCTTATGAAGAAGCTCTCTACCGCGTTTTCGGCGACCGTCCTGGTGCTTACGGCTGTGGAGTCAGCGAAGCCATAGATTCCAAGAACTGGAAAGAACAAAAAGACCTAAGCGACATCTACGTCAATTGGGGAAGCTATGCTTACACCCGCAAAACCTACGGACGCCAAGTGCCTGAACAATTTGAGCGCCGACTAAGCAAAATTAACGTTACAGTGAAAAACCAAGACTCCCGAGAATATGACATCTTGGACGGCGATGACTGGTATGACGCTCACGGCGGCATGATTAACGCTGTAAAAATAATAGGTGGAAAAGCACCCCGCTCTTACTGCGGAGACAGCTCTGACCCCCAAAGAGTAAAAGTTAGAAGCACAGCCGAAGAAACCTGTCACGTTTTCCGCTCCCGCCTTCTAAATCCCAAATACATCGAAAGCATGAAAAAACACGGTTATCAAGGTGCAGCTGACCTGTCCCGAACATTAGATTTCGTTCTCGGCTGGGATGCCACCGTGGAAGTTGTTGAGGATTGGATGTACGAGGATTTAGCTAAAAAATACGTCCTAGACAAGGCAATGCAAGAATGGCTAAAAGACGTAAATCCGTACGCTCTTCAGAACATGCTAGAACGGCTTTTGGAGGCAATTGAACGTAACATGTGGCAAGCTTCCCAAGAAATGAAAAACGAGCTCCAAAGGCTCTATCTAAGCGTGGAAGGCTTGCTTGAAGAATCAGGAGAGAATAAACAAAAAACGGAGAGAAAAACACAATGAAGTCAAATGTAACAATATTTAAACAAAATAAATTGAACGTGGAACTAAAAGGGGTAGACGCAAGAGTAGTCTACCACAAATACAATGGTGTTGAACTAAATACTACGCTTGTTTCTTTTAGTGAAAAACGTAGGGTGCTCTCCACTTTGGACGGGCTAAAACATGTTCCCCACGTAGGCAACGTGTATGTTCCAAACCCCTTATCAACAAAACATATGACTTTAGGAAGCTACGCGAAATTTCAACGGGAATTACCTGCGACACTTGGAATCTGCTGCCGCGACATCACTTTTATGAGCACAGCTGTTGACATGGAAAAAGTGGCAGTGTGCCAAAAATCCTACTGTGACTTCAAAGTTTACTGCATTGCCACAGGTGGCGCAAGAAACAACGCATTGCGAATGGGTGTAGATTTTGGAGATTGGGTTGAGACAGAAACGCGTTTCCAAAGTGCTTCTGGCACCATAAACATCATGATTTTAACAAACGTTTCTTTAACCGTTGGCGCAATGGCACGGGTTATAATGACTGCTACAGAAGCCAAAACTGCGGCACTCCAAGACCTAAACTACATGAGTACTCCTTCTCCTCATGTTCAAGCAACTGGCACTGGAACGGACAACATGATTGTTGTTTCTGGTGTGAACCCCGAAATCGTCATTCACCATGCTGGTGGACATACAAAGATGGGTGAATTGATTGGTTTTACTGCCAAAAATGCTGTGACAGAGGCGTTAAAGAAGCATGATAATTAATTTGGAGGAATAAAAAAGTTGATAGATTGTATTTACACGGAGAATTTAACGAAGAACTACGGTACCGTTAAAGCAATAGACAATTTAGATTTATGCGTACACGATGGCGAAATCTTCGGTTTCCTAGGCCCCAACGGAGCAGGAAAAACAACAACCATTCGTGTTTTAACCACTCTAACCCGACCAACCTCTGGTTTTGTAGCGGTTGGCGGTTACAATATTAAAGATCAACCAGACAAAGTGAAAAAAGTAATTGGAGTTGTGCAACAACACTTGAGTCTAGACCGCGATTTGACTGTTAGAGAAAACATGGAATTTCATGCCCGTATACATCATTTAGATTCTTCCAAGCGTAAGCAACGCATAGCTGAGTTGTTGGAATACGTTGAACTAACCGAATACGCCGACAAAATGGTTGATACACTCTCGGGTGGAATGAAGAAGAAGGCGGCCATTGTTTGCAGTCTAATACATCAGCCTAAATTGTTATTTTTGGATGAACCGACAGTTGGCTTGGACGCTCAGGCTCGGCGCCGCATGTGGGATCTAATGCGCCGTTTAAACCGTGATGGCACAACGATTTTTCTTACAACACACTACATCGAAGAGGCTGAGGCTCTATGCGACCGTGTAGGGATTATGCATCATGGACGCTTAATTGCTCTTGATAAGCTGCTTGAGCTTCGTAAAAAGTTGGGTTTAGTTACTGTTGAGACACTTGTCGACAATAAGGAAACACACTATCAATTTTTCGCAAACAGAGAAGAAGCTACCCGTTACGTTCAAAATTTATCACCTAATGCAAAAACAATCATAATCCGCGATTCAAATTTGGAGGATGTCTTTCTGGAGCAGACTGGTGAGAAGGTTGGTGATGTCTAAATGCTGACAGTTTTGAGTGATGTGTATTCTGTCCTGTGGGTGGATTTGCGGAACATGCGGCGCCATTGGCGTTCCACAATTGCTACCAGTCTTGTTCTGCCTTTTCTGTATCTAGTGGCTTTCGGCTACGGTTTGGGGCGCGATATGAGTCTTGATGGAGTTAATTACCTTGCGTTTGTTGTTCCAGGTATTGTATCGTTGACAGCTTTTTCGACTAGTTTTAGTGGTGCATCTGCCAAACTTCAGGTGGACAAGTTTTTTTACAAAAGCTTTGATGAGCTTTTGATGGCTCCTGTTCGCTTGGAGTCGATTATTGTCGGGAAAGCTTTAATTGGTGTGGTGAGAGGCTTGATTAGCTCAGTAGCTATATTGATTGTTGGTTTAGTCCTTGCCCCCACGTTAACTGTAAGTCCGTTGTTTGTGATTATTTTATTTATCTCTTGTTTTGTGTTTGCGCTCTTTGGTGTACTTGTTGCCTTGCTGATTAATACACATCAGGGCATGAGCACTTTCAGCACGTTGGTTATTTTGCCGATGACTTTCCTATGCGGCACCTTCTTTGCTTTGAGCCAAATGCCCGATGCAGCCAAAGCAGTTTTGTATGTCTTGCCCCTTACACATTCAAGCACATGTCTCCGAGCGGCAGCTTTAGCTCAACCTTTCCCATGGCTTTCGTTTATAGCTCTTCTGGGCTTTGGCTTTGTTTTCTTCGCAGGGTGCCTCATCGCGTTGAAGAAAACCAGTGTGTAGGGACGATTTACTGGAAAGAAGGGAGATAACTTCTTTTCATAATTTTTCATTTAAAATTCAGTGAAAGAAATGATTAAGGACAAATGAGAATTAATGGTTCAAAATGACTGTGGGTTGCTTGTTATCTCGCATTTAGTTGAGGCAAAGCATTTTCGACTTTTCTAGTTCTAATCTTATGAGGCTTTATCTTTGAAATTTGTTTCTTGTTAAAATTTAATTTTACCCTGCTGTTTATTTTTTTAATTTCAACGTCTTTTGTAGAGGTTATTGTTTCTGTTTTCTAAATATTTATATTGTAAATGTATATGTATGTAAAGTATAATGCAGAATTCATATGACGACATCCGAGTATTAACGAGTCTTGGATTGACTCCTCTTCAGGCTGAAGTGTATGTCGCACTCTCCAAAATGGGCAAAGCAACAATAAAAACGCTTTCTTCAGTCTCAAAAATAGATAGAGCCAACATTTATCGTGTAATGGGTCGATTACAAGAACTCAATCTCGTTGAAAAATTATTGACGACCCCTACCCTTTTCAAAGCGTTGCCGATGAATGAAGGTATACTAATGCTGCTGGAACACAAAGAGGTGGAACATGAGGAGGTAAAGGCTAAAGCGAAAGAATTATTGAAAACATATAAACAGAAAAACGACTTGGCGTCGGTTGAAAATGAATGTCAGTTCGCCATAATTCCTGACGGAAAATTAACTAAACGAAAAGTCGCTGAAATGATTGACTCAAACAAAACGGCACATGAAATTATCATTTATTGGAAAGACTTTGAACCGCTTATAAGTGAAGTTGTCTCAATGTGGAGAACGGTGTTGCTAAAAGGCGTAAAAATGCGAGTTATCGTTTTCTTACAGGAAAAAGAAAGGTTACCAAAAGAAATTGAAAGTTTTAAAAAATATGAGCAATTTGAAATAAGAAAAACGTCAACACCACCCAAAGTTACTTTATCTATAATTGATGGAAAGGAAGCATTCCTGAGTGTCACGCCAACTCTTCCCCACGGGGATTCTGGTGGGTTATGGTTGAATAATCCTGGAATTGTTGGAATAATCCGAGAATATTTTGAAATGGTTTGGCGCAATTCTAAACCGTTACTCTAATGAGCTTTCTTTGTTTAATTTCCATTGTTTAAGGGGTTTTCATGTTAGCTGTTGAGGTTTCAGTTTACTCCTTGTTGCTGTAGCTAACATACGCATTTTCTTAAAAATTATCCGCTATAAACTGAGTGATTACCAAATAATAGGAGAATAAAAAATACGACAAATTTAATGAGCAAAGCAGAGAATAAAGTGAAAACTATTGCGATTGCATTATGCATAATACTTGCCGTGAGCAGTTGGCTCGCGCTCGTACCTACAGTAGGAGCCCATACCCCACCATGGAATATCCCGACTTTCGCTTTCATCAACGTTGCACCAAACCCTGTAGGCGTAGGTCAACAAGCTCTAATTGTGGTTTGGCTCGACAAAATACCTGACGGCGCATCAATTACTAACAACATTAGATTCCACAACTACAAATGCGTAATCACTGCACCAGACGGCAAAACAGAAACAAAGACGTGGGACGTAGTAACCGACACTACCTCTTCAGCGTTCACTTCATTCGTCCCTGACCAAGTTGGAACCTACACTTTCAACTTTACTTTTCCTGGACAAAAATACACTGACTACGAATACAGCCCCACTTCTGCATTTGTAAATGACACCTATCTGCCCAGTTCAGCGACAACAACTTTAACTGTTCAAGAGGATCCAGTCTCAGAAGGTGAATTCACCCCCCTGCCAACTGAGTACTGGACAAGACCAATAGAAGGACAGAACTCGAACTGGTACACAATAGGTTCAAACTATCTCTACCCCCTCGGAGCAGCCTACAGCTTCGGCTCAGTTCGATACGTTCCAGATGGCACAGCACCCGACAACTCACATATAATGTGGAGTAAATCAATCACGTTTGGCGGAATCGTCGGTGGAAACAATGAATATGCTGGACCAAACTCGCCCTCCTCCGAAACAGGAATCACAGGAGTCGCGTACTACACAGGCCTTTCATATGAAACCAAATTCAACACTCCAATCATCATCAGCGGACGACTCTACTATGGATTACCGCGCAGTAACGCAGGCTCTGGAGGAGGATACATCTGCGTTGACTTACGCACTGGTAAAGAGATATGGCGACAAAACTACACAGTCAACCCATCATTCGGCGCAGTTATAGACGTGGAGACACCCAACCAGCATGGTGCTATCTCATACTTGATTGCTACCCAAACAGTTAGTCAAGTAACAACTTGGATGATGTACGATCCATGGGATGGAAATTGGGTATTCAACATAACCAACGTTCCATCAGGAACCATGAGTTATGGACCCAGCGGCGAACCAATCATTTACCAAATCAATCTCGCAAGCAAATGGTTAGCGCTATGGAACTTCACCAGCGTCGTAAGTAATGGACCAATAAATGCGTTACTCAGCACTGGATACAGACCAGTAGGCAACGTATTCAACACAACACTTCGCTTGTCATACTCTTGGAACGTTACCCTGCCAACTTTACCAACATCTAATGCTGGTATAGGCTGGGCAATCAATGACGACTTATTGCTAGGCTACGCTAACATGCGGTCCAGCTTCGGTCAACCTACTTGGGGCGGCGTTGCAGCTGCCAGCACAGCATACGGCACTGTATGGGCGGTCAGCCTTAAGCCAGGCTCAAGAGGCACACTGTTATGGACTAAAGATATTCAAGTACCACCAGGCAACATTACATTGCAACTTGGCACCGTGGATATAAAAAACCGCATGTTCTTTGTAAGCACCAAAGAAACTATGCAGTGGTACGGCTACGACCTTGACAGTGGAAATCAGAAATGGGGTCCAGTTGGTAACACACGTGCATTCAACTACTATCCAACAGTCGGAAGCGGTGGTGTCGCTCAAATAGGCTACGTAGCTTACGGCAAACTCTATGTTGGCGGTTACGGCGGCGAGGTCTTCTGTTATGAGACAACAACTGGTAAATTACTCTGGTCTTATGGTGGTGGCGGTGAAGGTAATAGCACAAACAGCGGTGCAGAAACATCCTGGGGTCTATATCCAGTCTTCATCGGCGCCATAGCTGACGGAAAAATCTACGTTTACAGCAATGAACACTCTCCAAACACGCCACTCTACAGAGACGAAAAACTACGATGCCTCAACGCTACAACTGGTGAAGAGTTATGGATTCTCGACAGTTGGGCTTGCGTGGGCGGTTTTGCTGACTTCGGCTTCCCAATCGCTGATGGTCAACTTTCCTACCTCAACGCCTATGACATGAAAGTCTACTCTATTGGCAAAGGACCCAGTGCTATGACTGTAACGGCGCCAAACATCGCTACTACCGTTGGCACGCCTATCGTGATAAGAGGCACTGTAACCGACATTGCTGCAGGCACCACACAGGATGAGCAAGCTGCACGTTTCCCCAATGGCGTTGCGTGTGTTGCGGACGAGAGCATGAGTGCATGGATGGAATACGTTTACATGCAGAAATCAAAACCGACAGATGCGAAAGGTGTCAAAGTCTCGCTGGACGTGATTGACGCCAACGGCAACTACCGAAACATAGGCACCACCACCAGCGACGCAAGCGGCATGTTCACTTACGCTTGGGCACCTGACATACCTGGCTCGTACACTGTTATCGCATCATTCACTGGCTCCAACTCTTACTATGGGTCGTATGCTGAAACATCATTCTACGCAGTTGACGCACCTGCTGCAGCTACAGCGCAACCTACACAAGAGCCATCAATGGCTGATCTATACTTTGTTCCTGCAATCGCTGGCTTGTTCGTCTTAGTCATCATCCTGTTAGTCCTAATGGTACTAATGATGATGAAAAAGCGACCATGAGAAAACCATCCGAAAACTAATTTCCCTTCCTCTTTTTTTGTTTTATGCATCTTCAAAACTTTTTTAGGCTTACTGGCGTTATTTTTTTCGGAGATAAGATAGTTGGCTAACTTGGCTTTCGGTCGAGCGTTTCTTTTGCGTGCCCCATACGATTCTGACCTCATAGAGTTCATAACCAAACAGGCAAAAAAGCACCAAATCTTTTTGGCAAACTTTACCGCTGTAGGTGCTGTGAAATCTGCAAAGCTTGGATTTTACGACCAAACAAACCACGAATACTTAACAAATCTGCTGGATTATCCTCAGGAAATAGCCAGTTGCATAGGCAACATCTCCCTAAAAGAAGGCGAGCCCTTCGTTCACGCACATGCTGTTTTAGCTGACGAAAGCGGAAACACGAAAGGTGGGCACCTGCTTGAATGCAAAGTCTTCGCAGCCGAAGTTCATGTGACGGAATTACTGGGGCAAAAGGTCGAACGCAAAAAAGACGTGCAAACTGGCTTGTCCCTTTGGGAGATGTGAAGAATTCACTTTTATATTACAACGCGATAGGTATCAAGCAGTTGAGGTGCTCTGGATGGCTGATTTGAAGGATTGCCCCTTTGGCTTTGATATAAAGGATGATTGTAAAAATTGCGACTATTCTGATACGAACCATTATGACCCTGTAACGGGTAAATGTGTAAAAAGATAGTGCTTGCGTTTCGCCGAGAAGTCGGCTATTGCGTTTTTCTAATTTTTTGAGCTATGCGTTATTTAACGGATTGTTCCGTGTTACTCTTGCTGTGAAAGAGTAATGGTAAACCAAGCAGCGGCAGTGAAAGCATCCACAAGTCCAAGTTATGCCCCAGCAGCCATGCATACCATTGATTCCAGCCACCGAAGAAAATCCACGTCATATAGTTCCATAAATAAAACAAACCTAAAGCTACCAGAATAGCCCCGACTGTTCTTATTTTAAACTCATGCAAACTTTCGATTCCTATTGATTTCTTGGCAAAGTATCCTGTAAATATTGCCAGTGCAAGCAACCCAAACACTGTAGAGCCAAAACTTACCAGAAGTTCAGGCTGTGCGATGAGTTGCTCAATTCCAAGTTGTGAAGCCGTTGTTATCCACATGCCTGTATTGTTAAGCCAAAATGCAACGATATAGAGCACGCCTGCAATTAACGCCCATTTTATGGCTTCTCTTTGCGGCTTGTTGGGTCTCAGTTTAAACGCAAGCTTGAACAGCGCTATAGGTATTCCTATCGAAGCTATCAAGCAGGGTATGCCTGTATTCAGCAAAAATACTATGTTGGTTGCTGATAGCATTCCCCAGATTCCTGAGGGCAGTAGTCCTATCCAGTATAGTGCTTCGAAAACAAGAATCCACTGTAGTAGTTTATTTGTTGTTGAGGGAGATAGTCTTTTTTTTGTAAAGTAGAGGATTGTTGTTGTGATGGCGATTATGCTGGCTATTAATCTGAAAGCAAGGAAGAAACCAGCTGTAACGTCGGTAACGAAAATGGCGAAAGCAATAGGTTCTGAGAGTCCTTCCCACTCGCCAATCCATGAAAGCGTGAACATGGCGTGGAATGTGAATAAGAAGTAAGCGGTTACTACTGCGGCTATCCCTACTGCATTTAGAGGATTAATAAATTTCTGCTCCAAATAAAATTCCTGCTTTTGCCTGAAATTATTTCGAAGCGTTATGTATATTACATTTGTGGTTGAGCGAGTGTGCAACGTTTTGCAAATGGTTAGTGTTAAATAGCTAATTACGCTAGAGTTTAGGTGTAAGAGGGCTTTGCTTGGAAATAAGTGATAAGCGTCTATCGGCTTTTCTTTCTATCACACAAGGCGTCGGCATCGTGTTTCTCGCATTTTTCTTGGTTGCATACTTGGGCGGATTACCAACTACAACTGTTTACCATAACGAACTTGTGTTTAGGATTCCGCTATTTGCTCTGGGGGCGGTGCTGTTGGAACTAATTTTATGTACGATTGTTGTGGCGGTGCTTGCAAAGAAATCCTAAACTTTTTACCAGAATTGCAACTGATTCTTCACAATCAAAGGCTGCTCTATTTCCTTTTTTCTTCCAATCCGAATATTGATGTTTTTCTAAATCTTAAACCTTATATTGAAAATACGCTTATACAGCGTTCTCATGCAAAAAATTAACCCTAAACCTGCTTCCCGTATCTCTTGGAGGCAACCCGTTGTCTTCATCGTGGCAACCGTGATCTGTACGCTTTTGGCTATTTACGCAGTTGTTTTAGCTCCAGTTGAATCAACTGCAGGAGCAGTGACGGGTGTTTCAGGGCTCTATTTTGCCGCGGCAGTTTATGTGCCCTTGGCGCTCTGGTTTGGCGTCTGGGGTTGCTTGGCGGGTTATCTGAGTTGTGTTTTCATGGGCATTTTTCTTGGGTTGCCTCTGCCGTTTGTGCTTGTTTGGTCATTAGCTGATTTCTTTGAAGGTTTCGTGCCCTTGATGATTTACCGTTCACTTAAAACTAAACCTGTTCTTGGCTTGAAGCGTCCAAAGCTCACTTACGGGATAAATGGGCTTCTCGCGTTGGTGCTTGTTGGTTCAGCGTTTTCTCTTGTTTACTCTGTTACGTGGGCTTTTATCGCAAGCTTTGTTTTTGCTATCGTGCTTGTGCTAATTCAGGGAGTCGTTGAAGACCATAAAACATGGTTAACTTGGTTGCCCGTGGGAGTTATTCTTGCTAGCATCGTTTCAGGCGTTTTCGGCGTGGGCGCTATGGCGGCATTCGGTAACATTCCAGTGGCGAGTTTTCCCACGGTTTTCTTTGGCTGGGTCTTTGGAGACATAATAGTTCTCGCAACACTAGGCACAATACTTACTGTTACTCTAACGCCGATTATCATTAAGTCCCGATTTTATGTTCGCAAGTTCTTTGCTTAGGAAGCTTTCCATCAATGTTTGTTGCTTGCCGTTTTGGAAAACGTAAACTTTGTTGATGGCTGAGAAATTGCCGTTGTCATAAATCAGTGCTGACCCTTCAGGAACCGCATAAATATTCTGTTGGGTTGAAAGTTTTTGTAGGATACTGGCTTTTTCCTGCATATAATGCACTTTAAGAGTAACATCTACTAAGCCAATGCCGTCAACAATTTTGACTTTTGAGTTGCTGTGGCAAGTGATTACGCATTTTTTGCAAAGCGCCAATGCACCTGCACTTCTCCCAACGATGACGCCTTTGTAATTCTTAAGTAAGTCGTCAACTCCTGTGTTTTTCAGGCGCTCGATGAGAACGCTTGGAACTCCACCAGTTAAATAAACCAAAGTGGAGCCAGCCATTTTCTGTGCAATCGTTTGGGCGGAGTCGGAATACTCAACAAAGTTAACCGCGCAAGCGCCTAAGCTTATGAAGTAATCAAAAAGCCGCTTTCTTCGCAGGTACTTGTTGTCGAAGGATGCTCTTGCCCAAGGCAACACTAAAACGTTAAGCGGTTCTCCAGCGTCTTGGAAGGCTCTTTGGTTTACTTGTTTTGCGCTTCTTCTAAAGACGTTTTCTCCGCCTAAAAGGTACAGTTTTGGCATAATAGCCCTAAACTGAAAACAGCAATTAAAAGAGTACGTTACCCTACAACTGCCAAGTATCTTTTGAGTGTTGACGCTGAATTCTTATCCAATGAGTAAATCGTTTTTATTCCGTCGTTTACTTGCAACACAAACTTTGTGTTTTTGAGTGTTTTCATTTGCCATGTTAAGGCTTGCGAAGTAATTGCGACTTCACCTGCCAACTTGCCATGTGACAGTTCCCCATTGTTAATGAGAGCTTCCACAATCCTCTTAACTCTGCTATGGCGAAGAAGAGAAATCATCAGCATGTCTTTTCTTGAGAATTTGTTGGCAACAAAGAACCGTTTATAACGTCCATCACGAACAAACGAAACCAAACCAGACTTGATGAGCACGCCCAGATGGTATTCTGCTAGCCCGATTGGAAGACAAAGAACTGCACATATTCCTCTAAACTGAACGCCGGGGTTCTCGCTTACAAAGTTGTAGATTTGTGCTCTTGTCGAATTTGTAGCGAGAACTGGTGCTGGGCTGGGTGCTTGAACTGACAGCGCAGGCAGAACCGCGAGTGTGCAGATTTTATCTATGGTTATTGCTCGGTACGTTATCATGTTTGAGTGAAGTGTGATTCTGCAGGGGCTGTTCTCTGTAGCGGTGAAGCTAAAGTTTTTTTGCTGATAAAGCAGTGCTGCAAAAGAGCCGATGACAATAAAGACTAAAGCTAACGTAGCCCACGCAGTAACCACTCGTTTTGCATTCAAAGATTGTGTCCTCACTAAGCAAGTTTTGTGTATTTGTTGTTTTTAACTGTATTTGTAAACAAATGTACTAATCAAAACTCAGGTTTAGGGGGCGAAATAATAAATTGCACAAGAGCCATGTTCATGCTTTAAAGTGACCGTTGATTGCCAGTTACCCCTTTCCACTACCCCGTAGCCTACATACTTAGCAAGCTTGGAAGTTCATCGTTGAGTTTGCCAGCGCTGATTGTGGGTGCCATGGTGCCTGACCTTGAAATTCCAGTGATGGCTCTGCTACTTGGACCTGAAGCGCCTGACAGGATGGTGCTTCACAGTCTCCTTGGAGGCGTAACTGTTGGGACATTAATTGCGGTGGCGATTACGGTTGTTGTTTATCCTCGGTTAACGAGCGCTATTTTTCCTATCAACAAGCTGAGGGTTGCGGAGAAATGTCGTTTGACGCTTGGGCTGGTCTTTTCATGCCTTATCGGTGTTCTTTCCCATGTGCTGTTAGATATTACAAACCACACTTACAATCCCATTCTGTGGCCGTTTCTTTCGATGTATCAAACGCCAAGCCCAATCGTGCCGCTTATTGGTGGAGCAGGAGTAGCTTCCTTAATTGTGCATGGGGCTATGGTGCTTCTGTTTGTTGGATTGTTTTTTAATAAGCGGAACAATTTCTGGGAACACTTACTAGTCGGATAACTTGCACTAGATTCTGGGAATGCTTATTAAGGCTGAACCAAAAACTTAGCCCGATGCAGCATGATTCCGCAAGGTTACGTTGAATATAAGCGCAGAGAATTCTGCAAAGATGTAGAGTGCCCAGTGCAAATGGAGCTAAACAAGCACGCTGAGGGTTCGCCAGAGTATGAGCAAGTTCGCAAGAAATGTGGCACTGCGTGCCTTTATACGACTTGGCAGTTTCATCATTGGCTCATAGAAAAAGGTTACTTAATTGTAAAAGCCAGTTCCAAATAGAAGACACAGTATGAATTTGTTTGTTAAGTTGTTGTCATTTTCATCGGTGGCATCAGAACTTTATCAATAGCGTGACAGACGCCATTATCCGCCATGATGTCAGCTTGAACTATTTCAGCATCGTTAATCTTCGGCATTTTATGACCATGCCATCTGGAAGCATCGATTTTTACTTCTTCGCCTTCAACGGTTTTGGCGGTTTTGAGTTTAACCACGTCTGCAGAAGTTATTTTGCCAGGAACCACATGATATGTTAAAATTGCTCTCAGTCTTGGAATGTCTTGTAGAAGGTTTTCAACGGTTCCTTGAGGTAATTTTGCGAAGGCTTCGTCTGTTGGCGCAAAAACAGTGAATGGTCCTGGGCTCTTCAATGTATCAACCAAACCTGCCGCTTGGACTGCAGTAACAAGTGTTTTGAAATTGCCCGCAGATACTGCTAAATCAATAATATCAGCCATAACTTTTCACCTCACAAATCTGGTTACACTTTCATAGTTTGCTCGTTAACATAAGAGTATGTGGTTGTGTACAGATAACAACAATCGTCTATTTACCGCAGAAATGATGCTGGAACTGGTTTCTTTATAGAGGAATAGATAAGGTTATTTAATTCTTAAACCAAAAGCTTCCTCGGAGTAATGAATTATGGATTGGGGAATGAAGAATCGCTTAAGTAGACTCATCCAAAAAGACGGCAAAGCCCTGTTTTTACCCATTGACCATGGTTACTTCCAAGGACCAACACACTGCCTTGAGAAGCCCGCAGAAACAATCAAACCAATCTACCAGTATGCAGACGCCTTAATGCTGACCCGCGGCGTTTTGCGCAACTGCATTGACCCAGCGATTGAGAAACCAATAATCATGCGCGTCTCAGGCGCGGTCTCAGTGGTTGGGGAAGACTTAGCTAACGAAAGCTTGGTCACATCCATCCAAGAAATCCTCAGACTAAACGCTTCTGCCGTTTCTATGTCAGTTTTCGTCGGAAGCAAATACGAAAACAAAAGCCTAAGCAACCTCGCCAAACTTGTCGATGAATGCGAAGATTACAGCATCCCAGTTATGGCGGTCTGTGCAGTTGGCAAAGAACTCGAGAAACGGGAAGCACGCTACCTTGCGCTATCTGCACGAATCGCAGCGGAAATCGGTGCACGCGTCGTCAAAACCTACTATTGCAAGGAACGCTTCGAAAAAGTCGTTGAGGGTTGCCCAGTTCCAATAGTAATCGCTGGTGGACCAAAAGCTGAAACGCAAAGAGAGGTTTTCGATTTCGTTTATGATGGCATGCAGAAAGGCGCCATAGGCGTTAACTTGGGCAGAAACATTTGGCAAACCCAGTATCCCGTCGCTTCAATCAGAGCCATCCGAGCCATTATCCACGAAAACTACACTGCCCAAGAAGCCGAAGACCTCTACAACCAAGTCATAGCAGGCAAAGCCTAACAGCTTTTCCTTTTTTGTGATCAGCTATGTTAGCCGCCGTTTACTACAACAACCATGACGTTCGCATCCAAGAGATGCCAGTGCCAGACATTGGCGAAGACGAAGTTTTGCTAAAAGTTATGGCAAGCGGCATCTGCGGAAGCGACGTTATCGAGTGGTATCGTGTTCCTAAGGCACCGCGAGTGCTGGGGCACGAAGCCACAGGTGTCATCAGTAAAGTCGGCGGCAAAGTCAAAAATGTAAAAGTCGGAGACCGCGTCTTCGTTTCCCATCATGTTCCCTGCAACCAGTGCCGCCACTGCAGACGAGGCCACCACACAGCATGCCACACACTGCACACGACCAACTATTACCCCGGCGGCTTCGCACAATACATCCGCGTCCCAAAAATCAACGTTGAATTGGGTATTTACAAGTTGCCAGACGGCATGTCATTTGAGGAAGGCACATTCATTGAACCTTTGGCATGCGTTTCGCGAGGTCAGCGACTTGCGAACCTGCAAAAAGACGATACCGTGCTCATTATCGGAAGCGGCATTTCAGGGATTCTGCACGTGCAGCTTGCCCAGTTCAAAGGTGTAAAAAACATTGTTGCCGCTGACATTAACCCCTACAGGCTGGAGCTTGCCAAAAAATTCGGCGCAACCCACGCACTAGACGCCAAAGCGAATCTGGCAGAGACGCTCAAAGAAGTAAATGATGGGCGACTGGCTGACCAAGTTGTCGTCTGCACGGGCGCAACCTCAGCCGCCTTGACGGCTTTGGACTGCGTGGAGAGCGGTGGAACAGTTCTGTTCTTTGCTGTGCCTGGCCCGTCTGTGAAGTTGCCTGTGCCGATTAATGATTTTTGGCGAAACGAAATAACCATGAAAACCAGCTATGGTGCAGCGCCCGCTGATTTGGAAGACTCGCTGAAGGTTTTGGCTACTGGTTGCTTGAACATTAAAGACATGATTACGCACAGGCTCGATTTGCGGGAGGCGCAAGAGGGTTTTAGGTTGATGGCTGAAGCTGGGCAATCGCTCAAAGTTATTTTGGAGCCAAATCGCGAATAAGAAATAAAAAGAAACCCAAACATAATCACTAATATGCCAGACTTGTTTGATGCCCTAAAACAGCGGCGAAGCATCAGAAAATACCTGACACGCGCGGTTCCACGCGAAGTGGTTTTGGAGGTTTTAGAAGCGGCTGGCTGGGCGCCGTCGGCGCATAACTCTCAACCATGGCGGTTCATCATCATAGAAAATGCCGCAGTTAAGCGTGAGTTAGCCGAGAAGATGGCTCAAGCGTGGGCAGATGACTTGGCACGGGATGGCATAACAACCGAAGAAACCAAACGTGTTGAGCGGAGAGAACGGTTCGCAAACGCTCCTGCGCTCATTCTTGCCTGCGTTACCATGGAGGGCATGCACAATTTTCCTGATGAAAAACGGCAAAACTGCGAACATGATTTGGCTGTTGAAAGTTTGGCTGCAGCTATGCAGAACTTGCTTTTGGCGGCGCATGCTAAAGGACTGGGTGCTTGCTGGTTCTGTGCCCCGAGTTTTTGCAAAGAAATCGTTAGGGAAGTTTTGAAAATTCCTGAGGCGGTGGAGCCCCAATCGTTGGTCGTGATGGGTTATCCTGCAGAGGCACCGCCTGTTCCAACAAGAAAGGCGATTAGTGAATATTGTTTTGTGGATGAGTGGGAAAAGGAGTTTTAGGATTTTATCATAACGAGCAACATTTTGAATTTTGTTTTTGCTGTTAAGGCATGGGGTTTGTTGGCTGGCATGATGGTCATTTCGCCCTCCTTTAGTTGGACAGGTTTGCCTGCTATGGTTACTTGGACCTCGCCTTCGATGTTGTAGACCATGGCGTCATAGGGTGCGGTGTGTTCGCTTAAGCCTTCGTTTTGGTCAAACGCAAAAACGGTTACGGTTCCAGCGGGTTTGTCTATGATTGTTCGGCTTACCACTGCACCTTCTTGGTATTCGATTAAGTCTGAGAGTTTTGAGGCTTTGGCTTTAAGCTGAGTGGACTTATTTTCGCTATTGTTAATCATAAGCAATCACACCGTAACTTGGGCGGTGCCGCTAATTATCTTTTAGTATAAGTGTTCTCTCAGCGTCCCAGTGTTCGAATATTTCTTGAGCCATCTTTGGTCGAAGGTCAAAAACTTCTTTTGGATCAGTGACGTAGAGGTAAATTGTGTAGACTCTCTCGGTAGCGGTTGAGCGTGTTAGTGTGAAGCTTGGTTTTCTGGGGAGTTGTTTGGTGTATTTTTCGAAGACTTGGTTGAATATTTCTGTTATTTTTTTGCTTGGAACAGTGTGATCAAAGCCTGCTTCGAAGGTGTAGCAGTACAGTTTCGTGTGGTTGGTGCATTCGTAGAGGTAGTTGGTTATTTCTCGGTCCAAAATCTGCAGGTTGCTTATTGAAACTGTGTTGTTGTTTATTGTTAGGATTTTTGTGTAGTTTATGGATAGTTCTGAAACTATGCCTTCCACTGTGCCTATGCGCACGTAATCCCCGACTTTGAAGGGTTTTGCTGCTATGAGGAAGATGCCTGCGATGATGTTGCCGATGGTTTTTTGAGATGCGAATCCTACTGCTGCCGCGCCGATAGCTGAGATTGAGACAATCCATGTTGAGTTCACGCCGCTTATGCTGCTTATCAAGCCTACAGCAACTATTAACACTAAAATTCGAAATGTTAGTGCGAGGTTGTTTGCTACGTTTGGTTCAAGTTTTGTGCGTTTGGCAAAGCGTGATAAATATCGGGTTACGAGTCTTTCAAGGGTTATGGCTATGACGGCAATGATGATTATGTTAAATAATATTTCGAAAGGTACGCCAAAGAAACTTGCTGGTGGCTGAGGTGTTGCTGTGGGTTCAGGGGTGGACATTCTGCTTTTTCACTTGCATGTGCATCTGTCACTAACCTATGTATAACTCTTTCGCGCTAAGGGGCAGTCCTATTTTTGTCGGGGATAAAATCCATTGAAATTGAGTTCACGCAGTGCCGAGTGTTCTTCTCAGTAAAACGCTCTCCAACGAAAACATGGCCCAAGTGGGCACCACAGTTGGCGCATTGGATTTCCGTGCGCGCGCCATCAGGGTCAGGGAGGCGTTTTACTGCGCCGGGGATTTCGTCGTCGAAGCTTGGCCAGCCGCAGTTGGATTCAAATTTGCTCTCTGAACGGTACAGTTTTGCTCCGCAACGCTTGCAGACGTAGGTGCCTTTTTCCCAGAAAGCGTAGTATTTGCCTGTGAAGGGCATTTCTGTGCCTTTGTTTATTATGACTTGTTCTTCCTCAGGAGTGAGTTGTCTGTATTTGTCTTGTTGAGAAACCGTCATAATTACCAAAGTATTATGGGTCTTGCAAGATAAAAAAGTGTTCTGCTCGCTGGGGCTGTGGCTTGCAAAACAAGAGATATTAAGAACGGCTTGTTTACTTAATGGTGAGGTTTTTGTTTGGTTGAAATAACAAGGTTGTTTTGGAAGAAGGCCATTACTTCGGATGCTGTTGTGCTTGGTGAGATTCAGAGTGCGGAGGTAAACATGGATACTTGGCAAGTGACCAACTTCTTTGTGGCCCTCGGTGATGAAGCAACAAAGGCGTTGGGGTTTAAGCACCCTTATCTTGGTAAAGTAATAGTTTGTTTGCCTGTTTCTGAAGTTAAAACAATTGGGGACACAGCGATATTAAACAAAACTGTGAGTGAATTGCTAAATCTAAGAGAATGCAAAGAATAACTATTGTTTGCCTACACTGAAGTCAACCGTTCGGCTTTTGCTGCGTTTTTCAATGTAAAGCGAGAAAATGGTGCCACCCATCATCACCAAAGCAACTATTAAGCCAGCTATAAGAAACGGTGATGGAAGCGCCGTGTCCTCAACGGTAGAAATTAAAACTAGACAAGCTGCCGCTACCAAGACGAGAACGACTAGCAGGACTATTATTCTCTTTATAGGCTTCACCATTTTTTACTGCGTTGTGTTCTTTTTAAAAGCGTTCTTGTCAGGGTTTCTTGACTAAACTCTTGATTTTTTAGTCAAACTTTCTTGACTAACCACGAACACAGTGCAGTTCAAATAATCGAACGTCAAACGAAAGCTCCAGCTCCAAAGTAACCTCCGCACGCTTGATCATATTGAGCACTTTAGCATCTGGAATATCCGAATCGCTAACAAGCTCAGACACCAGTTCGTTTGGGCTATTTAGTGCAGGAAAACCAGATGCCGTCTCAGTTACTATTTATAGAATTGGCTACATAACGATAGCAGACGATTCAGTCACCATCTTTGAAGACCCATCAACCAGTGCTCCGAAAGACATGACACAACTTGCCAATTATGAAAGCGGTTTTCTCTACAACGACCTCATACCCTCAGACCAACTGCAACAAGAAAAGTTGTTCCACCCTATTGCTCATCAATATGACTGACCCTGAGCACCTACCACCCCTTTTTTATTTGTGGGGTTCCACTGTAATAAGAGGAAGTAAGTAACAATGACTCAAACTTCAACCAAGAGAAAGAACACTTTAATCATTTCAGTAGTGGTCATAACACTTATAGTTTCATCTATTGTAATGGTAACACTATTTTTTCTTAACGACTCCAACCAAAAAGACAATGTTATAGTGTCAGGCAAAGTTGTCAGCACGGGTGTTTTTACTATGTTTCCAACGAGTCTGCAGACACTAGAGTTCACTGACACTCAAACAGGAACTAAGACCTCTTATAACTTCCAGTTTCCTCCGCAAAGCCCTAACAGCTCTGGGAATTATTCAGTCACCTTGAAAAACGGACACACCTACAGTGTAACCCTAGGTTATTACTTGATCGTTTCGATCCATGGCAATATGACTTCAGGCACGACTCTATATACAGAAAACTTTGGAACCTTCACAGTTCATGCGCCCGAAGGAAAAACATCAGTCTCCCAAAGATTTCCTATCAAATAGTTAGGCTTGATATATCATCGGTCATGATAACATCTTAAAAAAGATAGTTAAAAATTTTAAACGCTTTTTTTCTTTTACTTATAAAATTCTGTCGAGTTTTCGGTCATGAAATCGGTTCTCAAGCGTTAACGACTAATTTCACATGTTTTAGTTACTGCCCCATTAACGGTTGCGCCTGTTTCAGTCAGACCACCAACAACCCCGCCATACTCGCTTACATTCGGCGTTACGCCACTAGCTCAAATCGAATTCTAAGATGCGAAATTGGTCGTGGTAAAAGCTGCCAAGGCTACGTTCGATAGCCCCTTGATGGTCGCAGTAACCGCACAGCTACCGCACCCAACCTGCTTTATCAGTAGATCAAAAAAAGCCGCTCTGCTTTAGTACAATCCGCCACAACCAGCCAGCAACCCGAAACAGACGCCAAAACAAAAACAAGCCGCACTGCCAACCTCCCAAGAAGATGATGAACAAGGGCAAGCGTTTCTTCTTCTACTACTAGAAAAAACAAAAACCAACCAAAAATTTTAATCCACTGAATAGGGGGATGGGGGTAGCTGAAGAGCAACAGCTTTTTCAGCACAGTGCCTGTTTAGGATAAATAAGGGGCTATAGAAAAGAATCACAACTAGAGCTTAGCGTTTTTTGTTTTGTCACTAATCTTTCTTCATTGCTTCTGCCTTGAGTTCTTTCGGCATCAACTCAATCGCATAACGCAACGCTGTTCTAGGCATTACTTTTCGGTGTTTAACCACGTAATCAAACACTTCACGTTGGTGCTTGCGGCTTTCCTCTTTGAGTAGCCATCCATAACCCTTCTGCACCATATCATCCGCATCCAAAAGCAATATGTCGCAGATTTCCAAAGCTTCTCTCAGAAAAAGCCCCTTCTTCGCTGGAATAATGAGCGAAACAGCCGCAGCACGTTTCAGCCAACGGTTCTGGCTCTTAGCCCAACCCACAAGTTCCACAACTGTTTCAGGATATTTTTGGATTAAGTTGCCGACAGTGTGGTTGCATAAGCTGTCGCACTTTGCCCAATTGTTAATGTACTTCTCAATCCAACGCTTAAATGTCGCCAAATCCGCTGGTGCAAGCTTGTCGACATATTGTGGTAACCAAGCCGAAACAATGAACGCTTCCTCAGTGTAATCAGAACGCAACAACTCTTCACAAAGACCAAAAAGTTCAGGCTTACCTAACACCTTGACAGAAGGCCAATGTTTTTTAGCAATCTTTGCAACAGTTGGAGTCTTAACGCCATAGAACTTGATTTGCTCTTTAAAGAAGTGCTGAGCGCTCTGTCTTGTTTTCTCATCTGTGTTCGCTTTCAAATCAGCCCTAATCTGCTCTAAAATGCTGTTCATGATAGCGCAATCGTGCTTTTGAGAATAATAGCCTTTCTAAAAAACAAACACAAAAAAAGAGAAAAAGAAGACGCTTAGTAGTCTTCCATTTGGTAGAGACCAAAATCGATGTTGAGCGGCTTTTCTGGCACACACTCTTCTTCAAGGTCGTAGAGTTGGCTTGTGGCTTTTTCCAACCCGCTTTTCTTCGCGGTCACTTTCGCCTTAACCATCCTTACCTTTACTTTTCCTTTAGGTTTGCGGACAATTCGTGGACCAGCAATGACCACGCTGTTATCAATGATTTCTGGCGCAACCTCAACCTTAGCATCCTCAATCGACAAACTACACTTCAACTCATCATGTACATGCTTAGTCAACGCCTTTTCGCCTCCAAACTTCAGCACTAATCAAATCACGGATTGCGACACGGATGGCTTCCGCACGATTCGGATAGAACCGCTCGTCAACCAACTGGTCCAAAGCTTTTATATACGTTTCAGGCAGATACAGAGTTATTAGCTTCATCGGGCTATCTCTCCCTTGTTAGATGACTACACAACAATGATTGAACGTTATACTTCTATATATTATGCATTAAATATGTACATAACATATTCGTGTATTTATTTAAAAGCATTTAATTTGTTATGTTGCATGTTCCTGTTTAAATCCCATATATGAACCTCTACGTTTTTATCTGTAATTGCAACATCTACCATACAAGTGAACAATAAGCTTGCAGGTTCTAGTTAAAAACTTTGGTTGCTCCGCAAACACTGCAGATGGCGAGGTCTTAGCTGGTTGCTTAGCCCAAGCAGGGTTCCAGTTGGCAGATAGCGAAGCTGACGCTGACGTACTAATCTACAATACCTGCGCCGTAAAGGGGCCAACTGAGAACCGCATAATCGACGCGTTAAAGCATGCGCCAAAGGACAAGAAAATTATCGTTGCCGGTTGCTTGCCGAAGATTAGTTTTGAGCGTTTGTGCCGCGAAGTGCGTTTCGACGGCGTGGTGGGTCCAGCATTCGGCAAGCGGATTGTGGATGTGGTTTTGCGTGTTATGGCTGGCGAAACAGTGGTGGAGACCGAAGCAGTTGCGGAGATGCCGCAACTTAGTCTTCCAAGGCAACGCACAAACCCAGTCGTCAGCATTGTCCCGATTAATTATGGTTGTTTGGGCAGTTGCGCTTACTGCTGCGTGATTTTTGCGCGTGGACACCTGCAAAGCTACAGTATAGATGAGATTTCCAAGCATGTGCAGAGTGATTATGCGGCTGGTGCAAGAGAGTTTTGGGTAACCTCACAAGACACAGCTTGCTACGGAAGAGACCTGGGCACAAACCTTGCGGAACTCTTAGAGGCTCTGGCTGGTTTGGAGGGTGACTTTCGCATCCGAGTTGGCATGATGACACCGAACTGGGTCTTTGACATACAAAACCGCCTGATTGATGCTTTTCGCAGTGAGAAGGTTTTCAAATTTTTGCATTTGCCTGTGCAAAGCGGTGACGACGAAGTTTTGCGTGGCATGCGCAGATTCTACACAGCTAAACAATTCAAAGACATCGTACATGCGTTTCGGGCTGTGTTCCCTGATTTAACGTTGGCGACTGATGTTATTGTTGGGTTCCCAGGTGAGAGCGTTTTGGCGTTTGAGAATACGCTTGAACTTTTAGAAGAGGTTAAGCCTGATGTGGTTAATGTGTCAAAGTTTTTTGCTCGACCCAAAACAGCGGCGTGGGGCATGCAGGATGGCTTAGTCGAGAAGGAAGAGATTAAGCGGCGAAGCGCTGTTGCGTCGACGTTGGCGAAGCGTCTTGTGGCTGAGCGGAATCAGCGTTGGGTTGGCTGGTGTGGTGAGGTTTTGGTGGATGAGCGTGGTAAGTTTGAGGGGTCTTGGGTTGGACGCAACTTCGCCTACAAGCCAGTTGCCATTCAAAGCGAAAAGAATATTCTTGGCAAGAGTGTGCTGGTTCGCGTGGTTGAAGCTTGCGGGACCTATCTTAAAGGCGAAGCATTGGAAAGATAGCTGCAGTTTTTTTATACCCCCTTATTTATACTATAAATAAGAGAGGTTTTGTTTGTTTTGCAGGTAGATCCTATCCCCCTATTTAAAGCGCTGATTTTTCATCATGCTTTTGGCGTTGAAAAGCGGTAATTTCACCTACCCCTATAGGTTTCTGCATAGAATTTCTAATAGCATCCAAATATGCTCCTAATAGACGCCAAATAGACGGTAAGCTACGCAAAATTGCGTACATCTACTTGCCAATGAGGTCGGCGTGCCAACAAGGCTTTTGCTCCTTCATAAAAAACCAAAACAACTCAACAAACACACTACTGTCTAATACAAAAACTAAACAGTTCACCAACTCACATCTAATAAACAAACCCCGCAAACAAAACAAGCCAGTTCTAAAGCTCTATTTCCTTAGCATCTTCTTTGATTGCTTTCCTCAATAGAATCCTGTATCTTATCGATTCCTTAGAGTTGCCGATTACTGTGTCTCTATCAAAAATTTTTAGCTTTTCCTTTCCATCCCTTCTATATACAACGTACAAACACATGCTCTTGTTTTTTAGGAATTTATCAAACTCATTATGGGTCAGGAAAATAAAGCTGTAATTTTCCAAGTCTCTTTTCTTAACTTCAATGAGTTGGTCACCGCACTTTATGTCACAGCCTGACTTGCGTACTCTACTCATATTTATTGGGGTTTTCCTTGCTTCTTTAGATATTTCATGACCAACTCTACTTCATGTTCGCCTGTCATGCTTTCCCTTCCTTGGTCATATTTGGAATAATTATCTCTTGTTTTGTATTATTATGTTCTTTTTTTTATCGACTTTGGTTATATCATCTATATCTCTAAATGCGCTGATTATGTAGCCTTTTAGACCTGTTTTCAAGTCTCCAGTGAAATCCATACCAGATTTTTGATAAGGAAAGCTTGAAGATGGATTCATAAAAAACGAAAAGAAGCGGTTTAAACATTGTTAAGTCAAGTGGAGTCCCGGTTAGGCGTGCATTGTGTATTCCGTCTAAAACATCAGCAATCTGCATTATTGTCGCCTAACATTTTTTATACCACGAACAAAGCATTCTATTATCTCGAAGGTTACTCCTTATTGATGGCAGATTCTGAGTCCGCTTTTGAGTTGCTCGTAAAGCCAGTGCGAAGGCTCGTTGAACAAAAAGGATTCACAAAACCAACTGAACCCCAACAGATGGTTATCCCAAAAATTCTCGACGGCAAAAACGTCCTCTTGATTTCACCGACCGCCACAGGCAAAACTGAAGCCGCGTTCCTGCCAGTTCTCAGTATGCTCCTGCAACAGCCCAAGACTCCTGGAATAAAAGTGCTCTACATTACGCCGCTTCGGGCGCTAAACCGTGATTTGCTTGAGCGGATGCAGTGGTGGTGCAACAACCTAGACATAAAACTCGCTGTGAGGCACGGAGATACAGAAACCAAAGAGCGCACACGCCAATCTCACAGTCCACCCGACATTTTAATAACAACTCCTGAAACGTTGCAAGCTATTTTGTCGGGATGGCTACTGCGCCAGCATTTGCAGAGTCTCCGCTGGGTAATCATCGATGAGGTGCATGAGTTAGCTGATAGCAAGCGTGGAAGCCAACTGTCTTTGGCGCTGGAACGTGTGAGAGGCTTAATCGGTAAAGAGTTCCAGATGATTGGGTTGTCGGCTACGATTGGGTCTCCAGAGAAGGTTGCCCAGTTCCTTGTCGGCGATAACCGCCCCGTTGAAATCGTGCGGGTTCCCGTTGCCAAAATGGTGAAGTTGCAGGTGCTTTATCCTAAACCAACCGAAGAAGACGTTCGCTTCGCCTCCAAAATTTACACTCACCCCGAAGTAGCGGCAAGGCTACGCATTATCCGCGATTACATGAGCAAACGCAAATCCGTCCTACTGTTTACTAACACACGCTCGGTCTCCGAGGTTTTGGCTTCGCGTTTCAAAGTTTGGGATGTCGATTTCCCAGTTTCCATTCATCACGGCTCGCTGGCCAAGCCTTCGCGAATTGCGGCGGAAACAGGGCTCAAACGCGGTGCTCTCAAAGGCTTAATTGCCACAAGCAGCCTTGAACTCGGCATCGATGTGGGACACATCGACCTTGTCATCCAGTACATGAGTCCACGGCAAGTTACAAGATTGATTCAGCGTGTCGGTAGGGCAGGACACACTTACGGCAACGTGTCTGAAGGCATAATCATCGGCATGGACTCTGATGACACACTTGAAGCGCTGGCAATTGCTCGGCGAGCTTTAGCAGAACAACTTGAACCTGTATCGGTTCCAGACAAACCCTATGACGTTTTAACTCACCAAATCGCAGGCTTGCTTTTGAAAAACAGACGCTTGACATTTGAGGAAATACGTGACCTTATGAAAAGCGCAGCCCCGTTTGAGAATGTAACCTTGAGCGATGTGGAAAAAGTGCTCAAATACATGCACTCACGTTTTCCACGTTTAGCTTGGACTTCCTTCGAGGACAAAGTTGTGCTTAAGCCTCAGCGGACAAAAGCGTTGTTTGAGTACTATTTTGATAATCTCTCAATGATTCCTGAAGAAAAACAGTTTCTAGTCATTGACGAATCATCCGATTCTTCAATCGGCGTGTTGGATGAAGCGTTCATGGCAGAGTACGGCAAACCCGGCACCAAATTCATCATCCGCGGCAGTCCGTGGCAAATAATGCACGCAACCGAAGACAAAGTTTACGTTCGCCCCGTTGATGACCCCACTGGTTCAATTCCAAGCTGGATTGGCGAGGAGATTCCTGTTCCGTATGAGATAGCGCAGGAAGTAGCGGAGATTCGAGGGTTTGCTGAAGAACAAAACCAGCGTGGAGCCACTGCCGAACAGATTAGCACTATGCTTTCTGAACGTTACCCCGCTGACGCGGAAACGATTAGGAATGCGTTGGCTGAGACACTGGAGCAGATGCACAGCGGCTTTCCTGTCCCAACACCAAGCCGAATTGTAGTTGAAGAGTGGGGCGAATTCGTGATTGTGCACTCAAACTTTGGTTCGCTCACCAATCGAGCTTTTGCGCAGTTGCTTGGGCAGGTGCTCTCTGACAAGCTTGGACGCGGCATAGTTGTGCAGCATGACCCTTACCGAGTTTTCGTGCAAACTATGGGCGCCATGAGCGCCGAGCGGCTGGTTGAGGTGCTAAACGAAATGAAAGGCATGAGTGAGCAAACCATACGAGATACGTTGGTGTTGTCTACGGTGAAGACGGGGTTGTTTAAGCGCCGAGTCATCCAAGTGGCTCGCAGGTTTGGGGCACTCAAGAAGTGGGCTGACTTTAGCAACGTTAGCCTGCAGAAGCTTATTTCTAGTTTTGAGGGCACACCGATTTATGATGAGGGGCTCAAGGAGGTTTTCTCTAAAGACCTTGATGCTGACGGGTTGGTTTTTGTGCTTGGACGGTTGCGTGACGGTTTAGTTCGGTTGCAGGTGGTTGACACTGGTGGCAATGCGACTCCTGTTGCCCGTGTTGGCATCGAGCGGGTTAGTATGAAGACTGATTTGATTCCGCCTGAAAAGATGCGTGCGGTGCTGGTTGAGTCTGCCAAGGCGCGTTTGCTCAATGAGACAGGCAACTTTGTGTGTACTCAGTGTTGGGACTGGATGGAAATGATACGCATCAAAGACCTGCCTGATAAGCCCAAATGCCCGCGATGCGGCTCCTTTGCGATTGGCATGCTAAAGGTTGAGGAGGAGAAGGCTTTACCGCTAGTTGAAAAGAAAGGTGAACACCTCGCTAAGGGCGAAGAGAAGATGCAAGTTAATGCCAAGCAGACTGCGAAGTTGATTGAAAAGTATGGTAAAGTGGCTACGGTTGCGTTGAGTGCACGGCGAGTTTCAGTTTCTGATGTCGCAAGCATTCTGGAGAAGGAAAACGCGCTCTCAGATAGCTTTTTTGAGTTGATTTTGGAAGCAGAGCGCAAGGCGCTAAGCAAACGGTTTAGGTAATTATTGCTTTTCGTCTTGACGGTTTAAGATATGTTAGGTTTAACAGCATCTTTTTAAGTGTAAAACAGCTTATTGGTGCTGTCTGCTTGTTATGCCATAGGAGAGGTTGAATGTGGAAATAAGCCGAAAGAATCTGCGAAAAGAAGTTCTTGAGCGAATCAAATACGTCAAAACTTGCGTTATGGCGCGGGAGCTGTGTTTGCTTGTGCGTACGAATCGGGCAGTTTTAGAGCCCAAAGATGTGCAGGAGATTTGCCAGTACATTTCCAAGTTATGCAAAGAAGAAGGCTGCAATGAACCAAGCGAGTTGTGCATGAAGGCGGCTACTGCTGTTGGTTCGCGTGATGAAGCAAAGTATTTGGAGTTGTGTGCGCAGAGTTGTGTTAAATGCGGTGAGGCAAGGAGACCTTTGCCCAAGAAGGATGCTTACGTGACGTAATAGAGTATGAGTTAAATCTCTGTTTAGGAAGATGTATCTTGTATGTTTATCGCGCCGTTTGTTCCAAGTCCGCCTGTTGTTGTAGAGTACATGCTTAAGCTGGCGGGGTTGAAAGCTGGCGAAGTTCTTTTTGATATGGGTGCGGGCGATGGTAGAACGGTGATTATGGCAGCTAAGAGTTTTGGCGCGCGTGGAGTTGGGGTTGAGTTACGTGAGGATTTGGCAAAGAAAGCAATGGTTGCTATTCATGAGAATGGTCTTGAGGACCGCGTGACCATTGTGAATGGTGACATGTTTAATGTAAATTTGTCGGCGGCTGATGTTGTCTACTTATACTTGACGACGAGCGCGAATGAGAAGATTAAGCCTAAGCTTGAAAAGGATTTGCGAAAGGGTGCGCGGGTTGTTTCGCATGATTACGAGATTATTGGCTGGCGTCCTGAGAAGGTTGAGAATTTCTGTGAAAATCCACAGCTGGGTTATCCGTCACACACCATTTACTTGTATCGAAAAGTTTGAAATAAAAAGCGTTTGATTTTTTAACATGCTTTTGGGTTGAAAAAGCGGCAATAGCACCTACCCCCTATAGGTTCTAACATAGAACCACTAATAGGCGGCAAATATGCTTCTAAATCTAGCGCTACCCAACGCACCATCCGAAGCGTTTCACGTCAACTGGCGAAACCTTCTCCTGTATCATCAGTTCCTTCAGGCACACAGGGTCAGTTTCCAAATAGTCGCCTGTGCAGGCGTAGGCTCTGCCTCTGCATCCGCCGCATGTTTCTCGGTACTGGCAGACTCCGCATTCTCCCTTTAGCGTTTGTCGCTGGCGAAGTGTGTTTAGGATTTTTGAGTTGCGCCAAATCTCGGTTAAGCTTTGCTCTCGGATGTTTCCAGCTTTAATTGGTAAAAAGGTGCAGGGGTAAACGTCTCCGTTTGGTCGTAAGCTAAAGTAGAAGATCCCTGCGTGGCAACCGACGTTGTTGTGTATCCAGAACTCCTTGATTAGAAGGTCTTTGGGTTTGGTGCCGTGAGAGTTATGCATTTCCATGGCGATTTCAGGATAGAGCGGTAGTCCGCCTGACATTGCAAAAACCATTTCTGTGGTTTCTTGCATTCCCTGTAGCCACCGAATCAGACTGACTCGTTGCTCTTGACTCATGGCTTGGTCCATTACGTCTTTGCCTCTGCCGACTGGAACTAAATCGTAAACCGCGACTTCATCAACTCCCAAGTTTGATAGGAATTCTATGCGTTTTGGGATGTCGTTGAATGTGTCTTTGAGCGCCATGGTGGTTACGACTACTTCTAAGTCTATGTCTAAGCAGGTTTGGATGGCGGAGACAGCTTCTTTGAAGGTGCCTGGGCGGTTTCTTAAACAGTCATGTTTTTCAGGAATGATAGAGTCAATGGGTATGCCTACTGCTTTGATGCCTGCATCTTTCAGTTGTAAGGCAGTTTCAGGCGATATTAGCAGTCCGTTTGAAAGCATGGCGGTTATGATGCCATAGTCCTCACAGTACTGGGCAAGCTGCAGCACAAAGTCCTTTCTTAGCAGGGGTTCGCCGCCGCTGAAAATCACTGCTTCAGTGCCCAGGTTTGCCATTTCGTCAATCGCGTGCATAGCTTCTTTTAAGTTAAGTTCGTCTGGCATGGCTTCTCTGGCTGAGACGTGGCAGTGAAGGCATTGTAGGTTGCAGGCTCGTGTTACGGCAAAAGAAACGATGAGGGGCGTATTGGTTTCTCCTTTTAGTCCCTGCCCTAAGAGTTTTTGGCGAAGCATTAACTCAAGCAATTTCAGCGTGGTGCCCAAACTTTTACGCTCCTTAGGCGGAGTTACATTTTAGGTCGAATAATCCACAGTTGAATGGCTCTGCGCAAAAGCCAAGCCACAGCAAAAATGACCGCGACGGCTATTATTGCAATCAACATGTTAGGACCTATGTCAAAGGCATCTTCGCTAATTTCTGGTGGAGTTAAATCCGTGATGCGAACTTCGTCTATGGTTGCTAGCCCGTCATGTCCAAAGTAGTACTCGGTGCCATTAACAATATTGCCATTTGGATTTTGGACACCGCGAATCACGTTAACGCTTTGTTCATGCCCATCAATGTAGAGGTGCATCCCTGTGGAAGTCCTAGTAAACTTAACGTTGATCCATTGGTTTAGCGGAATGGGTTGTGTTGTCACAATTTCATTAAAGCCATCACTGTCCGTTAACACAAAACCGCTTAATGCACCTTCGACGACGCCGTTTTCAAGTTCACCTGCTCTTATTGATAACCCAAGTACTCTAATGGTGTTCTGCCACGCGCAGGCTTGGTCTGGATGGTCACATTTAACAACGATGTTGTTGTAAGTTGCTTGCGTGAATTCTGAAACTTTAATCCAAGCTTCAACAGCAATGTATTTTTGCACGTCAAGGTTGGGTGAGATTGGCATATAGATTGGTTGCGGCGTAGGTGGAAAGCCAATAACAAATTTGATTGGAACATAAACGAAACCTTCACCGTTAAACTTCATAGCCTTGTCAAATTTTCCTTCCACCAGCGTCGGCTCAGGGTCGCCTGCTACGATGCCAGCGTTCACGCTTACCGCATCAGGGGTTATGGTGTTGTAACCGCTTGGTTTCACTTCGTCTAAGGACCAGTATCCAACTGTAACCCCTGAACTCTGAGCATTTACCGTTATCAAAAAGGGTACGCTTAACAAGCTTGCGATGAGCACGCTTATCATAGCTATTTTGAACTTTGTGGAGTATTGCTTAGCGGACATTTTTTTTTCACTAAGCAGAAAAGTACAGAGAGTTACTATTAGCTCTTTTCCGAGAACAGCCTGTTCCGCTAAAAGAACAATGCGATTATGTTTTAAACGCTGTTTGAATGCCATAAAATAATATTAGTTTCAGGCTCTATGACTGTGTATGCGTCGGCTAAAAGCTTCAAGCAGTCACCTCAAGAACCAGACTATAAAAAACCTTGCCAAAGCAGCCCTTTGCATTCTATTGATGTTCTTAATTTTCTTCGTTGTGGCATACAGAGTCCTCTCTACATGGCAGGTGACCTCCCTTGAGTATATCGCCCTAATCTTTTCGCTTGCGCCGCTGATTGCCTTCTATTATTACCTGCGCAAGTACCACATCTACAGTGGTGGATGGCAAGGTGAAAAACAAGTAATCAAACTACTCAACAACAAACTAAACAACGATTATTACCTCATAAATGCTCTTTCTCTTCGTAATGGCGGTGGAGACATCGACCATATTGTCCTCGGTCCAAACGGCGTGTTTGTTTTGGAGACAAAGAATTGGAGCGGAAACATTACCTGTAACGGAGATGAGTGGCAACGGGATAACAAACGCCATGTTGACTCAAGTCCAAGTCGCCAGCTAAAGAGAAACATTGCGCGAATCAAGCAAGTAATCGACAGTTCACCAAATCTAAGGCAGTTCGGTATCTGGGTAGAAGGCATAGTAGTCTTCACAAACAAGCATGCTGTACTTCACATAAACAATCCTACAGTTCCAATCCTAAAGCTGCCTCAACTTGCCAACTACATAGCTGCACACAAAAATTCTAGCGGTTACTCGCGTCAACAATTAGAGGCAATCGGGAAAGAAATCATAAAAGCACAGCATTAACAGGTTCCCGTGTTGGCGACGGTGTAATTTTTAGCCAAGCCTTCCGTTTAACTAAAGCGAAAGATGTGAAGCTAGTTATGAAAAGCGATACAATCAAAATGGAGTTAGGCACGACACGCCCACCATACTGCAATGTACATAAGAGAGCGGAAATCCCACAGTAGAATGTGACAACACCTGTAAGCAATTGCAACGCATGTATGGCTCTTCTTACCTTATACGCTTTTGACTTAAACCAGTTCAAGCCAGCTTCAATTCTCTTCGAAACATCAGGAAGATCATCTATGAATAAGGTTAAACCAGCCAAAATAAACACTCTTCCAGCGTTGATTTCTATGCTGCTGTCATCTACAAAGAAAATATTGTGCAGTGGAACAGATGCGAAAGCAACAATAAGTAATGATGAACCAACTAGCAGGAAAGCACCATAGACGTAATGATGAAACAAGAATCTTCCTGTATGCAAAACGCGACCAATACTTGCACTAGGAAAAATATTGATTAACGCCGCTACGATTACCAGCCAAAAAAGATTACCATCGATAAGGTATGGTGCAAAAGGTTTCCAATTCGGCATGGAACGATAAAAGCCCAACAGAATCCCTGCAACGCAACCTAAGGTAATCAGAGCGTTGAATATCAAAGTTAGACTAAATGTTTTCTTCAGGATTACTTTAGCGGAACTAGTAACTGTCAAGCCCTCAGAGCAGCCCTTGTTTAAATTTTTATAAGCTCAATTGCGTAATCATGTTTTTATAAGTAACGCAAGAAAGGGAAAAAAATGAAGTTCGAAATTAAATATAAACCCTCATACTCCATGCTAGTAGCCACCTTAGACCAAGGCGAAACCATCACCGCCGAATCAGGCGCCCTCACATACATGACACCAAACATTGAAGTGCACACCCGAAAACGAGAAAAAAGTCTGCTAGGAAGCTTAGGCTTAAGCATCATAGGCGGACAATCTTTTTGGGTAAACGACTACACCGCCAACAACGGAACCGGCGAAGCAGCATTTGTTGCTGCTCCCGTCGGAGACATAAAACAACTTGATGTTGCACCTAACAGCGGTTATGTAATTCAAAAATCCGCCTACATAGCCTCCACACAAGGCATAGACTTGGATGTGAAATGGGAAGGCTTCACAAAAGGACTCTTTGGACAAGGCTTATTCATGATTAAAGCAACAGGAAGCGGGCAGATGTTTATCAACACATTCGGCGCAATAGACGTGCACACATTACAATCAGGACAAACGCTCATAGTTGACAACTTCCACCTCGTTGGGTTCAGCCAATCCTGCAGCTACAAAGTCACACGATTCGGCGGCTTAAAAGAAACCTTGCTCAGCGGCGAAGGCTTAGTCACGCAAATTACAGGTCCAGGCGATGTTTACATTCAAACCAAGAACCTGCGAGAATTCACCGAGTGGCTTTGGACCCTGCTTGAACCAAAAGTACGCTCGTCAAGGGCTCGCTAAAGAACAACCTTTATCTTCCTTTTTTTAGTTTCAACCGCTTGGGTTAACAATGTTTAGCAGAATTGGCTTAGGCATCTTGGCAGGTTCCGCGATAACAGTAACACTTGGCGTGATTTACCCAGGCATAGGCTACATTCTGGGCGGTTTCGTCGGCGGTGTAGTAGCTGGACTTTTGGCAAGAGGCATTATCGGCGGGGCAATCGCTGGATGCGTGTCGGGCATATTCAGTGCGATAGTCTTGGCAATCCTGTCATTTTTGGGCTTTGCAGTTTATGGCGGCATAACCCATGGCTTTTTAGGTTTGTTGTTCGGCGGTGCAGCCGGACTGGCAGTTGGAATAATGGTCTTACTGTTAGGGATTCTTGTCACGGTGATTTCAGCCATAGGCGGCTTAATAGGCGGAGTTGCAACGAGAAGATAAGCAGTTTTCCGTTTCCAAAGCATTGTGATTGCGTAACTACACCAACAAACCATTATTTAAACAACCCATGTATTGTTTAGTGTTTATTTTTTGCATTCACTGAGAAATTACTTGTAAAGGTGGTGAATAAAAGTTGGGAAGCATATGGTTGGGCGCTTTTGTAGGCTTTTTGGTAACATTGCTCCTTGGTTTTTTCTTTCCAGGACTGGGGCATTTAATCGGTGGATTCATCGGCGGACTTGTTGCTGGACTCATCGCGACAGGTATCGGTAGAGGAGCACTGGCTGGTTTTTTAGCAGGCATCTTCGGCGGCATCATAATAGCTATACTAGCATTTGTAGGTCTAGCAGTAATGGGCGGAATCGCAGAGGGCATTGCGGGCGCTTTGTTCGGCGGCTTAGCTGGTTTGGCAGTTGGCGTTATAGCGATTCTATTTGCGGTATTCGCAGGAATCGTTTCAGCAATCGGAGGCTTGATTGGTGGAGCAATCAGACATCACTAAACCAATTGCTTTCATCGGTCAAGCATGAAAGTTTTTTCACGGGTTGTTTTTTCAGGTATCTGGTCTAGAATCATTTTTTCCTCAGGCTTTTTGCTCAGCACAATAGGTGACAACCGTTTAGCCAACTCCAAAGCAGAAGACAACTTGCTACTTCGTTCCGCAAAAATTTCAAACAAGACGCCGTCTTTACGTACACTATCCGCTAACTTGGCATGTAAAACCACGCCTGCGCCTTTTTCCTTTGGTGCTCCTGCCTCACGAGCGATGCGCACAATATCTTCAGTGCTAAGCCACAGGACCTTGCCAGCTTTATCCGAACGCACAACAGCAGATTCGGAACCAACAGGCAAATCTTCAGGTTTAACCCTTGGGTTTCCACCCTGAGCCGCGATGATTTCTCGCAGTTTCTTTTCAGCTTTGCCAGAATCAACCATTTCCTCAGCCACAACTCGGCTGTTCTCAACCCCAACCATCTCAAAAAGCATCCCAGCAAGGCTCACGGCTTTCTCCCGCAAGTCAGGTGGACCACGCCCCATAAGAGTCATCAACGCTTCTTTGGCTTCCAGCGCTGGTCCAATGGTGCATCCTAACGGTTGGTCACCAAAAGTCAGGGCGCACTGAATATTTAAGCCTAAACGTTTACCTAAATCCACAAAATCAGAAGCCAAAACGTACGCTTCTGTCCGTGTCTTAATTTTTGCGCCCATCCCTGTTGGAATGTCAACAGCAACGTGGGTGGCGCCGATGGCTTTCTTCTTGCTCAGAATAGAAGGCAACAACATCGGGTCAATCCCCAACGGATACTCTACTTGAATGAACAGGTCGTCGGCTGGTGCAAGCTCAAGAGAGCCACCCCAAACAAGGCACCCATTAGTTTTTTCTACAACATTTTGAATTTCGTGAATAGAAAGGTTGACTGGGCAGAGGGTTTCTACTCTGTCAGCAGTTCCAGCTGGAGACGTGATTGCCCGCGAGGAGGTTTTGGGTATGGTGAATCCTGCAGCTGCTACTATGGGCACGACCAGCATGCTGGTTTTGTCGCCTGGGATGCCGCCGACACTGTGCTTGTCTAGAATTGGTCCCTTGCCAAAATGAAGCGTTTTCCCTGTTGCAACCATAGCTCTTGATAAAGCTTCGTTCTCAGCTGTGCTTAATCCGTGGATGCTGAGGGCTGTGAGGAACGCGGCGATTTCAACCGTGCTCAAATGCCGCTCAACAACGTCCTTTACAATGTTCATAATGTCCTTTTCACGAAGGCGCTCCCCATGAAGTTTGGCACGCACACTAAAAAGTGACTCTGGAAGCGAAGCTAAATGAACTTGGACAATCTCGTCACCCTTAACTTGCAGTGCTGCTTCGGTTTCCTCGAAGAGTCCGATGCGGTCATTTGGAAAGTGCTCTGCAATGTTTGCTATTGCAATCAGTTCTTTTTTGCCATACGTAATTTTTATTCTGTCAGAACTGTGCACGCCTAACTGGCTGGCGGTTTCTTCGCTTAAGAGGGCAATTCGGTTTCCGCCTGTGGTGATGTTTAAGAGTTCAACTTTTAGCTCCACTGCAAAGCCACCGATACTATTTGATTGCTGTGGCTATAGTTAAAGATTTTAAGGAAAAAGCAGTTCACAATACTCAGTGAGAGGTTTCTCTTTGAAGTATCTAGACTTTGTTGATTTAAACTATAAACCAAAAGAAACAGACTTAACCTGCACATTTAGCGTTGAACCTGACGGCATAAGCCTAAACGAAGCCGCAGGCGGCGTTGCCGCTGAAAGCTCTGTTGGCACATGGACTGAGCTAACAACCGAACAGCCCTACGTTAAGCAACTGGCAGCCCACGTGTACAGCATCCACGGTAACACGATAAAAATTGCTTATCCGATTGAACTTTTTGAGCCAGCCAACATGCCAAACATCCTAAGCAGCATTGCAGGCAATGTTTTCGGGCTAAAAGCGCTCAAGAACCTGCGTTTACTCGACATACACCTTCCTAAAACGTTAATCTCCAGTTTTAAGGGTCCAGCCTACGGAATAGACGGAATCCGCAAACTCTTAAACGTGCCAAAACGCCCGCTTGTAGGCGCCATCATCAAGCCTAAATTGGGCTTAAAAACTAAAGACCACGCCAAAGTTGCTTACGAAGCATGGCTGGGTGGCTGCGATGTCGTGAAAGATGATGAGAACCTCAGTAGCCAAGCTTTTAACCCCTTTGAGGAACGTTTGGTGCAGACGCTGGAGAGCCGAGACAAAGCTCAGAGCGAGACTGGTGAACACAAAGTTTACATGGTAAACATCACCGCTGAAACCCAAACCCTGCTCAAACGCGCCCAAGCCGTCGTTGACCAAGGCGGAGAATACCTCATGATAGACATTTTAACCTGCGGCTGGTCAGCTCTGCAAACGCTTAGAAACCAAAATTTCAAACTTGTCCTTCACGCGCACCGCGCTGGACACGCAGCCTTCACCAAAAATCCCCTGCACGGTATAGCTATGAAGCCCATAGTGACAGTCGCGCGGGTGATTGGTGTTGACCAACTGCACGTTGGCACAGTTGTAGGCAAAATGTCAGAGACAAAAGAGGAAGTGTTGGAAAACATTGAAGCCTGCAAGACCGAACTGAGCGGATTGAAGCCTGTGTTGCCTGTTGCATCCGGCGGGCTATATCCAAGTCTTGTGCCTGCATTGCTGGAAAACTTTGGAGCTGATGTGGTTCTTCAGGCTGGCGGCGGCATTCATGGACATCCACAAGGAACAGTGGCAGGCGCTAAAGCGATGCGCCAAGCAGTCGATGCGACTCTGGAGGGCAAAACGCTTGGTGAATATGCAAAAAGCCACAGGGAGCTGGCTCTTGCCTTAGAGCACTGGAAAAGCTGAATCTTTCTTCTTTTTTTAGTTTTCAATCTACTTCTTGAATTTTTAGTGACTGTTTTTTAGAATTGAAGCAAGGGGTTAAGAGTTGTGTGGATATGCAAGTGTGATGGACGTGCCATCAATGCATTCCCTCTTAACCCAATTAAACATTAATTAATTTTATTTCTAAAACTTTATGAAGGCTAAATACAGATTTGCCCTAAACAAAAAAATATAAAATTTAATGATTATTGAGTGTTGTTTGACTTAATGTACCGCTTCGACTTTTTGTACTTCTGGAACCACTGACTTAAGGTGTGCTTCAATGCCGTTTTTAAGCGTCATTTGCGACATGGGGCAACCTGCGCAATGCCCAACTAAGCGGACTTTGACAGTTTTTCCCTCCACAGCGACTAGTTCTACGTCTCCGCCGTCCATTTGGATTTGCGGTCTAATATCGTCAAGGGCTTGTTGTACTCTTTTCTCGATTGATTCAGGCATATTGTTTCACTTTCACATTGAAGAAACAAATTGATTATAAAAAAGATTCCTGTTAAAAAAGAAAGAATGGGCTTAGAGTTCTATGCCTAAGCCTTCTGCTACTCGTTGGCCATATTCAGGGTCTGCTTTGTAGAAGATTCTTGCTTGCCGTTGCTGGATGTCCTTGTTAGCATTGCACAGATGTGATACTATGTTGCCGATTAAGTGTTCGCGGTCAATGTCAGTCATGACTTTCCTGTAGAGGTTGCCTGGCTGTACGAAGTCGTCGTTGGGGTGCGTGTATGGTTGGCGTGCAACTTGACCTGAAATCTCAAAGGCTGGCTCCGCCGCTTCTGGGTTGGGTTCGGGTCCACCGAAGCTGTTAGGGTAGTAGTTGGGTTCGTCGCCAAAGTTTCCGTCAAAACGCATGTAGCCGTCGCGTTGGTAATTCTTGACTTTCACGCCTTTAGGCTGATTAACTGGCAACAGCAGGTAGTTGGGTCCTAAGCGGTACCTGTGCGCGTCATGGTAAGCAAATAGTCTGCCTTGTAACATCCTGTCCGGCGAAGCTCCAATGCCTGGTACAAAGTTGCCTGGCGAGAAGGCTGCTTGTTCAACTTCAGCGAAATAGTTGGATGGGTTACGGTTGAGCACCATTTTGCCGATGTCAATTGGCGGGTAGTCGCCGTGGGGCCAAACTTTGGTAACGTCAAAGGGGTTGAATCGGTAGGTTTCGGCGTCTTTGGCAGGCATAATTTGCATTTGTAGTGTCCAAAAGGGGTAGTTGCCGTTTTTGATGGCTTTAAAGAGGTCACGGGTGGCGTGGTCTGGGTCTGTTCCCTTTATGTGTTCTGCTTCTTCACGTGTTAGGTTTTGTATGCCTTGGTCAGTTTTGAAGTGATATTTTACCCAGAATACTTCTCCTGATTCATTGTACCATTTGTAGGTGTGGCTGCTGTAGCCGTTCATGTGGCGATATGAGCGTGGGGTACCGCGGTCTGAGAACAGAATGGTTACTTGATGCACAGACTCAGGTGTTAGAGATAGGAAGTCCCAGAACATGTTTGCATCTTTAAGGTTGGTGCCAGGGTGGCGTTTCTGAGTGTGGATGAAGTCTGGGAACTTGAGGGGGTCGCGGATAAAGAATACTGGTGTGTTGTTGCCGACGAGGTCGTAATTTCCATCCTCTGTGTAGAATTTAACTGCAAAGCCGCGGGGGTCGCGTTCAGCGTCCGCTGAGCCTTTTTCTCCGCCTACTGTGGAGAATCGTACGAAGACTTCGGTGCGTTTGCCCACTTCTGAGAGAAATTTAGCCTTTGTATATTTGGTTACGTCTTTGGTTACTTCAAAGTAGCCTCCTGCACCAGCGCCCTTGGCATGGACGACGCGTTCAGGGATGCGTTCACGGTTAAAGTGCGCCAACTTCTCAATCAAATGGACATCTTGGAGCATCACATACCCGTCTTTTCCAGCAGTGAGAGAATTTTGGTCGTCAGGAACAGATGAGCCTTGATTGGTGGTTAAATTTTCTTTCATAAAAATTCTTCCTTGCTATTAACTTTCACCGCAATATTATTTAAGAATTATTATTACCTAGTATTAGTTATGCAGTCCACGCAGAAAACTGAAGTATCAATTATAAATGCACTTCGCAGCAAAGGCTACAAAGCCACTCCTCAACGTATAGCCGTCTGTAAAATCGCGCTGGGAAGCCCCGAGCATCCGAGTGTACAAAAAATCTACACGGCAGTTAAAAAGACAAATCCAACAGTCAGCCTAGCCACTGTTTACAGCACCCTAAATATCCTAAAAGACAGCGGATTAATCCAAGAACTTAATTTTCCTAAAGGACAAACACGCTATGACCCTTACCTAGAACCACACATAAACCTGATATGCTTGCAATGTGGCAAAATCCAAGATTTAGACGACCAAGCCTCAAAAGAACTTGTCAAAAAAGCAACTGGAAAAGTTCAATTCACCCCCAGCGGTCAACGAATAGATATCTACGGTACTTGTGAGTATTGCGCTAAAGGTAAATTGACGAAAAAGCCCCAAAGAACTTCACAATCAGACCTCTAAGGGCCGTTTTTCAGGTTGGCGGCTGTTTTATCCATACTTTGACGTTGCTTTGCACTCTGATTCTTGCTTCAGTCTGCATCAGATTGACCTGCGTTTGAACAAACCTGTCGTCTTGACAGTTGAACTCTTTCCTAACTGCGTCCTCCAGCTTAGGCAAAGAAATATGCTCAACAGAACCAACAATATCCCAAAAATACCTCTGTATATTTTCCCGTTTCTTTTGCGCTTCACGCTCTGACGGCTTAGCCATATTATTCACCTTGCAGAGTATGGCCACTCGCCCTTTTCTTTGTGGTGCCGCACGCATTCTTCACAGTTGCCATGGCGTGGGCAGTCTCTTTTTGGGCAGGGACAATGTGGCGCTGTTGTTGACATAAACCAAACTAACCATTGAATCAAATATAATGGTTGCTTGCTTTTAGGCTTGCAAAGAAATGAGGAGGGGTTAGAGTCCCAAAAGCGTCAGCAACCTGAATGCTAAGCCGCCGATTAACAATGCAGCCCCAATGTTTGATGCTGTTATGACTGCTGTTGCTTTCCAACCGAATTCTTTGCCCAAGATTGCCACAGTTGCCACGCATGGAATGTAGAGCATTGCCACCAGCGCCATCACGACCAACTGCACTGGCGTAAAGCCGACCAGCAAGTTCGTGGTGCCAAGGATTGCAACTGCACCAACGAGTATGAATTCTTTGCGAACCGTGCCCAATATTAGCAGTACCCCCGCTGCTACTGGTAAGCCCAGCCATCCTACCGTTAACGGTGCCAGTGCGTTGCTAATTGGCGTCAGCAGGTTTAGGGCGTAGAGTGCTTGGATAAGCGCGCTGAAGACTATGTATATGGGGAACACAACGTAGATTATGGATTTTGTGCGCGTCCAAGTTTGTTTTAAGACGACATTGAGCGCGGGCATCTTAAAACTGCTCATCTCCATGATTAAGCCAGTTGATTTGCCGGGAACTGCTTTCATTGCAACCCTTCCTAAAGCAAAGATTATCACAATGTCAACTACGTACAGCAGAAGCGCCCATTGAATACCAACAAATAGTCCCACCATGCCGAACAGTATTATGGTTCTGGCTGAGCAAGGCGCAAAAGTGATGGCGAACGCTGCCAAGAGCCGCTCGCGTCGTGTTTCCATGATTTTGCATGCTTGAATTGCTGGCACGTTGCAGCCGTAACCGAGAATTATCGGAATCAAGGCTTTGCCATGTAAGCCTATCTTGTGCATAGCGCTATCCATCATGAACGCTACCCGTGTTAGTATCCCTGAATCCTCAACTATAGCTAGTAACAAGTAGAACGGGATAACGAAAGGAATGATTAAAGTGACGCCAGCGGTGAATCCGCCCCAAACACCGTTGAGGATAATGCTTAGAATTGGCTGGCTTGCAGACAACGCTGGGTCAATTGGTTGAATAAGGTTTAAGCCATCTGCGATTAGGGTTGAGAGCGCGTTTCCTACAAAAAACGTCCAAAGCAACAAACCTGCAATGACTCCTGCCGAAGTAAAGTACCCCCAGACTCTGTGCGTGGTTAACCAATCGAGTTTTTCAGAGAAAGTGCTCTTGATTTCGCTTTGCTGGAGTGCTGATGCGGCAATTGAGCTAGCAAGTGAATATCGTTCCGAAGCAATTACTGAAAAGCAAGGCTCTTGACAAGTGCTCGCCAATTCTTGGGATATGACTACTGCTGCATCAACAATTTCGCGGGACTTTTCGGAAAGCAGCTTGATTATTTCAGTGTCGCCCTCAAGCAACTTAATGGAGAGCCAGCGGGCTGGATAGTGAATGTCAAGATTCGCCTTTTCGATGATGTGCTGGAGTTTTCCGATACTCTCCTCAACGTCTTTTCGGTATCTCAATTGCTTAGTTTTAGGGGGGTCCAAGGCAGCGTTAACTGCTTCACCCATTAGTTCATAGATGCCTTCGCCGCGAATAGCAACAGTAAATACGACGGGTACACCGAGCGTGTTTTTCAGTTTTTCTTTGTCGATGATTATGCCTTTTTTCTTGGCTTCGTCCACTTGGTTTAAACAAATAACAAGGGGTACTCCCATCTCGATGAGTTGGATTGTGAAGAACAGGTTTCGCTCAAGAACCGACGCGTCCAAAACATTAATCACAACATCAGGTTTCTCCAAGGCTATGTAGTCGCGGGAAACAAGCTCCTCCATCGAAAAAGTAGAAAAAGAGTAAATGCCTGGCAAATCAATAACTTTAATATCATAACCCTCATAGCGCAACGTGCCTTCGGCGCGGTCAACGGTTTTTCCTGGCCAGTTACCGATAATCTGATTCGAACCTGTTAACTGGTTAAAGAGTACACTTTTGCCAACGTTCGCATTGCCTGCTAAAGCAACCGTTAACTGCTTACATTCGTTATTTTTATTATCTGACGACACAGCCCAAACACCTTCCGAGTTTAATCCTGAATTTCAACAAAGACTTTTGACGCTATACCTCTGCCGAGCGCCAATTTTGAACCCCGCACAGAAACCTGGATTGGCCCCTCGAAGGGTGCTGCTTTGATTAGGGTTATTTTTGTGCTTGGCGTGAGCCCCATGTCTAAGAGGCGCTGGAGCACATTGTGGCCGCCTCTGATGAACTGGATTTTTCCTGTTTGCCCATCTTTTAGCTCACTTAGAGCGACAAGGTTTTCTTTGCGTTTGCCAACTTCCTCTAAGCCTTGATTATGAAGGTGTATGCATTCTGCACAGCTTCCGATTTGTAGGTCGCAGGGCGGGATAATTTTGCCGTCGTCAGGACAGCTCTCTGGGTGTTTTAGGAATCTGCAGAGTGATTCTTCTGCGTCATCTGAGAGGGCATGTTCCATTTCGCAAGCTTGACTGTGAACCTTCACTTTGTCTATTTTTAGTACGTCGGATAGGAAGCGCTCGAGTAAGCGATGTTTTCTTGCCATTTTTTCAGCAATTTGTTTTCCAGCGCTCGTTAGGGTGGTGCCATGGTATGGTGAATACTGGATGTAGTTTTTCTCGGATAGTTTTTTGAGCATCTCTGTGACGCTGGCTGGCGCTACGTTAAGCATTTTGGAGAGGTCTGTGGTGCTGACTGGGTTTCCGTTTTTGGATAGGTCGTATATGGCTTTGAGGTAGTCTTCAACGCTTCTTGGAGGCATTTCACGTTCACCTTTTTAGGTATTTTAGGTATACCTAAATTTAGCAACCGACCTAATAAAGGTTTAGGTATACCTAAAATTTTTTAACTCATGGAACTCGAGCAGTTAACCTTTAAACCTCTCTTGCTTCCAGTAACGGCTAAATACTGCAAAGCACAATTCCGTTGATGATTCAAGCGTGGGAGAAGAAAAAAGAATGGAAAACTTGCCAAACTTGGTCGCAGATTTAATTGAAGCAACCCGAAAGCATGAACAGTACCGCGACAAAGAATGCATAAACATGATTGCAAGCGAAGGGCTCAAATCACCCGCAGTCAACCAAATGCTCAACCTCTCACACGACCTTGCTGCCAGATATGCCGAAGGCGAAAACGATGCTCAAGGACACGTTAAAAAACGCTACTATCAAGGTCAAAAGTACATGTCTCAAATTGAGGATTTAGCAGCTGACATAATGAAGAGCCTTTTCAAGAGCACTTGGGCAGACGTGCGTCTGGTTTCAGGTACCCATGCAAACCTCTCTACCTTTAAAGGTCTCTCGTTAGCCGCAAAAAACAACAAAATGGTTGTAACGCCACTGAGTTGCGGCGCCCACATCAGCCATGATTACACGGGCTTAGCAGGCAACATCCTTGGTTTAGATAACATAAACCATGTTTATGACGTCGACGAGTTCAACATTGACCCAGAAAAATCAGCCTACGTGATTCGCGCAGCAAAGCCAGGTATCGTCACGTTCGGCGGTAGCCTCTTCCTGTTTCCTCACCCTATAAAAGAGCTCAAAGCTGTATGCGATGAAGTTGGCGCGTATGTAGCCTACGATGCGTCCCATGTTCTTGGGTTGATCGCAGGCGGCGAGTTCCAAGACCCCTTGCGAGAGGGCGCAGACTTTATCACTTCTTCAACTCACAAAACCTTCCCAGGACCCCAAGGCGGCGTCGTCATGGGCAACCCAACTACCCCCGCGCTTGAAAAGGCAGTCAAAAAGATTCAATTCGCCATTTTCCCACTCAGCGCCTCCAGCACGCATTTGGGCAGGTTGCCAGCGCTCGGCATAGCTGCCTTGGAGATGAAGCTTTTCGGAGCAGAGTTAGCGAGGCAAATAGTGAAGAATGCTCAGACTGCAGGGCAGTATCTCTGTGAGAACGGCGTGAAAGTGCTCGCTGAAAAGAAGGGCTTCACAAAAAGCCACCAAATCGCCGTGGACATCCGAAATTTTGGCGGCGGCAAGAAAATTGCTCAAGATCTCGAAGATGCAAACATCATCCTAAACAAGAACTTGCTGCCTTATGATGACCAGAGCGGTAAGGATGACCCGTCAGGCTTGAGGATTGGCTTCCAAGACGTAACTCGACGCGGCTTCCGTGAAGGCGACATCAAACACCTCTGTGATTTGATGCTTGACGTAATCAAGGGCAAACGCAAACCTGCCGAAGTCAAAGAGGACGTTTTAGCGCTTAAGAAAGAGTTTAACGGCGTAAAATACGGGTTCCAAAGTGTAGAAGAAGCTTTAAGCTACATCAAAAAAGCTTAAGCTCTCCTTTCCTAATGCTGGTTTGACCTTGATTGAAATTATAGGCGTCCTCAGCCTAATCACCGTTTTAGGCTTCATTGTATTTTTCATTCTGCTTCCCAAGAAGTATGGACCACGCTACACTTCAAAGCTAACCTGCCCACAATGCAAACGCAACTTTTATTTTCACTGGGTATTAGGTGCTACCCTAACCTCATTGTGTTATGGTAACAAGCGTCGTCTTCGTTGCCCCTACTGTAACGAGTTGTCAACGTTTGAAATCGCCTCTACCCGAATCACCATGGCAAAAGCAAAGCCGAACACGTAAAGACTGGTTTGTTTTTCAGAGAACTTTATAATACACGTCCGCAATCAAGTTTTAACGTTCAATGGAGACTCTTGGCATGAAAGTACTGTTAAACGATGGCTTAGAGAAGGAAGGCTTAAAACTCTTCCAAGAAGCAGGCATAGAAACAGACACTAAAAAAAGAGACCTAAAAGCTCTGGTGTCAGAGATTGGAGAGTTTGACGCGTTAGTTGTGCGGAGTGCTACAAAAGTTACACGCGAGGTTTTAGAAGCAGGCGCCAAAGGAAAACTCAAAATTGTTGGTCGTGCCGGAGTCGGTTATGACAACATTGATGTTGCGGCTGCTTCTGAATTTGGCATCGTTGTGAAATCTGCTCCTTACGGAAGCACCAATGCCGTTGCCGAATTAACCATCGGCTTAATGATAGACGTTTCCAGGAAAACTTCTCAGGCTACTCACTCGTTGAAGAGTTGTGTTTGGCAAAAAGACAGGTTAAAAGGCACTGAGCTTGCCTACAAGACGCTGGGTCTTTTGGGTTGCGGTAGAATTGGTCAAAAAGTCGCTCAGATAGCCAGACGAGGTTTTGACATGGAAGTCATAGGTTACGATATAAAACCGTCTCTTGATTCAGGTATAAAGTTCATGTCGAAAGATGAGGTTTTAGCGAAAGCTGATTATGTTAGTATTCATACTGGCGGTAAAGAAGTTATAATTGGTGAAAAAGAGTTAGCTAAAATGAAAAAAACCGCTTATCTAATTAACACTTCTAGAGGCAGCAACATAGACGAGGAAGCACTCTACAAAGCGCTCAAAGAGGGAAAAATAGCTGGCGCCGCCTTGGATGTATACACTGAAGAGCCAAAAGTTGAAGGCGCAGAATTCAAGAACAAACTCTTAGAACTCGATAACGTGGTTTTTAGTTGCCACTTGGGTGCATCAACAATAGAAGCACAACGAGAAACATCCATCGAGATTGCCCGAGTTGTTTCAGGCTACCTTTTAGGCGGCGACTTCATCAACGCCGTCAACGCAGGCGAGAGCATCGAAGTTGAAGAAATCCCTGTCTACACATTATTTATTCACCACCGAGATGTTCCAGGCGTCTTTGCAAACATTGACAAGGTCTTAGCCGACAGCGACATCAACATTAGAGCCAACTATTCACGGCAAATCGGAAAAGGCTTCGCCATCTCAGTCTACGTGCTCCATAAAAAAGTGCCGCAAGAAATCATTAACAAACTAAAAGCCATCCCCAACATTTGCAGTGTAAAAGTCTAAGCAGACCTTTCAGCACGCATATAAATAGCATTCTCCTTTTTACACTATCATGCGATTAGGTGTGCTATTCTCAGGCGGCAAGGATTCAACACTTGCCTTACATTTTGCAGCCGAAACAGACCAGATTGTTTGTCTAATCACACTTGTTTCGCAGAACAAAGAAAGCTACATGTTCCATACCCCAAACATCAATATAACAGCCCTCCAAGCAGAAGCTCTAGAGTTACCGATGATTTCGGTGGAAACAGAAGGCAGAAAAGAAGAGGAACTTGCCGACTTAGAGAAAGCCATCACACAGGCTAGGGGCCAATTCAACATAGACGGCATAGTCACCGGTGCGGTAGAATCTGTCTATCAGGCGACAAGGATACAGCGTATCTGCGACCGCCTAAACCTTAGATGCATCAACCCTTTATGGAAACACAACCAAAAAGCCCTCTTAGAAACGCTTATCAAGAAACGGTTTAACGTTATAATTTCCGGGATTTTCGCTTATCCGCTCGATGAGTCATGGCTTGGAAAACAAATAGACACACAAATCATAGACAGACTGGTAGAGTTACAGCAAAAGTTTGGCATTAGCCCTTCAGGAGAGGGCGGAGAGATTGAGACAACAGTTCTCGATGCGCCTATGTTTAAGAAAAGAATTGAAATTCTTGAACACTCCATTGAGGCAAAAGGCAACTCTGGGGTCTTCATAATAAAGCAGGCTAAGCTGGTTGCTAAATAAAGCATTAGAAAGCACTTTAAAGTGAAGAGAGCATACTCACTAAGCAGTGAGATTGTTGCCAAGACAATTCGTCCTGTTCTCGCGCATGGGAAGAACCGAACCCAACTTCAGCAACCTGCATGACGCAGGCAGATTAGACATCGTTCACGAATGCATAATCAGCAGTCTTTTTCTCTCCCACGGGTTACGCAGAGACGTAACCTTCCACGCCATCCTCAACGGTCCACCAAACCCGCCTCTGCACATTCAAATTGACGGGGGAGCACTCTATGATGTGCGCACTGACATGGAAACATGGCAACATATCCTCAAGAAAACAATCGCTGGAAAAAGCCACCCCGGCATCACTATTGATAAAGTAAGCTTTGAAGCGCTTCTCAAAACAAAAGCCGAAAACAACAGCATCTATGTTCTGGAAGAAGGCGGAAAAAACCTCGATGAAACTCAGCTTGCAGAGAACTCGTTGTTTGTTCTTGGCGACCACGTTGGGCTCCCCAAAAAAGCCGAAGCATTTGCATTGCGTTTTGGAGAAAAAATCAGTCTCGGAAAAACCCCGTATTTAGCGGCGTCCTGCATAACAATAATCAACTACACTCTTGACCAGCAAACTAAAGCTTAGTTTTTAGATGCTCCCAACCGCGCGCCTCAACAGCTCTCTTTTTGCCGTCTTTTTTTAGCATCACCTGTTTCTCAAAGGTTGCCTTGCCAATAGGAATTAAACAACCGCCCACTGCGTCGACTACCGCTTTTGCTTCACCCCACTTCTCGGGCTTAACCGTGAGCACAAGCTCGTATTCCTCGCCGCCATAGAACGCCAACTCCACCGCGTCCAAACCATTTTTCAGCGCAAACTCTTCTGCCTCAGACGCGATGGGCACTTTATCGATTAGAAAGCCGACGTTGCTCATTCGTGCTAGCTCATGCAGACTCCAAGCTAAACCGTCACTGGAATCAATCGAGGCAGAAACATAATTATAACCCCTGAGTGCCAAGCCCTCACGCAACCGAGCTTTAGGATTAAAAACAGAATCAACCAGTACGCTGCGCTGTTTTGCTGAAGCTTTGTAGTCGCCAACAAGCAAGCGGAGCCCAGCGGCTGTTTTGCCAAACAGCCCCGTCACCGCAACGATGTCGCCGACTCTAGCGCCACTGCGCAACATTAAAGCGCTTGGCTTAGCAGTACCGAATAATGAAATACTGATTATTAGGTCGGATGCTTCGCTTGTGTCGCCACCGACTATGTACGTGCCATATTCACGTGCCCCCGCGTTTAATCCATCCGCAATTTCCGTCACAGCTCCTTGTGTGGCTAAAGCCTTCGGCAAACCAAGCGCCACCAAAACTGCTGACGGCATGACGCCTTTGGCTGCAAAGTCGCTGATGTTCATAACAACTGCCTTGCGAGCAGCAGAAAACAGGCTCATTCCAGCAGGCACATCTGTGGTTGCGACAAGCATGTCAGTCTTTAAAACTGCCACTTCGCCTTCAAAGAGCGGTGCCGCGGATATGTCGTCGCCAAACGGCACAGGCATGTCTGGCATGAGGGTTAAACGCTTCTGAATCAGCCGAATTATGTCATGTTCGCCTAAGCCTTCATCAGCCAACCTGTTCAGCCCTCTAAAGTCAACATAGCATTCACCCAAATAAATTAAACACCCCCAAAAACAAAGTCAACATCTAAACCAACATTTAAAAATACCAATCTCACTCAGATACGCAATTGAAAGCATATGCTGCGCCTCGATAGCTCAGCCCGGTAGAGCGGCTGCCTCGTAAGCAGCAGGCCGCGGGATCAAGGCCCGCTCGAGGCTTCTTTTGTATTTGTGTTGAGCGGGTGTTTGGTTGCTTGTTGGAGTGGCAAGGTTTATTAAATGTTGCGATACATGAAAACTTTGTTTGGAAGAGTGATATACATGCGGCTTTTTCCGCACGGTTCAGAGGAAAAGCTACGTTGCCCATACAAGGGGTGTGAGAAACGGTTTGACAAACCTACCGTTATTACAGATGACACTGTGATTCCCCGCGCAACGCATTATGCTTGCCCGTTTTGCATGTCCAAGCTTGAAATCACCACGGAAAAAAACAAGATTGTTTCTGTGAAGCCAATTGAGTATCCTATGGTTTTTGATTCTCCTGCTAAATGTGCTCATTTTAGCGGGTTGTTGAATGCTCCCTCTGATGGCTTGCTGGATGAATGTTTGGTGTGTCCCAAAGTGCTGCAGTGCGACATCCGAAGGAAAGAGAAATAGTTCCATATTAGGGTTTAAAGTAAATGAGCGCTGCTTTCTGAAATTATTCTTTTAAGAATTGTTGTGCCATCTCGTACTTTTAACTTCTTTTCTCCAAGCCTTGCACGATACTTAATTGGGACCTCAACAATAAGATAGCCCTGTTTTAAGACCTGAGAGTTAAGTTCAACTTCAATATCGAACCCTTTTGATTTTATTTTCCAATTCTTTAGAATCTCTGCTTTGATTACTCTCAGTCCAGTTAGCGGGTCATCAAGTGCGGCTCCGATCAAGAAATTATGTGCAAATGCAAGCATCTTATTACCCAAATAGAACTGACGATGAAATGATTTATCAGCAGTTTTTCCACCGAATCGGTTCCCGCAAACCATACCTACCTCGGGCTCTCGCTCCAGAACTTCAATCATACCTGGAACATATTCAGCAGGGTAAGTGTAATCAGCATCAGTCAAGACAACATATTTCGTTTTATCGTCAATAAGGCTGATTCCTTTGGCGATTGCGTCTCCCTTACCAGAGCCATCCTGAAATACAAGGTCAGCCCCTAAATCTTTGGCAACCTCAACCGTCCTGTCCTGACTGTTCCCATCAACAACTAGAATTGGCATATTACCCATAATACCCTTAAATTCCCTTAAAGTAGCACCTATGCCCTCCTCCTCGTTTAGAGCTGCCACAATAAGTTGAGTGGAAACATCATTAAAACCGAAGTTTTGTAAATCTACCACCCCTATTATTTTGAAATAACCCCTTTTAATTGCAAACTAGCAATACTACTCATTGAAGCCTTCTCCTAACAAGCACTAACTCCTTTGGCGGTAATAAGCCGTTGTTATTGTCATTACACAGTCACATCATTTTAATGTATAAGCTTTTATACGTTTGGTGATGATGTTAAAAAAAGAAAACAGTTTCGTTTCCGTGAGGTTAAAGACTAAATGCCGTACATAAAAAAAATCGAGTTAAAAGGCTTTAAGTCTTTTGGACCGCAAACAGTTAAGGTAAACCTAGACAAGGGCTTCACCGCCATAACGGGTCCCAACGGAAGCGGCAAAACCAACATTATGGATGCTCTGCTTTTCTCGCTTGGAGAACTCAGCACTCGTAGGCTCCGTGCGGAGAACTCTGCGAAGCTAATTTTTCACGGTTCGGAGAAGGCTGGACTAGACAAAGCCAAAATGGCAAAGGTTGTTGTTCAATTTGATAATTCTGATGGTGTAATGCCTGTCGACACAACCACGGTTACGATTTCCCGTGAGGTTTACCGCAACGGGCAGAGCGTGTATCGCCTAAATGGACGCAGAATGTCCCGCGGACATATAACTGAGACGCTTTCGATGGCTGCCATTAGTAGTATGAGCCAAAACATTATCCCGCAGGGCACCATTACACGGTTGACGGATATCACTCCGCTTGAGCGAAGAAAAATCATAGAAGACCTCATCGGCATCGCGCAGTATGATTCTGAGAAGGCTGAAGCGGAAGAGAAACTGCGGGCGGCTGACATTTCAATTCGCACAGCCATGGGCAGAATCGACGAGGTACAAAAGCGTCTTGATGATCTTGAACGCGAAAGAAATCAACTTCTGAGGTACAATTTCATTCAGAATGAGATTAAAAAGTTCCAAGCCATAAAGACCTCAAGCGAAATCACCCAGTTAAACACTCAGTTGAAGGAAAATACTGCTCAAATGGGAAAAGTAAAGGAAAGAGTTGACAAGCTAAAAGTGCAACGTGACCTGCGCAGGTCCAAGCGCCATGAAATTGAGGGTGACTGGCGCAAACTTAGCGGGGAGAACCTTGAGCAGGGCGGTTCAGAAGTCCTTAAAGTTCAAATAAGGATTGGCGAATTAAAATCCAAACTGACCGAGTTATCGACCAAGATTAGTTCTGCGCAAGCAAGTTTTGAAAGCCTCAAGCGTGTTAGAGAAAACAGCCTTACTGAACATGAAAACATCAGGAACGAAATAAAAGAAAACCGCCTAAAAATCCGCGCAAACCGCAGCGAATTCGAGAAAATCCAAGCCCAAATAACCGAAAAACAAGCGGAACATGAAGCCTTAGCCAAGGAAACGGCTCAGCTTTGGGAAAGTTTAGATGATAACAATAAGCAGATTCGGATTTTGAGCGCACAAGTTGGAAGCCATGTTAAGCGTCTTGCGTACTTGCGTTCAGAATACAAACAGGACAAAGCGGCGTTGCGGCTATGCACTGGGCGACTCAAAAGCCTAAATGTCCGCAAAGAAAAATTCCAAGCAAGCCTAGTTGAAATCGAAAAGTCGCTCTCTGAACTCGAGCAAGTACAAAAAGACCAAAAAGCACAGATGAAGAATCTGGAACACACCATTGAGCGCAAGCTGATTCAAAAAGAAACTGTTGAAAAAGAAATTGCTGAAGCAGAAAAAATCGCAGGCTCCGCCAAGGACGCAGTTATTGAATTTGCTACTCAAAGAGACCTTGCCGCCACAATAGCGGCTGAAGAAAAAGCCCTCCGCAGTATTGAGGAGATGGGCGATGTAGGCGCCATATCAGGAATCTACGGTAGATTGCGCAAACTAATCAAAATTGACAAAAACTACAAGAAAGCCATAGAAGCAGCAGCGACAGGCTGGCTTGACGCCTTGGTCGTAAAAGACATCGACTCAGCCTTTACTTGCACGGAAACATTGCGGCGCATGAAACTTGGCAGAATCAAAATCATTCCCCTTAGCGGTGCAATCAACCCTAAAAATAAGGAAGCGCCCAAGCGGGAAGGCGTGGTAGGACCGCTTGTAAGCTTTATGAAGTATAACGGTGAATACGCGTTTGCAGTGAATTACGTTTTCGGAGACACTGTAGTGGTTTCTAATGATAAGACGGCTTTTGCGCTTTCAAACCAAGGCTACCGTGCCGTAACCGTCAACGGTGACCTGTATGAGGCTGGTGCTTTTGAAAGTGGCTACTACCGTGCCCCCATAGACTTTTCCACAATAATTCCCAGCGAGAATGCTCTAAAAAGCCTAGACGAAGCAGTGAAAGCACTGCAGACACATTTGGAGCAACGAGGCTCAGATATTTCAGGCATCGATGAGGAAATTGAGAGCACCAAGATTGAAATCGCACGCCTCTCCGAATCCATTGCTACACTGGATAGAGAGCTGGTAAGAATTAAACGTAGCATAAAGCGCACCCAAGGTAACATTCGGCACATAGACAAGCTGGGTGGAAAGCTCGAACGTGAAGCAGCCGCCTTCAAGGGACGCATGAGCATGTTCCGTAACGAGCGTAACTCCATCCAAGCTAGCCTCAAAAAGATTCATGCTGAAATTGCGAGCTTAAGGTTGAAAACTGACGTTTCACACATTCAAGCACTTGAAGTGCAACGGGACAAAACGGCTGAAGCCCTAAACACGTTGCGTCAGCATTTAGGCTCTTGCCAAACCGAGATTTCTACGCGACAGTCACAGTTTGACAGAGTTTTGCGTGTGGGTTACCAGAACATCAAGATTCAGCTTTCAAAAGTGGAGCAACAACAGCGCAGGCTTGAGAAGGAAATTGCTGAGGCACTACAAGAGCGCGATGTAATCAACAAAGAAATAGATGAGCAAGAGAAAAGCCGCGTTGAACTATCAAAAGTTGTTTTGTCTGCCCGTGAAGAAGCCAAGAAGTTCACTTCACAAATTGACGCTATCGATGCTGAGTTGCGAGTGTTGGATTCAGAGTACGAGCAGGCAGAGAGACTGCTAAATCAACTTCAACTGAGCATGCAGACCCTTCAGTTGCGCCTCCAACAACAGCAAACTTTGCTTCGGCAGTACGGTTATGAGGAACCATTGGAGACTAATCCGCGGCAGGTTCAGGAGGCAGAGACAAGCATTCGCATGATGCAGTTTGAACAGGAACGAATCGGCGCCATCAACCAGCTTGCGCTCTCGCATTATGATGAGCAGATTTCGCGTTATAGGGAGTTGTCGGTGCGTCTCAACGAGTTAGAGCGTGAAAAACAAGCAATAGTGCAGTTCATGGATGAGATTGAAGCTAAGAAGCGCAAGGTGTTCATGGATGCGTTTGACAAAATTAACGCCAGCCTAAAAAGTTACTTTTCAAAACTCACGGGTGGAGGCGAAGCAACGCTTAAGCTGGAGAATCCTGATGAACCGTTCGCTGGTGGCATAGACATGCTTGTGCAGTTCCCTAACAAGCCTTCAATCGTTGTGAGCGGAGCAAGCGGCGGTGAACGCTCCGTTGCAGCGGTCAGTTTCATTTTCTCGCTCAAAGAATTCACGCCAGCATCATTCTACATACTCGACGAAGTGGATGCACACTTGGACGCTTTCCACACCGCCAAGCTCGCGGAAGTGTTGCTTGAGGAAGCATCAAAAATCCAGTTCATAGTCATCAGTTTGCGACCCGAAATGGTTAACAAAGCCCAGAAAGTCTACGGTGTTTACGAACGCAATGGAATCTCGAACGTAATTACAGCAAAGTTCCCAGCGGAGGGGGCAAAATAGTGTCAACTACTTCATCTCCGACTAGAAGACCGTTCTACTTGCGTCCGCCGTGGAACATTCTGTTTGAAATCAACAAACTTGAAAAACTCACGCCATGGAATGTGAACATAGCTTACCTGTTAAGGTCGTTCCTCGTAGAGATGGAGCGTTCACAAAAGGTTGATTTCCGTGCTTCAGGAGTAGCTTTGGATTCTTCCGCTTTAATTTACTTAATGAAATCAAAGTTGTTGCTGACATTGCAGGAGCCGCCTTCAGTTCCAGCTAAGGGCCCGCGCGATTTTGTTCCACCGCCCTTGTTTTTGCCGCTGAGACATGAGTTGACTTCGACGACTATTCAGCATTTGCTCGAGGTTTTAGATGACGTTTTGAAGGGTGAAAAACTGTTGCATCTCACTCATGCGGTTGAGCAGCATCCTGTTTTGCCAGCGGTTTCCGATTTGCTACCGCAGTTTGACAAGTTCATGGCTGAGATTGAGCTACAGGTTGACCAGCTGTATGCTCTCTTATGCGAGAAAGTGCATGGTCAAGGCATAATCGATTTCACAACACTAACAAAAGATGCAACCCGCATCGAAGCGCTCAGAATGTTTATTTACCTCTTATTCCTTGCGCAGGATGGCTTGGTTAACCTGTGGCAAAATGAAGAGACCGAAGAATTGTACATAGCAGTAGGGAAACTGAACATTGGAAGAGCCGAAAAACCAACCAGTTGACGCAGACCTTGAAGCTGCAAAAGCACAGGAAGTAGAGCGAAGAGCTCACCGTTTGGCTTTGGTAGAGGCTGCCCTATACGTGGCAGGTCGCCCCTTAGACCTAAATGAGCTGTGCCAAGTTCTTGGGAGCCGCTCAAAGAAGCGAGCCATGAAGTACGCGGAAATTCTCAAGGAGGAGTACGCTACCAGAAATACGGCACTTGAGATTTTAGCGCTGAAAGATGAACGGTACGTTTTGCAGGTGAAAGCCGAATTTACCCCACTAATCAAGAAGCTGGTTAACCGTCCCTTGCTGTCATCTGGGCCACTCAAAACGCTCTCGTACATTGCTTATCGTCAACCAATTTCCCAAAAAAGAGTCATCGAAGTGCGGGGTCAACACGCCTACGGACATGTAAAGCTACTCAAGGACATGGGCTTGATTGCGGCTGAAAGAAGCGGGCGGTCTTTGGCGCTGAAAACCACGGATTACTTTGCGGACTACTTCGGGTTGACTCAGGATACTTCCACTCTAAAGAGGGATTTACGCAGGATTTTCGGAGAAGCTCTAAAGGAAGAACAAGCCCAAGCAGCAGAGCCTACAAGACCACAAGAAACTGACAAAACATAACAGCAGATGCGACCCATTACCCTATTTGCCGCCTATTAGAAACTCATTGCAGAAACCTAAGGGGGTAGGTGTTTTCTGCGCTTGCACAGTTGTGGCAAGCATATTTGGATTCTATTAGTCAAGGTATGCAGTAACCTGATGGGGTCTATGGTATTGGCGCAGTTTTAAGCCAAAAGCATGTTGACTTTTACTACGGCCATTACGGAGCTATTGCCCTTTAGGAATGGTCGTGGTAAAAAACGCTAAGGATACGCTAGACAACTCCTTGATGGTCGTAGTAACCCGCACAAAACCCTCACCAAACTCGCTTTAAATAGGAGGATAGGGTCAACCGCAAAGCAAACAAAGCCAAAAATCGCAATTGAATGGTTCATGTTCGCCAGTCAGGAGCAACCTTGCGCTTGAGCGCAATCACTTGAATGTGACCAGCAACAATAAGCAACATCCAAATCGGCGAATAGAAAAAGTAGTAAACAAACAACTCATGCAACTTTATCTCAAACCCAAGCTTTCTGGAAAAACCATAAAACACACCAGCCGTAAACGTAAAACCCAACAACGAAATAAGCAAAACCTTAAGCACATCCGCAGTCGCCAACGAAACCAAAAAAATCGGCAAAGCAACATTAAACTTCACAGTCAAAAACAACGAAAAAACAAGCAACGAATTATACATCCAAAAACTCGGAATAACCGCACTCAAAAAAAACACAGTAATCGAAGGATACAAGAAAAACAAACCCGGCAAAAACACCTGAGGCTTACGAACAAACTTCCGCGCTAAATCCTTATACCAACGCACAAGCCACAACGCCTGCCCCATCGCCCAACGTCGCCGCTGCCTAAACCATTTCCCCCACTCACAATGAACAACATTCTCCACCTCAACATCAGTCGTGTAAGCAAAACTGCTTTCTTTCAAAAACGCCCTAGTCGCAATATCAATATCCTCAGCAACAACCCTGTCAAACCCACCAACCTTCAAAAACGTCTCACGCCTAATCGCAAAAGCCGCACCATTCACAGCAGGACACTTATGCAAAAACCGCGAAGAAATCCACGCACTAATATTAAAAGACAAATACTCATAATACGCCATCCTAGACAAAAACGCCTTGTCCTTCTTCACTTTCTTCTTAATATCAAGCACTTCAACATTTTGCATCTGCATAATAATTTTTCTAAGATAATCAGGATCCCTGCCAACGCGAACATCAGCATCCAAAAACAACAAAACCCGACCAGAAGACAACCCAACAGCACTGTTGAGCGCGTTTGCTTTTCCAACTCGCTCCCTATTCACAATAAACTTTACGTCCTCACCTTCAAAATGCCCAATCTCCTCCAAAAAACCATCAGTCGGCTCATCAACAGTAACAAAAATCTCCTTAGACACATTCTGCGAACCCAAATCAGCTAACAGTTCAGCTAATTGGTCTGACTCTTTGTACACCGGGATGAATATGCTGATATCCAAGGTAATCCTCAACGAGTTGGAACAAACTATTTGGTTTTATTGTCTGATGCCTTTTTAAAGTATTCGTCATCAAGGGCTAAAACGCTTACCTCTCAACATATTTAATAATGCAGAAACAATTTTTCCCCTCGAATTTCCCCCACATTTGATAGGTAAATTATTATTTGCCCAAAAAGCCATCTATCACATAATGACCAAAGTTAAGGCAGTAAGCTTATTTTCAGGCGGCCTAGACAGCATCCTTGCCACAGAACTCATCCGCCGCCAAGGCATCGAAGTAATAGCCTTCAACGTTAAAACACCTTTTGGCATACCAAAAAAAGACGGAGCAAGCGAAGCACAACAAGCTGCAACCCAACTCAACATACCCCTAAAAATCCTCAACGTAGACAAGGATTATGTCCGAATGCTACGCAACCCAAAACACGGCTACGGAAAAAACCTAAACCCCTGCATAGACTGCAAAATCTTCATACTTAAAAAAGCAAAAAAATACGCCAAAGAAATCGGTGCAGATTTCCTCTTCACAGGCGAAGTCCTAGGCGAACGCCCCATGTCACAACACTACCCAGCACTACAAATCATTGAAAAAGAAGCAGGATTAAAAGGCAAACTTCTACGACCACTCTCAGCCAAACTATTACCCCAAACAGAAGCTGAAAAGAAAGGTTTAGTTGACAGAAACAAACTGCTCGCCATTCAAGGAAGGTCAAGAAAACCCCAGTTTGAACTCGCCAAAGAATTCGGCATCAAAACGTATCCTTCTCCCGCAGGCGGATGCTTGCTTACCTGCGAAGAATACACAAAAAAACTACAAGACCTCCTAACCAACAAAAAACGCATAACAACAAAAGACATAGCGCTACTAAGGGTTGGCAGACACTTCAGGGTAGGAAAAAATAAAATAATCGTGGGAAGAAACGAAGCAGAAAACAAGTTTCTCAGCGCCAACAAAGATACAAACGACTACTTTTTTGAGTTACCTGATATTGTCGGTCCAATTTCTCTGTTGCAAGGACAAAAAACCAAAAAAGCAATAGAAACAGCCGCTCAACTAACAGCCTTTTATTCTGACGCCAAAACCAGCCAAGCCAAAGTTGCATACGGCAAAAACAACCTAAACCAAGCCATCACCGTAACACTGCCGCAAAGACCAGACGTAGATAACCTCCGTGTCGGCAACGCTGTCACCAAAACCAAAAAAGCCGCTGTATGCTAAGACAAAAAACTTATTCCCTAAACCATCCATAATACTTCTCAAGGTTAGAAACGTGACGATTCAAACAAACCGAACCCTTGGCGGAGTAGGCGCATGCTTAACACTGACAGGTTTAGTCAGCACCATTTTATCTATAATCCAATATGCTTATCCCGCATTAATGATGAATCCTGCGATTCTTGGGATCAGCGGCGTTGTTGGCATCATATCGTTTGCTGGGTTCATTCTGTTCTTTATAGCAATGTACGGTTTTTCAAGGGATTATGGTGAACACAAAATTTTCAATTATATCCTCTACGGGTTAATAGGCACTATTGTTTCGGCTGTGGTGGCTGGAGTAATTTTGACCGCATACATCATGCTTAACTTGTTTGATGTAATTCGGAGCCTAAATCCCGTGCCTAACCTGTCATCTCAAATTCAATCGTTACTTACACCGTACTATGCCCCTTTCGTGACGGTCATTTCTGTTGTTATGCTTGTTTGGATACTATTCAACTATAAGGCTTACAACTTGTTAGCTGACAAGACTGGCGTTTACCTGTTTAGAAGCGCCGCTAAAATATTCGTTATAGGTGCATTTGTTAACATTGTTGTTGGTGTGGTGTTCACAGTTCTAGCGTTTAACCTTTCAACGGGCTTTACCACTATTGCATTAGTGGCTCTGCCTGGCGGTTTAGTCCAATACATCGCCTGGGTGCTAGTAGCTAGGGCATTCTTTAGAATAGAACCATTACCGTTGCATACCCAGACATTCAGAAATGAAACATAAGCTCAAAAAAAGGCGCTGTTCCATTGAGCGACTGTTATTCTCATACAATAACGGCGTATCAATTACGCAACTTCTTTAAAACAAACCCTGCATAATAATCGTTGAGGAATCAAGTCATGTCCATCCAGAAAACGCCTGAACAAAACACAGTCTTCTTCGTATGGTTCAACAACTACGCCGGAATCCTCATCAAAACTCCTTCAAAAACTCTTGCAATAGATCCCGTTGATGTAAGACCTAAAAGTCTCCGAAACATTGACGCACTGCTTATAACGCATGAACATTATGACCATTTTGATCCACGACTTCTAACGGAAATTCAGAAAGAGACAAACTGCATTATAATCGCCGACCCGGCTTCCGCAAGAAAAATTCAACATGCCATTCCTCCTGAAATGCTCAAAGAAATTCGTCCAAGCCAAGAAATCAAAGTAGGCGAAGTCTCAGTAAAGGCAGAAAAATGTAACCATAAAGCACTGGCGCCAGTGACTTACATAATAACCAGTGAAGACCACGTTAAAATCTATCATACCGCAGACAGTCTTCCGTTTCCAGAATTAGCGGCTATCGGACAAAGAGAACAGTTTGATGTTGTCTTCTGCACCGTTGGCATAGCTCCAGGAGCAACCCCGCAGAGTGGCTTTGAAATCGCGCGTTTAACCAAACCCTTAATTGCAGTCCCTTACCACACAGCTACAACACAGAGCCAAAAGGAATTCGCTGAACTGCTAAAGAAAGAACTTCCTCGGACTGTATGCTTGATTCCTGAACAAAACAAAATTTATCAGGTTTCAAAAAGGATGTGATAGAAATGAAAGCTCAAATTAACGAGGACAAAAAAGCAAAGATGGCGAGCATACTGTTTAAAATTGACGCTATTAAATTCGGAGTTTTCAGACTCTCAAGCGGAAAAGCAAGCCCATATTACATAGACCTGCGGGTAATTCCAAGCTTTCCAGATTCATTTAGAGAAATCTGCGACTTCTACGCCCAATTCATAACTGACCAAATTGGCTTAAAAAACTTCAACCGAATTGCAGGGGTTCCGCTGGCAGGAATTATTTTTGCATCCCAAATCGCCTACAACCTGCGAAAGCCTTTCCTTTATGTGCGAAAAGACATCAAGCTTCATGGAAGAGAACGTCGAGTAGAGGGCATTCTAGTCTCAGGAGAAAAAGTCTTGCTTATTGACGATTTAGTCACAACTGGTTTAACGCTTAAAAATGCAGCTGATGCAGTGAGAGCAGAGGGCGGCATAGTTACCGAAGCCGTCGCTTTCCTTGACAGGGAAGAAGGGGGGCGACAGTTGTTGGAGAAAAATGGAATAAAACTTTATCCTCTGTTAAGAATTAGCGAAATAGCAAACACGTTATTTGAATTAGGTGCTATTGACGAGGAAAACTTGAAAGTAATCAAAAAACAAGTTAAAAAACAGTAAGTTTGTGCCTAATCATAAAAGATAAGGCTTGTTTCTTCAAGTAGCGTATGCAATTTTCCAACTGCGTCGTAGACGTCTTGTTCTTTTTTAGCACCCGTACAAACAAGCTTTCCACTGGCGAAAAGCAGAATCACAACTTTTGGGTCTTCCATGCGGTAGATTAAGCCTGGAAATTGCTCAGGCTCATACATAGCATGCCCCAAAGTGTAAGCTGCTTTTTCTAAATCAATCATGCCTCCTAAACCGCCTGAGGCAACGATGTTTTGGATTTTAAGTTCTGGTTTGCTGATGATTATGATTCCGCCTTTTTTGAGTTCTTTAACAACCTTCATGACGGCTCTTTTGGCTTCCTTCTCGGATTTAGCGCCTGTGCAGACCATTTTTCCAGAACTAAAAATTAAAGTCGCTGTCTTTGGGCGTTTTAATCTAAAAACTAGGCCTGGGAATTGTTCAGGGCGATATTCGACGCCTGGGTAACCTTTTACTACAGCGTTTAAATCAACTTTTTGGTTGAGTGTTGCGGATGCGACTACGTTTTCGATGCTTATTGTGGCTTTAACTTTTGGCAATTGATTCCTCTCCTGTTCAAACCGCCCTCGGATACCCATTTATCAAGGATTCTATTTATAAAGACATCTATAACTGTGGGTTGGCGCTGATTTGTTGTTCAGGTTTCTTTTTTTCTCTTAGAATTGGGATGACAAATTCGATAATGATTAACAGTATTATGAGTGAAATTACTATGGGTAATCCCCAGTTATTGTCTCTCATGAAAAGGGTAATCCAGCCAAACCATGGAATTCGCATGATGACTTTTCCTTCAATTAGGTCTTCGGGGACTCCGTTTGCGTCAGGGATGTTATCGTAGTAGTTGGGTTCGTCTGGCCAAAGTATGGGTCCGTTGCCGTCGCCTTTTGTTTTGAAGTATAATGTGCCGTTGATGTTTTGGGAGCTTACGATGCGGTGAACGATAGGTGTTACTCCTTTTGGGTTTTTGTAGATGATTATGTCGCTGTTGGGGTAATCGGTTTTCAAATCTTTTGGGTCTACGGCTTGGATGATTAGTATGTCGCCTTTGTGTAGGGTGTGTTCAAAGGGGTGCAGTATACTTGTCCAGCCGTCACACCTGCTGCCGTAGGGGACGCACATGCTGCCGCTTTCTACGACGCGTACGGGAACTGGTGTGCCTAGTGCAAGTTGTAATCCGAAGAAGAAGGCAAAAACTATGGCGACAATCAGTGCGATGGCGACAATTGTTTTGATGTATTCGTTTTTCCATAATTTTTTGAGTGTTTGCACATTTTTGCCTCTGTGTTGGTTGGGAATGTTCGTGTTGATAACGGGTTTCCGACCTTTAAAACTACCGATAAAAAAAGAAAAGTAGAGATGTGATGTGGGTTGTTTGGGCGAGCGTTAGGTTTAGATTTTTTGTTTGTTTAGGACTTCGCGGAATACGTTGCCGCATTTTGGGCATTCGTAGAGTCCGATTTCTAGTTGCATGCGTTTGCCGGCTTTGTCTGGGCGTCCAGCCATTTTCCATGTTTTTTTGGGTTTTGAAACTTCGGTTCCGCATTTTGGACATTTCGCCATTTTTTCTCCTCCGTGTTATCGCTTCCATGGTTTTATGTTGATAGCATAAAAGACTTTCCGTAGTTTTTGTTTGGATATTGGTTTTGTTGATGGTTGTTTTAGGCATTTTTTTGTTAATGTTGTCGGTTTGCGGTTTGTTGCTTTGCAATAGACCCCATCCCCCTATAGGGGGGTTAAGCCTTTTTGTTTTTTTAATAGTAGAAGAAGAGAGTAGCTCCCTTACTCATCATCTACCAGTGGGCTTTGTAGCGGACTGGGTTTTTGCGTCAGCGTTAGCTAAAAGGCGTAGGCTGGTTGTGGACGATTCCTCAAGCAGAAACCACCAAACATGCAAGCCGCAACGCTTCTGTTGCTTTTTTGGCTACCCTCTCCTCCTATAAAAAGCAGTTTGGATGTTGATAAACTGCACGGTGTTTACTGCGACCATTAAATAGTCGGTTAGGGGTGCCTTGGAGAATTTTACCACGACCAACACATTAAGGCAAAAGCTCCGTAATGGTCGTAGTAGCGTATGGTCGCAGTAAGTCAACATGCTTTTGAGTTGAGAAACCGCCAATAGCACCTACTACCCCTTAGGAGATTTTTTTTAACCTACTTCCTATAGGTTTAAACATAGAACCACTATTGGATTCAAATATGTTCATGATGTTAGTGTTTGCTGAATGGGGTGGGAAAATTTATTTGCTCGTCTCTGTTCTCTTTGCTGTTGTGATTGATGAGTGCACTTTGTTCCATGGCAAAACATCGCCGACTGGCACTGCAAAGCATGCGGCATCTGCTGCAAACTCTACAGCGTAGTCTTAGCCTTCCCCGAATGGTTGCACATCACAAAGACTTTCGGGTTAGACACCACCGTGGCAGGCTTAGACCGCTTCTACATAAAACGCGCAACCGACGGCTCCTGCGCTTTTCTGTGCAACACGTCGCGCAACTATTTTTGTGGACTGCAAAGCATGAAGCCTGAAGCGTGCAAGCTGTGGCCGTTTAAAGTGCTCTCTGAGCCGAAATACGGCGAACCAAACCAAGCCGCCTTCGATTATCGAGGAAACAAACTCTACATCTACGCCGACACCATGTGCAGCGGGTTGAGGTATGGTGCGCCAACATGGGATTTCCGCTACACTACTGTAAGGGAGTTTGCTGAGCTAGCGCTTGGAGTTAGGCAGGTACAGTATAAGACTACTAGAACGGTTACTCCTTGGCAAAACCAATGGGAAAGACAACTAAGATTCCCATAATTCTAAGCATTCAATTATAAACTTTGTATGTAAATATTTTTCTAATAGCTTTAGATTAACCAAACAATTTTTCCCATAGAGATAACGCATTGAACGGATCAAATCGTCTAAATGTAGTGCTCTCATGTCCAGATGCTTCAAAGCAACTCGGGCATAGCATTTCCTTAAAAATTAAATATCTTCGTTTCCAGAATCCGTGTTCCCTGCAAGTGGTTCGACCGCATCTTTTACATCTAAACCCATGAATTGATCTTATCAAAAAACCCCCAGAATGTGTCACTTTGCCACAAGTATCACAAATAATAGCGCCTTCTGTTATCCTCTTGTTACAGATTCTACACGCTGTGAGATTATCAGCTAATGACAAAAGACGCCCTGATTGCGCTTGTGCTCCTTCAGAATAATAACTTGTTGAGCCTAATTTGAAATCTAACCTAGTTAAAGGAAGGTAAAGCTGGCGTATGTCACTAATATAAATGTCCCTTTCACTAGGAACGCATTTTTTAACATATCTCCGATTGTTACGACCATAATACGAAACATTTCTGGAATGTTTTTCTATGATTAATTTTTTAGCGCTTCTTTGCATTGTTGAACCATCGATTTTGAATGTAGGTAAATTCCCTTTGAAATCTTCATGTGGCTGATTAAATGCATACTGCTGTTCTGTTTCCAAGAAGGCACTAACATTATCGGCATATGATTGCCCAGTGTTTCCATCAAGCAAAATTCGAGCTTTCGAAGTGTTTTCTCGATGGATAATTCCGATTGATGTTTCAAAGACACTATTTATACTGTAAGTTATGGAATAGACGGGTCGATACGAAACAATTCTGCTCAAATTATTTAATAACTCAGAAGGACGCCGAGGATGGCTAAAGGAAAACGAAGCGACTCGCGATGATATGGCATTAATTGTTTCCTCTTTTGATGGAAGAGCATAAGACCAAACGCTCAATTTTTGTTTACCGCTAACTAAGATAACATTAGCGCGAGATGCCATATCGATGAGAATAGGACGGTCTACCATATCAATCGGTGTTGTGGAACCTGCAAGTTTTGAGGCATACTCCAATGCTTCTTTTGTAAAGCGCCCTGTAGTAACAAGAATGCCTTTAGTAGCTTTCGAAGTGACAACTGCCGAATGTAACTTTTGAACCACTGGACGACCGATACTACTTTTTGGTTGGTGTTTGCATTCTATAACAATTAACCCACTCGAAGAATGAATCAGTATGTCTCTACCGCCATCTTGTGTGTATAGTATTTTTTCGACATGCCCATAACCTAATTTGCTTAGTATGTCTGCAACAAGCTCTTCAAAATCAAATCCTGACATCTTATCTAAGAGAACTGTCGTGCCTTCAATCACTGGAAGACCTCTAAGTCTTTATTCTATTTTCGAAATAGCATCTATTTTAAATTTATGAACGCTTGTTCCATTCAGGCTTTTCTTTGTGACTTGTATGGTCTAATCGGTTCAATTTAGCGTTAATTCTGGTATATAGTTATCTTTCAAGGCTATCAATTGTACCAAACTACATAAGACCACATGAAGCAATAGACGGCAAAACACCTTCAGAGGCATGTGGAATATAAAAGGAAAGATAGATAACTCATACAAAATGCTCGACAAAATTCAGTATAGATGTGTACTACAACTTGCTAGTACATAGTGTTTCAGAACAAGTTTTATATATCTAATCTTGGTAAGAGGATATTTGCGTATGATCCCACATCGGCATCATGTGCCATCGTCAACTACTAATGAAAAGTGTTAAGGTGGTTTAACTCTTTCTTTTAATTCCTTGAATGGCATTATCTGTAGTTTATACATGTCTTTAAGTGTCATGGCGTTTTCTTCTGCTTCCTTTCCTGCATAAATGAATACATCACCATCTCTTATTTTTGCCGTGTCTATTTTCTTGTTAAATCCTTGTAAACAACCATTCAGCTTTCTAGCCAATAATGTTGCGTCTGGATATATCGAAAGCTTTTTTATATCATCGGTCGTGTACCCGTCAGCCTTGAGAAAAATTGTTGGTTTAGCGTGTTGATTTGAAACGTTGATCAATTCATCGCTTATCCATCTTATTTGTGAAAGAGTGTTTGAGTCAAGAAAACGAACCTCAACATCAAAAGCGTATTCTTCCCAAATACGTGTAATATCTTCTGGTTTCAAGTGTAAATAGTTATCATATAATTTTTTATCTGTTAGAGAAGCAATCATATCAGCGGTTGAAATAAAAACATTACATTCATCACCGTGGGGATATACAACTGGAGAGGTTTTACTTAACAAGTCCTCCCAAGCGTAGGTTACTTTACCTCTAAATCCATCCACAAATATTTGCTCGTTTTCTCTTTTACGTTGATTAAGATAAGTCCATGCTGTAATGTAGGAAAAATAGGTTGAAAGGGTTCTGAGAAAATCAAATGTCGCTATTTCTCTTTTAGGGCTTCTATACCCACCCACTTCAACCTTAGGTATTGTGGCAGAAGGAAGAATAACGTATGAGATAAAAACTGAATCTACTAAATCTTGTATTTCTTTAAGTAAGTTATCCGCCATTTTGTAGGTTTTTGAGAAGCCAGCAGAGGGAAAAAATTCAGAAGATGCTAAACAACCACATACTGGGGAAACGCCAAACTCCGTTAAAATTCTGGTCATTTTTTCGATGTAAAGGTCTTGGAACTCTTTGATCTTAGTTACCTTTACTCCGCAACCTAAAGGTGAGAAGAACTTGAGGTCGCCAACTTTATTTGACCTCTTGAAATCCTTTGAGTCAAAGGCTGTTATAGCCGACATCATTTTACCCTCTATCTCGTATTGTGTTAATCGGGTTTTAAAGATTTGCAATATAAATCACATTAACCAAAAAGTAACAACCTTAACGAAAAGTCACGTCAACCGAAGAAGCAACAGAACCCCTTTATCAGTTTATAAAATGGGGTATAGCTTTTTTCTGAGCGCTTCTTTCGCATCTTTGATTATTAGTCGTTGGATAAGGCTTAAAACCTAAACGTGCCTTCCTAACAAGGCAGAGGAAACACAATGAAGATTGTCTCTGGTCCAGCGTCCAAAGAACTAGCCGAGAAAGTTTCAGAGCTAACAGGCTTCCAAAACGTGCCAGTTTCAGCCAAAATTTTTCCAGACGGCGAATCCTACGTTCGCTTAGAAGGCAACGTCCAAGGCGAAGAAGTAGCCATAGTGCAAACCACCTGTCCACCCATGCAGGACGGCAGACTAATGCAGTTAGCGTTCATGGCTGACGCGGCAAAACGCGCTGGCGCAACCAAAATCACAGCAGTCACACCTTATCTAGCGTATGCGCGGCAAGACAAGATGTTTTTGTCAGGCGAAGGCATAAGCGTCCAAACCGTCGCGCGAATGCTGAAAGCCTCAGGAATCGACCAGTTACTCACCGTTAACATTCACTCAGAAAAAGCCCTCAAACAATTCCCCTTCCCAGCCAAAACAACAAGCGCCATACCACTTTTGGCACAGTATTTTGTTGATAAGGGCTACAAGAAAGCCTACGCACTCTCACCCGACAAAGGCGCAATGTACATCGCCTACGAAGCCCAGCAGGTTTTAGGCGGCAACGCAGGACACCTAGACAAGCAACGCGACCGCTACACTGGACAAACCACACAAACAGGCAAAGGCTTAGACGTAAAAGACCAAACCGTCATAATCCTCGACGACATCATCAGCACAGGCGGCACAATCGTTGGCGCAGCAAAAATCCTAAAAGAACAAGGCGCAAAACACATCTTCACCGCATGCGTCCACCCACTGCTAATCGGAGACGCAGCAAAACGCATCCTAGACGCTGGCGTAGAAGAAATCGTGGGCACAGACAGCGTGCCAGGACCCTACAGCAAAGTCTCGCTTGCACCGCTCATTAGCAAACAACTCAAAGGCGCAAATCCGAGTGCCTAAACTCTTCTTTTTGCTCTCAGGCGAAAACGAAACCCTGCCAGCCGCAGAAGTAAAAGCAATCCTTGAAGCCGAAGGCTACGCCTACTCAAACGTTGAAGTGCTAGACCAAACCCTGCGCTTAGAAGCCGACCTCTCAAGCGTGGAGCCCGTGCAGATAAGAGCCGCATTCACACGCGTCTGCGCACAAGAACTATTCATCTCACAAGCAACAGAAACCGACATCACAAAAACCGCAAACCAAACAGACTACTCCGCCGTCCTCAAAACAGGCGAAACCTTTTCAGTACGCATAAACCGCATAAAAAACTACGCCGACCAAAACATAAACACCATGACCCTCGAAGGCAAACTAGGCAAAATAATCCTCCAACGCACCCAAGGCACAAAAGTTAACCTCAAAAACCCAGACAAAACCTTCATCGGCATCATCACAAACGAAAAACTCATCTTCGGCTTAAAACTAACCGAAATCCAAACCAAAACCTTCAGCGAACGCAGACCACGAAAAAAACCCTTCTTCCACCCATCAGCCATGCCCTCAAAACTCACACGCTGCATGGTAAACCTCGCACACGCAAAAGCAGAAAGCTTGGTGCTTGACCCGTTCTGCGGCACAGGCAGCTCCCTCATCGAAGCCACATACATCGGTTGCCGCGCAATCGGCGTTGATGCACAGAAACGGATGGTGTTGGGCGCTAAAAAAAACCTCGCATACTTCCACATCACAGCCGAGGGACTGATTTTAGCTGACGCACGCAAACTCCCATTCACACGAGTAGACGTGGTGGTTACTGACCCCCCTTACGGACGCTCAGCAAGCACCCTCAAATCAACAACCAAACAACTAGTCACAGAAGTTCTGGCTTCATCTTGGCAACTCCTCGGCGCGGGGCAACGGATTTGTATAGCTTCCCCTAAAACATTAAACATATCCCGTATCGGCGCCCGCTTGGGCTTTCGGCATGTGGAATCACACTTCGCCTACGTTCACAGGACGCTAACGCGGGAAATCGCAGTATTCGAAAAGGTGACCAACAAGTGAGCATTCGCGTGGTATTCTTAGGAACAAGCGGCAGCGTCCCAACCCTCAAACGCAGCCTACCCGCTGTGGTGGTGCAGTGCCCCCGAGACCAGTGGATGTTTGACTGCGGCGAAAACGTACAACGCCAAATGATGCAAGCCAAAGTAAGCTTCCACAAAAAACTCAAAATCTTCCTCACGCATTTGCACGGCGACCACGTTCTGGGCTTGCCAGGACTACTGCAAACCATGGCTCTGATGGACAGAAAAGAACCCGTACAAATCTACGCTCCAAAAGGACTAAAAGAGTTCCTTGTCTGCGCCAAAGAAACCCTCAACTTCGGCTTAACCTTCCCAGTCGAAATCAACGAGATCCTCGCCGAAGGAGTCGTTTGCGATGAAGAAGAGTACCAAGTTATAGCCGCGAAATCAAACCACGCCATAGAAAGCTACGCCTTCGCGTTCGTGGAAAAACCGCGCCCAGGAAAATTCTACCCCCAGAAGGCTTTGGCGCTTGGCGTTCCCGCGGGCGAATTGTGGTCTAAGCTCCAACACGGCGAAGAAATCGCGCTCCCCAACGGCAAAACCGTGAAACCAAGCGACGTTATGGGTCCACCGCGTGCTGGACGCAAAATCATATACACAGGCGACACTAAACCCTTCGAAACCTTCGCAAAATTCGCTCAAGGCGCAGACTTGGTGATTCACGACTGCACCTTCGACGATGCGTTAACTGAAAAAGCAGGCACCGATTGCCATTCAACACCAAGCCAAGCAGCAAGCCAAGCCAAAGCCGCAGGCGCAAAACAACTCGTCCTATTTCACATCAGCGCACGGTACCCAGATGCAAGGTTGCTTTTGGAGCAGGCACAAAAATTTTTTCCAAACACCATTTTAGCCGAGGACTTCTTGGAGCTGGAGTTGCCGCTAAGCGAGTAGCGCCCGCAGTTTCTTTAGGCTCTCTGAAACATGCGTCATGGCTTCAACCATAACCATCTTGTCAAAGCCATTGTTCTTCAACGTCTCCGCAAACCACTCATAATCAATTTTGCCATCGCCCACACCAAGGTGCTGGTCGTCTGAACCGTCGTTGTCGCTGGCGTGAACGTGAACAATCTTGTCCGCTAACAACTCAAAGAACGGCTTAATTTGCCCCTCCAAGTTGGCGTGCCCAAGGTCCATGGCGATGCCGACTGGCAGCTTAGTTTCACGGTACATTTTCATGAACTCTTCAGGAGTGTTCATCAAAAACCAGTATTTTGCAGGCAAATTCTCCAAAGCAATATTCACGCCAAGCTTTTCTGCTATCTCGTAGAGTTCTTGGATGCTCTGGCAAGTCTGCCGAAAATCCGCGCCCGGATAGAACTGCCCGATGCCCGTGCGCTGGCCAGGATGGAAAACCCAGAGTTTAGCACCCATGTCGCTGGCATTTTGCAGAGACTGCTTTAAGCGCTTCATCGAAGCGTTCAGCATCGGCTTGATGGGCGAACCAATGTTGATGTCTGCGAACGGTGCATGCAGGGAATATTCTAGTTTGTAGCGTTTTGCAGCTTCCTTGAGTAGTGCAATGCGCGCCTTGTTTAGTTCGTGTGTGCCGTCATCTAAAATCTCTATGTAGTGTGTGTCCAATTTGCCTAAGCGTTTGACCATGCGGTTGAATGGCTCGCCAAGGCAGTAGAGCATTGAAACGCCGACTTTAGCTTTAGGCATGAAATTTCCTCGTTTGTTTGATTGTTTCTGGTTTAAAGTTAAGCGCATCTAAATAACTTAATCCCCAAAAACAGACAGTTTTGCATAACAGTTTTAAGTCTAACACAATTTTTCATTGGCAAGGACTGAACAATAATGGACACTTGGCGTTTACTCCCACTGGAAACTAACACTGCCGCAATGAACATGGCAATCGACGAAGCCATCCTAACCGCACGAACAGCCAACAAAGTGCCCAACACCTTGCGGTTTTATCGTTGGCAGCCCTCAGCCGCAAGCATCGGCAAAAACCAGAACCCAGAAAACGAACTCTACCTTGACAACTGCAAAAAACTGGGCGTGGATGTTGTTAGGCGCATCAGCGGCGGCGGCACCGTCTACCACGACTACGAAGGCGAGGTTACTTACAGCGTGGTGGCAAAAGTGAGTGATTTAGGAACTGCAGACATAACAACTGTCTACTTCAAAATTTATGAAGCCATAACCGACGCCCTGCGGCTCTTGGGTGTACCTGCAGATTTCAGCAGCGGCGACGCAAAAAACTGCCCGAATCTAACGGTGAATGGCAAAAAAATCAGCGGCAGTAGCCAAACTATCACACGTGGCATTGTACTGCAACACGGCACCTTACTGTTGAAGGCGGATTTGCCCAAAATGTTCACGCTTCTAAAACTCAAAAGCCTCTCCTGCGCTCAAGCAACAGACATTGCACAGCGGAAAATCACTAGTATCGAAAATGAGTTGAGGCATCCAATTTCGCCAGAAACCGCTGTCAACGCGCTTACACAGGGCTTTAGAGCTATGCTGAAAATCCAGCTTGAACCAGGCTCATTGTTGCCTTACGAGGTTGAGCTTGCCAAAAAACTCTGCAAAGAAAAGTACGCGACCTCAGAATGGAACTTAACAGGTAAAACTGCCTAAGTTTTCTCTCTGTGCCACCGCACACCCTGCGCTGTGTCCTCAAGCACGATGCCCATGGCTTTTAGTTGCGCTCGTATGGCGTCGGCTTCTTTCCAGTTTTTGGCTTTGCGTGCTTCCTCGCGCTTCTGCACTATTGCGTCAATATCTTTGGGCAGTACCTCTTCGGATTCCACTTTGCCGATGACGCCTAAAACCTCGTCAATGCGCATCATCAACCCGCGGATGTCTGCCGCTTCTGCCTTGCTTACCTTGTTGGAATCCAGCAGGTTGTTTATGTCGCGGACGAAATCAAAAAGTGACGCCAAAGCCACGCTGATGTTTAAGTCATCATCCATTGAGCCGCCAAAACACGCCTCAAGCTTCTCTGTTAAGGCTGAGACTTCTTTGCATTCTTTTCCGTCTGCATCGTGCAGGCGCCTAACAAAATTTCTTAAGCGTTCAACAGCGCTTTTTGCGGCTTCTAAGCCCTCAAAGGTGAAGTTGAATTGTTGCCTATAATGCGTTGACAACAGCAAGTAGCGAATCGCGATAGGGTCGTAGCCTTTCGCTAATAGGTCGCGTAGAGTGTAGAAGTTGCCAAAGCGTTTTGCCATTTTTTTGCCTTCTACCTGCAGGTGCTCGTTGTGCAACCAGTAATTCACAAACCTCTTGCCCGTTGCGGCTTCGCTTTGCGCAATCTCGTTCTCGTGATGCGGGAACATGTTGTCTACGCCGCCACAGTGAATGTCAAAGGTTTCGCCCAGATACTTCATGCTCATGGCGCTGCATTCGATGTGCCAGCCTGGTCTGCCCTTGCCCAGTTCCGTCTCCCAAAATACATCGCCATCTTCTGGTGTCCATGCTTTCCAGAGGGCGAAGTCTTGGGCTTCTTCTTTGGCGTATTCGTCTTGGCTGACTCGTGCGCCTGCCTTGAGTTCGCCGACTTTTATGTGGGATAGTTTGCCGTAGTCTGGGAACTTGCTGACAGCATAGTAGATTGAACCGTCTTCGCCTCGATAAGCGATACCTTTAGCCATCAATGTTTTGATTATTGTGACCATTTCGGGTATGTGGTCGGTTGCTTTTGGATAAACGTCTGCAGGCATGATGTTTAGGGCTTTAATATCCTCAAAGAAGGCTTTCACGTAAAAATCAGTAAATTGCCTAAGTGGCAAACCCTGCTTTTGGCTGCCCTTAATGGTTTTATCATCCACGTCAGTTAGGTTCATGACGTGCGTAACCTTGTAGCCGCGCTGAATCAGCCAGCGTTTAAGCAAGTCTTCAAAGAGGAAAGCGCGGAAGTTGCCGATGTGCGCAAAATCGTAGACTGTTGGACCACAAGTGTACATCTTCACCTTGCCCTGTTCCAACGGCTTGAACTCTTCCTTTCTACGGGTTAGTGTGTTAAAAAAGCGAATTTTCTGTTGTGTAAGTGTCACTTTCTCAGCCGAACAAATACAAGAGCCGAAATTATTTAAGCATTACATAAGGTACATTTTAGCTCTTAAGGTGCAACCTCAAACTTAATATCCGAAGGCACTCATTTAATCTTGGTTAAAAATGACCGATTGCCCCAAATGCGGTAATAAAATTCAAGCACGAAAAATGTTACGGCTTACTAACCTTAACTCAATTACGTGCCAAGTTTGTGCCTCAAAGCTTAGAGTAAAAAACAAAGAGATTAATAGCGCTATTGGGGGCGCTGGAGGCGCGATAGGCAGTGTTTTCATATTCATACTAATTATTTTATTTGCTCAGACTGGCAACTTTGTATACTTAGGATTAGCCGTGGTATGGTTTACTGCTGTATTTTTTGTTGCTGGGTTGCTTGTAATTAAGTTCGTTAAGCTGCAGTTGGTTGATAATACAAATTTTTAAGAGCGAAAAGTTGAAAGCAACAAACAAACAGTTGAATCGTGTTCGGAATGCAAGATGATTGACACCTTCTATGTCCACTTAGAATTCAAAACCAAAAACGGCGTTTGGTCAATTAATTTGCCGTTTCTCTGCAACCAATGTGGCGTCTGCTGCACGCTGGATGATTTCTTGACTGCTGGACCAATCAACGCAAACCCACAAGAACACCCCGAAGTCTGCGCTAAAGCAAAAGCCCTCTACGAAGAGCTAGGCAAACTTTGGGAAGCAGACGAAGCAAACTACGACCAATACATCACGCAGACCCCCTGCCCGTTTCTTGAAAACAAAACCTGCACAATCTACGAGTTTCGACCCAGCGGATGCCGACAATTCCCCAACACCCCCTTTGGCATGCTAACCCAAAACTGCCAAGCACTCAACCGATTCAAAAAACAATTGTTCGTCCTCAAAAAAGGCAGAGTTGCCAAAGAAACCTGCCTTTTCACAAGCAAAGGCGCTTCCCTTGAGCCCTCAAGGTTTACACAAAAACAATACCAAACATGCATCACCAAACTGCGCCAAGCAGGCATAACTGAAGATGAACTAGCCCTTTTCCACTGTTTTAATGAGTAGCATAAATCTTGCGCGGCGCGAGAAGAAGCCTTATTATGCTGATTTTGTATTTTTCAAGTTTAAGGCGATGAGGCTCGCCGATTAACCGCCTTTTAACTAAAGGCTGATGGCTTCTATACTATTGAAAGTGAGAACATGACACAGCGGTTAACTGGCTTAGATTCAAAGGCGGTCATAAAATATGTTGTCGATAGACAGAACGATGATGGCGGATACACGTTTTGTCAAGGTGGGCACTCAAACGCTCAAGACACTTTTTATGGTCTTTCAATTTTACAATGGTTGGATGCAGAATTTCCTAATAAGGCAAAAACTATTAAGTGGTTAGATCAACTCGAAGTTGACACCATTTACTCGCTGTTTTATGTAACCAAATCCAAGTTGCTGTGCGGGGTAGATAACGACCAATTTCTCAAAGAACAAATACTTACACTTGGTGACCCCTCAAACTACATTCACTCAACAGACATTTTCTCAGAAGCCTCGTCTGAATTTACACCAATAGCCATGGCTCTTGAGCTTGCGCGCCTCTTCAACATCCACACAAATGACGGCAAGGTGGCTGATTGGATTCTGAAATTTAGGAATCCACATGACGGCGGATTTGGTTCAAAAGGCAAATCTAACATTACCTCTACATTTTATGCCATTCAATCTTTAAGTTACCTGCGCTATGACTTAACCTCTCTCAGCAGTGCTCTGATGTTCCTGAGAGCCTGCGAAAAACCTAACGGTGGTTTTACAGCAATTCCAATAAATTTTATGCCTTACGTCGAATACACGTATCACGGAATAATGAGTCTGAGCTTGCTTGGTCAACAAAGTAAATATCCTACGCAAACAATGCAGTTTCTACTTGAATGCCAAAACGGAAACGGCGGGTTTGCGCGATCAACGCTTGGAATATCAACATTCGAAAATACCTATCAAGTAGTGGCTATAATGAGGATTTTGAGCAATGAAGGGAATTGAATTTCTTCTTTTAGCAATCGGTGCTATAATCGGTGCATACTTACGTTACAGGATGGTTGAATCTCCAATAACAATAGGCGTTCTGCCAGTTAATGTATTGATTGTCAATGTGTTAGGCAGTTTCATTTTGGGGCTCTTCTCAGTGCTCTCGATTGCTTTTAATTTGGACTCGCGCTATTCAATATTCATGGCTGTGGGCTTCTGCGGTTCATTCACTACCATGTCATCCTTCGAACTTGAGACTGTTAATCTGGTTGATAGCCACAGGTTAGGTATTGCGGCTTTAGACATGGCGGCCAATGTTGGCTTATCTTTTGTAGCTGTAATCGGTGGCAGATTGTTAGGTACAGGTATGATGGAGCTTGTGTTGAAATGAGAATGAAAATGTGGAGCGTCAAAATTGTATTCAAGAAAAATGATGAAGTCGGCGGTAAACGTCTACAAACACTAATAATGGATTTATTGCAGAAATCAGGGGTTGCTGGCGCTACCGTTTGGACTGGAGTAAACGGGTTTGGGAAACGAGGAAAGTCCGCTCTAAAACTGGAAGGCGTCACAGTAAACATGCCCCTGATTATCGAAGTCATAGATGAGCAGTCAAAACTTGAACCGTTACTGCCTGAACTAAAACATATTGTAGGAGACAACGGGATAGTAAGCATTCAAGATATATATGTTGTATAGACAAAGCTTGTTTCTGATAAAATGACTCAAACTAAAGATGATAAAAGGCGGGGTATGCTTGGCTGATACTAAAATTTCTAAGAGAACAGCCTACCTCGCCATCCTCACATTAGGGCTTGTGAGCATGCTGGGAGACATTGTTTATGAGTCAGGCAGAGGAATCGCCCCTGACTACTTAATGTTTCTTGGCGCCTCAGCGGTTATGGTTGGCATCGTAAGCGGCGCAGGAGAATTCTTAGGCTACGGTGCAAGACTAATCAGCGGAACATTGGCGGACAAAAGCAAAGCCTATTGGGTCTTCATATTCGCAGGATACGGGTTAATCCTTGCAATACCGCTCATAGGCTTAACCTACAGCCTTGAACTAGTAATCGTTCTCATTCTGCTAGAAAGACTGGGGAAAGCTTTGAGGTCGCCACCAAGAGACACGGTTGTTTCTGTAATCGGCAAGAACGTTGGTTCGGGAAAAGCATTCGGAATTCACGAAGCAATAGACCAAATTGGCGGCATTTTAGGTCCCCTGCTCTTTGCCGCCGTATTGTTTTTCACCGCAAATAATTATCAAGTGGCGTTTGGGCTTCTCATAATTCCCTACGTTTTAATGATGATAGTGATAGCCTACACCTATAGAAAAGTTGGAAAAAACGTTGAAGCCGAAGCAAAAAACGCCAAACAAGAACGCGCACCGCTCACTCGTAGCTTCTGGTTATATTGCCTTGCAGTTTTCTTAAACACTTTAGGGCTTATTCCAGTTGCACTCATACTCTTCTCTGGGTCTTTAATTCTCCAACCTCTAGGTCAAGCATGGATAGTGCCTCTATTGTATGTAATTGTGCAAGGTGTAGATGCGCCGATGGCTTTAGTTTCTGGACACTTGTTTGATAAGCTGGGAATCAAGCTTCTTGCCTTACCGTTTACGCTGTCAGTGTTTCCCATCCTTTTTGTCTCTCTGGGTGGTCTAGCAGGCATCGTTGCCGCATGCGTAATGTTTGGCCTTGTGCTGGGCATGCAAGAATCAATCTATCGCGCTGCCGTGTGCGCGTTTGTTCCACTTGGAAGGAGAGGCACAGCGTATGGTGTCTTTAACACTATTCTGGGCATAGGTACGTTGGCAAGCGGAGTCATTTTTGGTTTTTTCATCGAAAGCGGATATTCAGCAACGGTAATGGTTGTGTTTGCTTTAGTACTGCAAGCAATCGCCATCGTAACACTATGGCAAAGCAACAAGCAATATTTCAAAAAATTGCCGATTGTAGAAATATAAAGTGGATATAGAAAAAATCAAGCTTTAGTTTCAAAGATTGGATGTTTTTGATGGCTGGTTCGGAAGCTTAGTTGTGGCGATTTCAGTTAAGTTTTCAATGATTTTAATGGCTTAGAAATTATGGAAGAATCATCCATGATTTGGCTCAAGCTTTATGTAGTTGTTATGGGATTTGAGAGTAACTAAGCACGCACGTGCTCAAAATTAATCTGTCAAAGTGAAAACCTTATGACTGAGACAGCAGCACCCCCCACAACAAAAGGCCAAGAGCCCATAAAAGCTTCCGAACTCGACCCCAAATTCAAATATGAACTACAAAAAATCCACGGAAGCGAAAAAATCCTAAAATGTTTCCAGTGTGGAACATGCACATCAGACTGCCCAGTGGCAAGGTACAGCGACAGTTACCGACCACGCACCCTTATCCACATGGCACAACTGGGTCTAAGAGACCGCGTGCTAAACAGCGACACACTATGGTTATGTGCGGCATGCTTCACATGCACAGACCGTTGCCCACAAGACGTCGAAGTCGCAAACGTCATCCGCGTCTTCCGCAATCTCGCTGTGGAAAAGGGTTGCATACCGCAAGTCTTCAAAGACCAAACCCAAGCTGTACTTGAATCAGGTTACGCTTACAAAATCCCAGAATTAAGAATCAAAAAACGCGAAAGCCAAGGGCTTCCACCACTGCCCAAAGGCAACGCTGAAAACGTTCAAAAAACCCTAAAGGGAGTAAAATTCATTGAACGAATAAAACAACCAACAGGAGCAACTCAAAGTGGGCAATAAATTCCTAATATTCCTCGGATGCGCAATCCCCTACAGAGTTTCTGCTTACGAAATCAGCGCACGCAAAATTCTCGCCAAACTTGGAATTGAACTGGTTGAAATGCCAGAATTCAACTGCTGTGGTCTCCCCCTTGACCCAGTCAGCCACGAAACCATGCTTATTTTAGCAGCCAAAAACCTTGCACTGGCCGAGCAACAAGGTCTCAACATAATTACCCTCTGTCCAGGATGCGCAGGAACCCTAAAGAAAGTCAACAAAACCCTCAAAGCAGACAAAGCCCTCAAAGACCAAATCAATGCGCACTTAAAAGAAGCAGGCTTAGAATTCAAAGGCGCCATCGAAACAAAACACCTTCTCCAAGTCCTCAAAGAAGACGTTGGCGTAGAAAAAATAAAAGCCGCAGTCATTCAACCACTAACAAACATTAAAGTTGCTGAACACAACGGTTGCCACATCCTGAGACCAAAAGAATACATCGGCTTTGACGACCCCGAAGACCCGCAAACACTAAAAATGCTCATCGAAGCCACAGGCGCCACATGCCTCGACTACATCGACGAAACCGAATGCTGCGGAGCACCAAGCGTTGGAGTCAGCGACAAAGTTGCCCTGCAACTCGCAAGAGACAAACTAAACCACGTAAAACAAGTTGACGCGCAAGCGCTCATCACGATTTGCCCGTTCTGCCACATAATGTATGATACAAACGAGCTTAGAATAGAGAAAATGTTTAATGAAACCTATGGCATTCCAATACTCCATTACCCACAGCTGTTGGGGTTAGCCATGGGTATGAAACCAGAAGAATTAGCATTCAACGAACTTAGAGTAAACACCTCAAAACTCTTAAACAAAATAGCCGAAGGAGCAAACAAACCATGAGTCAAAAATTAAAAATAGCCTTCTATTGGGCTGCAAGTTGCGGCGGCTGCGAAATAGCCGTCTTAGACATAAACGAGAAAATCCTAGACGTAGTAAAAATCGCCGACATAGTTTTCTGGCCAGTCGCCATGGACATCAAATACAAAGATGTCGAAGCACTCCCAGACAAACACATCGACATAACATTCTTCAACGGTTCCATCCGCAACAGCGAACAAGAACATATGGCAAAACTTCTAAGACAAAAATCAAAAACTCTGGTTGCTTTCGGTTCATGCGCCCACGAAGGCTGCATACCAGGGCTTGCAAACTTGCATAATAAGAATGAAATTTTTGAGCAGGTTTACATTAAAGACAAGTCCAACATTAACCCAGCCTCAACCGCTCCTCAAACCGTAACCAAGGTTCCTGAAGGAACCCTCAAAATCCCAGAATTCTACGACACAGTAAAAACCCTCGACCAAACCGTTGACGTTGACTACTACCTGCCAGGTTGCCCACCCCCAGTTAAACTAATTGCCGCCGCAGTAGACGCCATCGCAAGCAATCAGTTGCCGCCAAAAGGCTCAGTGCTAGCTCCCCTCAAAGCAGTCTGCGACGAATGCGAACGCAAACGCGAAAACAAAAAAATCGGTAAACTCTACCGAGTCTACGAAAAGGCTCCTGAACCAGAAAAGTGTCTCCTCGAACAAGGCATCTTATGCATGGGGCTTGCAACCAGAAGCGGTTGTGGCGCACAATGCCTAAAAGTAGACATGCCTTGCACAGGTTGCGGTGGACCAGCCCCCAGCGTGCCAGAACAAGGCGCAGCAATGATATCTGCATTAGCGTCCATTCTCGGATATGACGGCGAGCCAGGCAAAGTAAAATATACTGAGAAGGAGATTGAAGACTTGATCAGCCAAATTAAAGATCCAGTTGGCACCTTCTACATGTACAGTCTTCCAGCTTCCATCCTTAAAAGAAAGGTGATTAAAAAATGAAAGAAATAATAATTGACCCAATCACACGCCTTGAAGGACACGGAAACGTATCCATATTCCTAAACGACCAAGGCGAAGTAGAAAACGCTTACCTAAAAATCCCCGAACTAAGAGGCTTCGAAAAATTCTGCATCGGCAGAAAAGCCGAACTCATGCCTCAACTAACCACCAGAATCTGCGGTGTCTGCCCAGTTGCCCACCACTTTGCAGCAGTTAAAGCCTTAGACGCAGCATTCAACGTAGAACCAACTTCGGCAGCAAAGAAGCTTCGAGAACTAATGTACAGCGCCTACTACATTTATGACCATACACTACACTTCTATTATCTTGGTGGACCAGATTTCGTTGTCGGACCAGATGCGCCACCAGAAAAACGCAACATTCTCGGCGTCATCGAGAAAGTAGGCTTAGACATTGCAAAAGAAGTCATAAAACATCGGGCTTACGGTCAAAAAATGACCGAAATCATCGGGGGAAAAGCCACTCATCCAGTCTGTGGATTACCAGGCGGGATGTCAAAGCCGCTAAGCGAAGAAAACAGGCAAGAAATCGAGAGAATGGCTGCTTCATGCGTAAACTTTGCGCAATTCACGCTTAAACTGTTCCATGATGTAGTTTTAGGCAACACCAAATACGTTGACCTAATCAAGAGTGATGCTTACACAATGCCAACCTACTATATGGGCACAGTTGATAAAAACAATAAAGTAAACTTTTATGATGGCAAAATTCGAGTTGTTGACCCCAAAGGTAAAGAGTTCCTAAAGTTTGAACCCAAAGATTACCTAAAACACATCGGCGAACACGTGGAACCATGGACATACAGCAAATTCCCATACCTCAAAGCAATCGGCTGGAAAGGACAAGTTCCAGGCGCAGACAGCGGTGTTTACCGTGTCGGTCCACTTGGACGATTAAATGCTTCCGATGGTATGGCAACTCCGCTTGCACAGGCAGAATACGAGGTCATGTACAAGACGCTCGGCGGTAAACCAGTTCACAGCACCTTGGCTTTCCACTGGGCAAGACTCATCGAATTGCTCTACGCAACTGAACGTGCGATGGAACTAGTTAAAGACCCAGAAATCACAAGCAAAAACGTGCGCAACAAGCCAGGCGAACCAGGCGAAGGAGTCGGCATCACCGAAGCAGCACGCGGAACACTAATCCACCACTACGTCCTAGACAAAGACGCGCTCGTTAAAGACGTTAACTTAATCGTGGCAACCACCAACAACTACCCAGCCATCTGCATGAGCATCCGCGACGCAGCAAAAGGCTTAATCCACGACGGCAAAGTCGACAACGGCATCCTAAACATGGTTGAGATGGCTTTCCGAGCCTACGACCCATGCTTCGGCTGCGCAACACATGCTGCAGTTGGACAAATGCCCCTAACTGTTGAGGTCTTTAACGCTCAAAAACAGTTAGTCAGCAAAGTTAGCCGTTAACTTAGCTCGCTTTCTTTCAGGGCATCAATAATCCCTAATGTTTTAGGGTAAACCTTTATGTGAAAAACACATGTTTCTTTCTTACATTAGGGCACGATTTGAATGCAACCGCAACCTCCCAACCCCAATCATAAGAGAATGAAGCGCGAGAAAAAAACCATACAGTGCATGGTAGAAATCTACTGCAAAAACCACCACAGCACTCATGGAGAGATTTGCCCTGAATGCAAACAGTTCCAAGAGTACGCTTTTATGCGTCTGGATAAGTGCCCTTTTCAAGAGAAAAAAAGCACATGCGGCAAATGCCTAATTCACTGTTACCGACCAGACATGAAAGAGCAAGTCAAGAAAGTAATGCGTTATTCTGGTCCACGAATGCTTCTGCATCATCCAAGTTTAGCGTTGCATCATGTGTGGGATGGTCGTAGGAAACCTCCACGGCTAGAGAGGAAACAGCCTAGCAATGAATAGACATGGCTTACCGCAATATGCCGTGGTAAACTTTTTCTAGGTACACGCTTATTTTCTCTGCATCGGTGTTTCCATGCCTGATAAAATCGAAAAAAAACTCAAAGACTGGTTAGACGGCGCAAAGCGGGTTGTAATAGCTGGAATTGGCAACCCCATACGCCAAGACGATTACATCGGACTGAAAATCGTTGAAGACCTCAAAAACAAGCTTTCAAAAAATGTTCTCCTGCTGGAGTGTGAGACGGTTCCAGAAAGCTACCTCTTGGACATCGAGGAATTCAATCCTACGAATGTATTGTTGGTTGATGCTGCTTTTTTAGGGCTCAAACCTGGGCAGGTTCGTCTTGTGGATGCTGAGTCGATTGTGGATTTTTCGGCTGTTACAACGCATATTTTGCCTTTGAGGCTTTTTTGTGAGTATGTTAAGCAGGCAACGGGTGCAAAAATTGGTTTGTTGCTGGTTGAGCCCAAAAACATGGAGTTTGGTGAAGGGTTAAGTTCTGAGGTTCAAGCTACCGCAAAAAAGTTAACTGAAGTATTGCTTGGCTTGTTTGGTTAGGTTTATTTTTTTTAAGCGACGGAATTTTTGTCAAGGAAAAGTTGTTAAAAAGTCATTTAAGGGGTTCTTGTTCATTAGATTTTTGAGGATAAGTAAATGTTGACTAAGAGTGAGCAGATTGAAAATGTTACCTTCCAAGCTTTAGCTCATCAGACGCGTCGGACGATAATTAGAATTGTTCAGTCAAGAAAGCAAGGCATATCGTATACCGAACTTATTACTGAACTTGGTTTATCTACTGGAAAGCTTAACTATCATTTAGAACAGCTCAAGGGGTTAATTGAAAAAAATAGTAGCAACTACTACGTTTTAACATCTTTTGGAGAAAAAGCCGTCGAGCACCTAAACCTTATTCAACAAAGAACAAGCATGTAAGATGAGAAATATGTCAAAATTGCCGCGTTATCTCAAAAGAGCAGCCTTCAACCTATAGTTAAAGCGATTCTGATAATCAACATTGCTATGGTAGGTGTTTTCATTGGCGTATGGGGATTCCTTGGTTACATAGCCATAAGCGAGGGAGTGCCAGTCATAGTTTACGTGCTTCTCCCAATATTGGTGGCTATAGGCGCAAGCATTCTTGGCATGCTGATTTATGCATTGGTTAAAACTCCGCCGTGGCTTAAGAGGTTTGAACAAAGATTCTTTGGAGAAGGATAGTTCTTTCTCTTTTTCGTGTTAGATTTAGTGTTCTTTTAGAGGAACAGTTTGTTCTCCTCGAAGAGTAAAATATCCCTTCTATATCTGGCTAAAATATAGGAGAATGTCTATAAAAAATGAGCAAGAAGACGATAATAACAGTCACAATCGTCATTGTGCTGTTGATAACAACCGGAGTCTTGCTCCATCAGCAAGTAGCTTTAACAAAAAGTAATCATGAACTGCTAGAGTTACTGGAAAAAACAAACAGCGAGTTGGAGGTTCTTAAACGGAATTATTCCGACTTGCTGAATCTCTTCGGGGCAAACGCAAATGGCGAATTATCACCCAAAATTGAGACACGCCTTGGAATCAAGTTAATGGAGGGGCAACGGAACGCTAATTATCTTTGGGTAACTGGCGAAGTTGAAAACGTTGGAGATTTAACACTTTTCAATGTGCGATTAAGGTACACGTTGCATACGAGTAACGGTACAGACGTTAAAGAAGACATAATCGGCACTCTACAACCGCATCAAATTGTCACCCGCCGCTTTACAGCTTGGACTTCGCTTGGAAAAATTACAAGCTGGGAATTGGAACCTGTAGCAACCTATCAACCTTAAAACATTAAAAATTAATTAGCTACTTGCTCATTAAAGTGTACAGTGAAACTTGCATGGTTGGCGTAGCAGTAATAATTATGGGTTCAGAGCGGGATTTAGATTTTTCCCGTGAAATATCAAAATACCTAAAACTGTTAGGCATAAACTACGAGTTCAGGGTTGCTTCAGCACACAAGACGCCCGAGAAAGTCCTTGCCATAATCAAGGAATTTGAAAAAGAAAAAGCTGTTTACATCACGGTTGCAGGGCGCTCGAACGCTTTAAGCGCTTTTGTCGACGGCAACACCACAAAACCCGTAATCGCCTGTCCACCTTACAGCGAAAAGTTCGGCGGTGCAGACATTTATTCTTCTCTTAGAGTTCCAAGCGGAATAGGCTCTGTTGTGACGATTGAGCCTGAAGGCGCAGCCATTGCGGCAGCGAAAATCTTGAGCTTGGAAAATGCTGAATTGCAAGGTAAAGTCAAGAGCTACCAAGAGAGCAAAAAGAAAGAGCTTGAAACTGCGAACGAGCAAGTTAAAAAATTGAAATAAGAAAATAAAAGAAAAAAATTGGCTACTTACGCTTCTTATATGCAATTAGTCCTGAAGCGACTGCTACAATTGCGACTACCACTATCGCAACGATGTATACTGTTGGTATGTTATTGTCTTCTGTTGGCTCGGTGGAGGGTTCTGCTTCAGGCTCAATTTCCGCCACTGTCCAAGTGGAAAAGTGGTTGGTATTGCACACCAAGTAGCCATTCTGGTCCATGTAGCTTTCAACCGCCTCCCATTGCGCTCTGGTTTGGTTCCAGTACATCCAAGTTAATCTTGAAGCGTTAACTTCTCTGTTTAGGTTTTGGTTGAGTTCTGTCTGGTTGATGTATAGTCTTATTTGCGCTTGCAGTTGCACCGTGGCGTTGGGTTCTATTCCTAAGTAGAAGTTTAGGCTTCGCTCGTTAACCATTGCACCTTGCAGCGGAGACCTAGACAGGTTCATCACTAGCGACATTGTTTGGTTTGGCTCAACTGTTAACCCAAAAATTTTGGGTGTTACTTCTTCATCAGCAGTAAAGGTTACTTCACAGTTTTGGGAGCAGTTCATAAGCATAGTCATGTTTCTATACCTGAACAGTGTTTGTTCTCTTGCTTGGACTTGTTCTCTTTGAGCAACAGGTGTTAGGTCAGTTCGGTTGTACTGCTTTGCATTATCTGGGAAATTGGGGCCAGTCTGATTTGCGTTCGTGCTTGGCGTTTCAGGGCTGTTATTTCCTGTTTCAGATTGTTGCCCTTGCCCATTCTGGTTGCCTGCAATTGCCGTAGATAGAGGCGCTACTAACCCGATAATCAACAATACGAGTAGTAGTCCACTGATTCTTTTTAGGTTGCTTGGTTTATTCATTTTATCACCCGAAAAAGAGTATGCTAACGCAAGACATAAGGGACACTGTGAAACAATCGTTTCAAACCTGAAATAGCATTACTTAACGGTAAATTAAAGTCAAAATGAGCAGTAAACATTGCTTAAATGTGCACAAACCTTATTTTTGCATAAGCAGACTTTATTGCGACGTATCATGAGACAGCATAGCGGAAGCTGGAAAATCACGCTCCTTGCAATATTACTTGTAGCTATCTTTTCTTTTCCTGCCACCGCTCAATTGCCGTTTGAAGTTGAATCAACCGACGTTAGAGTTTACCGAGACGGCTTAGCCCATGTTACCCAGACATTACTTGTAGATGAACTTTCAGCCGAGGTTACTATTCCATTGTTGTCTGCTTCTGTTGAAAACTTGGTTGTTTTGGACGACAATCTGACAGCGGTTGATTACCAACTTAACCAAAAAAACCTAGTTATCTATTCTTTAGGTGCCGCCAAACTTCAGGTCCAATATGACACTAACGCCCTCACTTGCAAGGAAAACGAGGTCTGGACCTTAACCATGAATAATCCATGCAGTGTTTCAGTGGTTTTCCCTGTTAACTCAACCATTATCTATCTAAGCAACGCACCAACTGAAATAGACACCACTAATAATCAGGTTTCCCTGCGCTTGAATTCGGGGCAATGGGAAATCAGCTACCTTTTGCAGTTGGTAACAGAAGACCAAAATAGTCAAACTCCAGTTCCTCACGGCATCTTTAGCTTTCCTTTCGAGTACATAGGCGCCATAACAGGCATTGTACTGGCAACACTTCTTTTGGTCGTAGTATTAGCGTTTAAGCGAAAACGACGATTCAACCTAAAGAAAACATTCAACGAAAACCCACAGTTAATGAAAGAAGACCGTGAAGTGCTTCAGTTTTTGGCTGAAAAAGGCGGCGCGGCTTTTGAGGCTGAAATACGAGAACGGTTCCCTGATGTACCCCGAACAAGCCTGTGGAGATTAGTTAAGCGTCTTGAGAAACTGGAGATAGTTGAAGTAAAAAAGATTGGTTTAGAAAACCAAGTGGTTCTCAAAAAATAGGCTGAAAACTGGTCGTTTTAGCTGCCGCCATTACCGCCTGGACCGTTGCCACCGCCAGCTCCGCTTCCTCCTTGTTGACGGTTAATTTCTTGATTCAGTGCTTGTTCCATACTTTGGACCATTTGGCTAATTGATTGACATTCTTGAATGGCGTTTTGCAGGTTTGTTTGCGACTGAGCGTTTTGTATTCTGCCTTGGAGTGTCTGCATGAATTGATTTTCGCTCTGGTATCCGTGACTTTCTAGGACCGCGTTAAAGTTTATGCCATGCTGATTTCCGTACGCGAAGCGTTCTTGGATTCTTTGCTGAAGTCTTTGGCAGTAGGCGTTGAGGCGCCAATTGTTTGATTCTTCAGCTTGATTCTTTAGGTAGTGGTAGACTTGAGCTATGTTTTGTTTCGCCTCAAGGAACAGTGATTTGGCTTCATCAACTTTGCCATCAAGCAACAGAGCTTTGGCTTCAAGCAATTTGCCATTCGCGTCATCAAGAAGGTTGAGGATTTCTTGCGTTGTGTCCGTTGGAAGGATGTCTTTGAGTGTGCTTATTCTTTGTAACTCACGAGTAATGGCATCAGATAACTCTTGATTACCCATCACCCCATCAAATTGGACATCTGCAGCTTTCAAGATGGCTTGTAGGGAGCTGTAAATGTCTCTGAAGATTTGTAACGCTTCAAGGGCTGAATCTGCGGCAACATCATACTGGGAATTTGCCAAAGCCTCTTTGGCGACCTCTAGTTTTTTCAAGCCATCTGTTTGGTATAGCGTGATGTTGCTCTCGAGTTGATTTGTGAGAGTGACATTCTCAATTTTTCCTAGAGCATCGTCATCTGAGTAAATACGGGTAATTAGGCTTTGAACTTGGTTTCCTGCCTCTTCAGCTAACCTGACAATTTTTTCTTCAATGACTTGGTTTGTTTGCCCACTAACAAAAACCATCGCTGGAAGTGCCGTTGAAACTAGCAGAATTATTATTGCGAAAGCGATGATTTTTGGCTTTTCCATTTTTAATCACTATAATTATTATGGAACTCATAGTTAAGGACTATTTTGAAACGAGCGTTTCACACTTGGTATTCTTACTATGGTTAAGTTAAACACCTGACTTTTAGCGACTATATCGTTTTACAATGACTTAGTCAAAAGTCTTACAGTTGTCGCTTTGTAATTTCCTCGTCCTCTGCTAATTTAAAAGCGGGCTGTTTAGTTTTTACTACGTACATGATTAATGCACAGTTGCTAAGTGTGCTCCCGTCCCAAAAAATAAGAGCAGTTTTTGGAAATCACCAATAGATAATTTGGTATAGGAATAACTTTATAATTGTTTCAGCCGTGTAAATTGCGATATATGAATCGTTAGCTGCGCCTTAATATGACTGAAGTTGAGAAAAAAATTTTGGTTACTGGTGGGGCTGGTTTTATCGGAAGCCACTTAGTTGACAGGCTGGTGGCTGAAGGTTATTTTGTTAGGATAATTGACGATTTGTCAAGCGGCAAGATAGAAAATATTCAACATCACCTGCACACTAATAGAGTTGATTTTGTTAAAGGCGACATTCGTGATGTCTCATTAGTTAGAAAAAATGTTGCTGGCATTGATTTCGTTGTTCATTTGGCTGCAATTATCAGTGTACCCTTTTCGGTTGAAAACCCAGAATTGACTTTTGACGTAAATCTCCACGGCACACTAAACCTTTTGCGGTCTTGTGCAGAAGAAGGTGTTGGCAAATTTGTGTTCATATCTAGTTGCGCCGTTTACGGTGACCCGGAGGTCAATCCTGTTACTGAAGACATAAAAACCAATCCAATTTCTCCATATGCTGACTCCAAACTTATTGGCGAACGGTATTGTCTAAGTTTTTACGAAAGACAGCTATTGAAAACAGTTGTTTTGCGCTTCTTTAACGTGTACGGCTCAAGGCAGGGTGTGAATGACTACAGCGGAGTAATTACACGCTTTATCAGCAGAGTAAAGAAAAAAGAACCCTTGATAATCTATGGTGACGGCTCGCAAACAAGAGATTTTGTAAACGTGAATGATATCGTTGACGCAATCTTGGCTGCCATGAAAAGCGAGAAGGCTGAGGGCGAAGTTTTCAATATCGGTTCTGGCAAATCCACTTCCATTAACGAATTAGCTAAATCGGTTTTAGAGTTAAGCAACGTAGACGTGGAGATTAAGTATGAAAACCATCGAGCTGGCGACATCAAGCACAGTTTAGCAGATATTTCTAAAGCTAGAAAGCTGTTGGACTATGAGCCTAAGGTTAGCTTGAAAGATGGTTTACGAGAATTAATTTAAAAAAATGGAATAGTTAAGTTAAAGACCTGTCTTAATGCCAGAGCTTACGTGCTTATCAAAGTATAGAAGGAAAGGTGGAAGATAGAGAAAGGTTTGCAAGCTTTATGCTCTCGTACGCCGCGTTATATCGTTTAACTGCTTGTTTTGTCAATGACTGTTCTTGTTATCGTAACTATTTGAGTAACTTTTTCGTTTGCGACGTCAACGCTGATGGTTGCATAGCCTGATTCTCCGTTCTTCATTATCACCGTTGCTGTGGTTGCCTTGGTGGTTAGGGTTCCGTCACCTTCGATTACGTTCTTGATTATAGGTTTAATTGATGTTACGTTGTAGCCTTGGGAAATTAGGTTCTGCACGTCACTGTCACTGTTAAGTATTGCATTTATGTTATCTGTGTACTCGGAGCTAACTTCGATAGTGCTGTAGCCTCCCATTCCGCCATGACCGCCTCGCCTACCAGTGAATCCACCAAAGCATTGAGCTTCCATCATCATGTTGTCATCACCCCGAAAATGGTCAGTTGTCTGAGTTGTTTGTGTCGTATCTGTGGTGGTATCTGTCGAGTTTGTTTCGTTGGCTGACGCAAACGCCATCATTGTGAAAGCCCCTACTGCCGTAGCAAGTATCGTCAGCATTATTAGACTAATTGCAATTGTTTTTTTGTCGATTTTTTCACCTCCGTTCCAACGAAACCCCAAGAGTTTAAACGATTATTAAGCAATTTTTCAAAATTCAACCCTAAATGTAACAGATTCTAACCCAAATTAATACAAAATTAACCCAAAATCCCAGCGCACAATTTTGCGCAACCCGTCAATACTTAAGTCTAGTACCCCCTTTATCGTTAAAGAACTTTCACTTACATTTTCCAGACATAGAAGATGGTCAATCGATAGTCACGTTTCAACTTGGGATTAATTTGGAAATAGAGTTAAATGTAGAGTGCCTACTAAGTAACGTTCCAAACGAAGGCAATCTAACTTGAATTGTGAAAAATGCGGAAAACAAATACTCGACGAAAAAAGCAGTTTCTGTGCATACTGTGGCGCTACACTTGACGCGTCATCAAAAACATCAGATTACAACAATAATGTAGGACTTTTAGCACTCATCGCCTCAACTCTTACTGTTTCGTTAGGATTCCTAGGTATAGTGTATTATCAATCGTATATCGCGTACTATACTGCCTATGGTTACGATACTTCTAACGCTATCGGATTCTTGCTTTTTGTAGTTTTTGCGTTCGGTTCTTCAACAGTCGGGTTCATCGCAGCATTATCTTCGCTAAAGAGAAAGCACTTTAACTTCACTGTAATCGGAAATATGCTGCTAATAGCTTCAGTGATCTTCACATTTGTCATAGTTTGGCTATATGAATTAGGATTCTCTGATGGAATCATAACGACGGGAATTCCCACGCTTGGTCTTTCGCTTGTAGCGATATTTTCTTTGCTGAAATCAAAAAATATGTTTTCTACGGAAAGCTCAACAGAAAGCGCTTCCATCGACGACGAAGAAGCGAAAACTCAAGATTTTGATGAAACAGAGTGGAAAGACTAACAATCAAACTTCCAATTTTTCTCTGGCTATTCTTTGCTCAACAATCAGATAAAAACTTAAAAAAGACTTATAATGACCTTTGAATCTTTAGCCCAAAAGCCCCAACTTTTTTTACTCAGTTTTGCATGAGTGGTGTAATCCGTTCCGAATGCGAGGGGCTTAATGCGCAAGACTCTAAAGTACCATTGCAGTCAAAGCCAGTCAACGTAAATTATCCAGTAGACTTAATCCGCACCATCGCAATTCTAATGGTCATACTCGTTCACGCCTCATTTTTCCCCTACAAAATCCCCGGTGAAATCACCTCCGCTGTCATAATAAACTGGTTCACCGCTGATGTTTATGGTGCCATCGGATACTTGGGAGTGCCACTATTCGTAATGTTGAGCGGTGCCCTGCTACTGAACCCAGCTAAGGCTGATGAGCCAATGGGAGAGTTCTTCAAAAAACGCTTCCACCGCATTGGTTTACCGCTTATTTTTTGGACTGTGGTGTATTTTATTTGGAGTTTTACTGTTTACGATAAGCCAGTCACGTTCTCCAGCATAGGGCAAGGTCTAATTTCTGGTTCATACCCAATTTTGTGGTTTCTTTACTTGCTTGTAGGATTATACGCTGTGACGCCCATCCTGCGCATTTTAGTCAAGCATATCGACCGCAACAAATTCACGCTTTTAATTGCCATTTGGTTTGTCGGCACAATCTCAGTTCCCATAATCCGTACTTTCACCAGTTTGAGCTTTGACCCTTTCATGTTTGTAATCACTGATTGGGTCGGATTTTTCCTCTTAGGCATCTACCTTGTTAACACAAAGATACATTCAGCCGTGGCATATGTGGGCTTAGCCTTTGGATTGCTTGTGGCAATCTTTGGCGAATGGTTCCTCACTGCCAACATGGGCGAACAGGCTACAGGTTATTTCCACGGATATTTAAGTTTCAATATGATAATTGCTTCAGCCGCGCTTTTTCTTATTCTAATAAGTATTCCAAAGAGCCGCATTGAAAACGGCAACGCAACCGTCAACCGCCTAATCCGCTGGATTGAGCAAAATACTTTGCCCCTTTATTTGGTGCACGTTATCGTTTTGGAGACGCTTCATCTTGGACTTTTAGGCTTCAGTTTTCCTTACACAAACAACCTGCTGTTTGATGTGCCGCTGATTGCCCTTGTTACATTTGTGTTATCAGCCGCCATCATTTATCCTCTAAAGAAGATATCTTATGTAGCAAAACTGATTGGTTGACTAAAAAAGTCTGGAAAACTCAAGCACTCAAATCAGTACAGGCAACACGATGCACAAGTCACGCGTTCTATGGTGTAGAAATAAATACCGCCGTTCCTCATTGAGGGCTAAAATAAGTGTTCGAGGGAAAACTCTGTTGAAAACTAGACTGCTCGCTATAGTTGTTTTTGCCTTGCTGGCTATTCAGTTTCTTCCAAATAAAATTTTTATCTCCGACAGTTATGCACAAGCAACACCGAATGTTTATGTCGGCATCGATATTGCTTACGGAGCAACCCAAGAAGCCAAATTAGCGATTGATAAAGTCAGCAGCTACACTAACCTCGTTGTTTTTGGCAGTACACAAGTGACTTGGTTTCAGGACAGAGTAAATGAGACATTCCAGTACGCCTATGACAGGGGTTTGTCAATCATAAGCTTACGTCCAGCTCTTCCACAATACACCACAGAGGGGCTGAACGAAACTGAATGGTATTCTATGGCACAGAATCGCTGGGGAGAACGACTATTAGGGTTCTATATTCTAGATGAGCCAGGCGGCAAACAGCTAGATGGAACTGCCGAGTATGGTTGGAACAATTTTACTGGTTATCCAAGCAGTTATGTTAATGCGGCAAATATGTTTACTGAGGGCGTTTCTAATTTCTTAGGCTACGAACGACCGCCAGCTTATTATGAAACCTTCACATCAGACTACGCTCTCTACTGGTATGATTATAAAGCTGGTTACGACACAGTTTTTGCCCAATTTGGCTGGAACTACAGTAGAGAGATAAACATTGCCCTCTGCAGGGGTGCAGCTGAAAAGCAAAACAAAGATTGGGGCGTCATCATAACATGGACTTACACCAATCCGCCATTCCTAGAAAGTGGCGAGCAACTCTACAACGACATGCTGTTAGCCTACGATAATGGCGCAAAATACATAATAGTATTTGACAGCGACGAAAATGGCCACAGCACCCTCCAAGCAGAGCATTACGATGCAATGCAACGCTTCTGGAACTACGCACAAAACAACCCGCCCAAAATCATACCTAAAAACCAACGAACCGCCTTTGTTCTTCCCGATGCTTATGGCTTTGGTTTCCGTTGGCCAAAAGACCACATCTGGGGAGTGTGGGAAGCAGATGAGCTCACAGGCAACATTAGCCTAAGCGTTGGTACACTACTAAAGCAATACGGAGCAAGACTCGACATCCTCTACAACGATGGTCTGCAAGAAGGCAGCAACGGATATAATCAGCTTATCTACTGGAATTCCTACGACCCAACGCCAACGCCTTCCCCGACACTCTCTCCCACGCCTTCGCCAACTCCTACACCTACTGCTTCACCTGATAACCCATTAACAGAATTCTCTCTGACAGCGCTCCTCATAACCACAATTATAGTATCAACGGCATTTAGTTAGTGGATTTGTTATTTTCCACTTTAAAAAAAAGAGCAAATCCAACAACCCTCATAACATAAATCCACGCAAACCCTGATAAAATAAAAAAGCAACCACAAACCAAAAGAACAACCGCACCAACAACAAACCAACCAACACCTCAAAACACAAGGACTCAGGCAAATGACCAAAGCAGCACAAATGGCGCAAACAACAGCCAAAGGCAGCGTACACCTACTCTGGGGACTAATCCTCTCCACAGTCATCTCAGCAGTCGGCACCATATTCATAGCCAAGCTTCTGGGCGACGAAAACTACGGACTATACACCATAGCTGTAAATGCACCCGTACTATTCGCCACCTTCAGAGACTGGGGAATAAATACAGCAATCACAAGATACGTAGCACAATATAACAGCCAAAACCAACTAGAAAAAATCAAAAGCACAATCCTATCTGGACTAATTTTCGAATTAACCCTTGGTATTATACTTACAATAATCTCTTTCACTTTGTCAGGTTTTTTGGCCAACTTGTTTGGCCGACCGTTAATAACTCCTTTAATCCAGATATCCTCAATCGTTATCCTAACAGGTGCACTCATCAGCACAGCAACAGCTGCTTTTACAGGGCTAGAAAAAATGCACCTAAACAGCATAATGCTCATTGTCCAAGCCGCAGTCAAAACGGGTCTCATAATAGCACTTGTGCTTCTAGGTTTTGGCACAGCAGGCGCAGTATGGGGTTACATAACCGCTGCCTTAATAGCAGGACTAACTGGCATACTGCTCACCTATACAATGTACAAGTCTCTTCCAAAAACACCCAATAGCAAACTAGAAATCCTATCCACAACCAAAATCATGCTAAAGTACGGCGCCCCAATATCAGTGGGCGCAATCCTATATGGCTTTTTAGGGCAATTCTATAGTTATCTAATGAACATTTACGTCACTGGACAAACTGGTGACGCTGCGATAGGTAACTACAGCGTAGCCCTAAACTTCGTGGTCCTAATAACGTTCTTCGCCACACCTGTACTAACTATGATGTTGCCAGCCTTCTCCAAACTAGATGCCCAAAAAGACCAGCAAACCCTAAAAAACGTCTTCCAATACTCCGTCAAATACGCCTCATTGATAGTTGTTCCAGTAACAGCTATTGTCATGACACTTGCACAACCGGCCATTATCACAATATTCCAAACAGACTATTCTCAAGCACCTCTCTTTCTGGCGTTACTTTCAATAAGTTACCTCTTCACAGCCTTTGGAAGCCTGAGTGTGAGCAACCTCATAAACGGTCAAGGATACACAAAATTCAACATCAAAGTAGCCATACTCACAGCGGTTATAGGTTTCCCATTAAGCTTCATACTCATCTCAAACTACGGAGTGGTAGGCTTAATAATAACTTCTATAGTCGTGAGTTTACCTGGCCTGTTCATTAGTTTGATATTCATAAAGAAACAATTCAGTGTCTCAGTAGAATGGCTTTCTTCAGCTAAAATCTTATTCTCATCCGCAGTAGCATCAGTCTTAACATATCTGCTGATTTTACTTCTAGCCCTCCCAGCTCCATTGGAGCTAGCGATAGGTGTAGTCGTGTTCGTCTTTGTCTTCACCATCATGTCAGTACTTACCCGAACCCTAAACAAGGCCGATATAACCAATGTCCGAGATATCGTTAATGCGCTTGGTCCTTTGCGAAAACCACTAAATATTATAATAGATATTGTCGAAAAATTAGTCGAGCTTGTTCACTAATAACTAAACATATGTGTGGCTTGACCTTTATCTTGATTTCAAAACAGCAAATAATAATACCGAGCTGTGCCTAACTACTCAGGGATTAACATGAAAGCACTTGTTTTAAGCGGCGGCAAAGGAACGAGGCTTAGACCTTTAACTTTCACATGCGCTAAACAGCTTATTCCAGTTGCTAACAAACCCATTTTGGGGTATGTTCTTGACCAAATTGCGACGACGAGCATAAGAAAGGTGGGCGTTATTACAGCGCCTGAGACTGGCAGATATGTGGAGAATTATGTTGGTGATGGTTCAAGCTGGAGCCTCAAAGTTTCTTATATTCCGCAGGAACCGCTTGGTCTGGCTCATGCTGTTAAAACAGCCAAGCGTTTTCTAGGTCAGGATTCGTTTGTCATGTGTTTAGGTGACAACTTGACGGGTCAAGGTTTGAACATGTTTGTCAAGAAGTTTAAAAGTGAGCACCTTGACGCGCTAATTATTCTAAAAGAGGTTGAGAACCCCTCTAGTTTCGGTATCGCACAGTTGGATGCGAAAGGTAATATTGTCCATTTGGTTGAGAAGCCTAAGACCCCAATGGGTAATCTTGCTATTATCGGCACTTACCTGTTTTCTAACAAGATTCACCAAGCTATTGAAAGGATTAAGCCGTCTTGGCGAGGTGAATTGGAGATAACGGATGCCATTGAAGAAATGATTAGAATGGGCTTCTCAGTTAAGGCTGAAATTTTGGATTCTTGGTGGCTTGATACTGGCAAAAAAGACGATATCTTATCGGCTAACGCGAAAATATTAGACGAGTACATCGAGCGCCAGGTTAATGGAACGGTAACCAACAGCACAGTAGATGGCAGAGTAAAGGTGGATTCAGAAGCAAAAATCATAAACAGCACGGTCAGAGGACCATGTGTGATAGGAAGGAACGTGTTGATTGAGAACTCGTTCATTGGACCATACACAAGCATCGGCGATAACTCAAAGGTCTTGAATTCTAACATGGAATACTGCGTTGTGCAAGAAGATGTTGTTGTTCGTGATGTGGAGCGGATTGAAGACAGTTTGATTGGTAAAAACGCTAAAGTTACTCGGAATCAGCGGAACAGGACTATAAAGTTACATGTTGGCGATTACTCGGAAGTAGAAGTTTAGGGTCAAAAAAGGTAACTATTATAAACATTTTTAGAAGAATAATGACTGATGGAAACAAGGAATTACTCATGCTGAAAGGAATAATCATTAAACCGATAAAGCGTTTATCTGACGAGAGAGGCTTTTTTACAGAAGTCATGCGTAAAGACTGGACTGAACTTTTTGGCGAAGACACGGTTGCACAGTCAAATATCTCGTTTACTTACCCTGGTATTATTCGTGCATGGCACAGGCACCTCAGGGGACAAACCGATTATTTCTTGGCGCTGAAAGGGATGATAAAAATCTGTGCCTTTGATGACAAATCACACGAACTAAATGAAATAGTTTCAAACGCTTTGGACATGCAGATTGTGCGTATGCCTGGTCATTATTGGCACGGTTTCAAAGCACTTGGCAATGAACCTGCCATGCTACTGTATTTTACCACTAATTTGTATAACCCAGCAGACCCAGACGAGCAACGCCGGGAGTGGAATGACCCAACACTCATTCCAAAAATTATCAACGGAAGAAACGATGATCCGCGTGTTGGTAAACCTTGGGATTGGAACTATCCGCCACATAAGTGATGAATTATGAAATTGTTAGTTACTGGCGGTTTAGGATTCATCGGAAGCAACTTCTGTAGACATGTTCTTGCCAAGCATCCAGACTACGAGCTGATTAACGTTGATAAGATGGGTATAGGCTCTAATCCGACTAGCCTGCGTGATTTAGAGAATAACAAGCGTTACACTTTCATTAAGGGTGACATTTGTAATCCTCAACTCATTAACAGGTTAGTTCATCAAGTCGATGCCGTGGTAAATATCGCCGCTGAAACGCACGTTGACCGCAGCATAGCTGATCCAAACGTGTTCTTGCAGAACAATACGTTGGGAACCTTCACTATTTTGGAGGCTATACGCAAACATAACCATAAGGCTAAGCTTTTGCAGGTGTCGACAGATGAAGTTTACGGCGAAGCACTTGAGGGTTCTTTCACCGAGAGCACGCCGCCTAAGCCGTCTAATCCTTACTCTGCTTCGAAGGCGGCTGCTGACATGTTTGTTCTGTCTTATCATAGGACGTTTGGTTTGAAAGCATCTATTACACGGTGCACCAACAATTTCGGTCCTTACCAGTTGCCTGAGAAGTTAATTCCTAAAACGGTTATTCGTGCGTTGAGGGATTTGCCAATCCCAATTTACGGGAAAGGAACCAACATTCGAGACTGGATTTACGTCGAAGACCATTGTGAAGCAGTATGCACCGTGCTTGAGAAGGGCAATGCTGGTGAAATCTACAATGTTTCAGCTGGCAATGAGGTTTCCAACCTCGATATTGTTAAAAAAATCCTGGCTCAAATGAATAAGCCTGAAAGCCTAATTACCTTTGTTGAGGATAGACCTGGCCATGATGTTCGTTATAGTTTGGATTCATCTAAGATTAGGTCTGAGTTGGGTTGGAAGCCTAAGTTTAGTTTTGAGGAGTCTTTGAAGTCGACGGTTCAGTGGTATCTTGATAATGAGCATTGGTGGTCGCCGTTTGCTACTGATGTAATTTTGCATCCTACGCCTTGGAAGCTTGGTGGCTTTCGTTGAAACTGTTGATTACAGGTGCGAGTGGACTTTACGGTTCAAAGCTGGCTCAGCTGGCGCTGGCGAGAAATTTTGAGGTTAACTCTTGCGATGTCCAAAACCTGTCAGCTTGCAGTAATTTCGTTAGACTGGATATTACTGATAGGAGTATGGTTGAAGAATCGTTTAGAAGCATTAAGCCTGATGTTGTTGTTCACGCGGCGTCGCTTACGGATGTTGATAAGTGTGAGTTGAATCAGGAGCTTGCTTGGAAGGTAAATGTTGAAGGTACAAAAAATATCGTTGAGGCGGCTAAAAGTGCTGGTTCTTTTTTGATTTACATTTCAACTGATTATGTTTTCAGCGGTGAAGCTGGATGCTACACTGAGGGAGATAAGCCTAAACCAATCAACTATTACGGGCTCACGAAGCTTAAAGGGGAAGAAATCGTTCAAACCCTAACCGAGTATTTTATTGCGCGCCCAAGTGTTATTTTCGGTTCGACCCCAGCGGCTGGGAAAGTCAACTTTGCCCTTTGGCTTATTGAAACCTTACGGAAAGGTGAGAGGGTTAAGATTATCACTGACCAGTGGAACACGCCGACGTTGAATACGAACTTAGCTGAGATGACGTTAGAGGTTGTTGAGTGTCGTTTAACGGGAACGTATCATTTATGTGGTGCAAGTCGGGTTAGCAGGTTTGAGTTTGCTGAGCTGCTTGCTGATGCTTTTAGTTTGGATAAGTGTTTGATTGAGCCTGTTGAATCTTCATCTTTTTCGTGGGTCGCTAAGCGTCCGAGGGATTCTTCACTTGATACTTCGAAGGCTCAGCAAGATTTGAGGGTTAAGCCGCTTGGGCTTGGGGATGCGTTGGAGCGGTTGCGGTCTGAGCTTTCGCAGAGAAGCTGGTAGTTTGAACGCAAGTGTTATGTATTGATGCTGTGTTCTTTTGCTTGTTTGGTAAGGTTTGATGAAGCAACAGACTAGTGTTAGACAGATAGCTAAACAGAGGATTGCGGTGTTGTTTGAGCAGGCAAGGAAAGTAGGCAGGACTGACCCTAAACTGGCTGTGCAGTATGTTGCGTCTGCTCGGCGGATTGCTATGGGGGCGAAGGTTCGTTTGCCTGTTGAGTTTAGGCGTCAGACGTGTAAAGCCTGTAATAGTTTGTTTGTTTATGGGGTTAATTGTCGGGTTAGGGTAAGGCAGAAAAGGGAGCCTCATGTTGTAGTGACGTGTTTAAATTGTGGTAATCAGACTCGTATATTGTTGAAGGCGAAAAAGGAGCAGAAGAAGCTTGAGTAAGATAACTACTCGGATGAAGCGCCATGTTAGGCATGTTCTGAAAGATGAGGGTCCGACGATTTGGGTTGGCAAGGATGGGTTGACTTCTCAGTCGGTAGCTGAAATTGAAAAACAACTTCAGAAGAACAAGATGGTGAAGGTGCGGGTTTTGCCTGCGGCGTTGGTGGGTGAGGTTACTGCGCAGGTGATTGCGGTTCGTGCTGCTGAGGCGACTGGCGCTGCTTTGGTTGAGGTTAGGGGGCACGTGTTTATTCTCTTTAGAAAACGCAGAGTTGCGGAGTCGCCAAAATAGTTATTTTTTATTTGCAGAGAATTCAATGAGAGATTTTTCGTGATCCATTACTGCTAATAATATGACTAAATTTGAGCTCTAAGGTACAATTATTTAAAAAGTATTTGTAAATCAGACTTTTTTAAGCGCAAAATAGTTCAAAAGCAAGCTTGCTCACTGCACTGTTGTGAAAGCCTATGACTAAAGGAATCCCTTGGAACGTCGAGAAGAAATTCAACTCAAAAAACTCATAGAAGCCAACACCCCCATAGACGTAATAGCCTCAACCCTAAAGCGAACACCTACCGCAATCCTGCTGAAATGCCAGCGCCTCGGCTTAGTACCATCCGAACAAGTAACCAAAGCCAATCTGCCTCTGCCCGACGAGTTACCCAGCGTCGAAGAAACGCTCAAGGAATTGGCGGGTGCACTCAAAGCAGCAAAAGAACCGGGGCTAAACAAAGTGGAAGTTCAGCGCCTACAAGCCATCGCCACGTTAGCCCGAACCTACAAGGAAATTCTAGCCGATTACCTGAGCTACCGAGAGGTTGAAGCAAAACTAAACGACATGGAGGCAAAATATGCCGCGCTCCTTGAGGGTAAAAGCCAAAACAATGCGCCCCAACAAGTATCTAATTCAGTGGCAAAAAGTCCAGCGCAGTAACTTGCTAGCTGAAGAGTTGGCACTTGAGAAAACTGAGGGACTCAGCGCTAACCCAGTTGATTTTTGCAGGGAAATTTTGAAATTTAAGCCCTACGCCTATCAAGAAGAATTTATCAAACTGTTTGTTGAGAACCAGTTTATTGCTGCGCGGTGGAGTCGGCAGAGCGGTAAAAGTTTCATAGTTGCCGCGTTGTTGCTTTGGTACGCAATCACGCATCCAGACAGCGCCATCGGCATCGTTGGTCCATCCTACCGTCAAACCAAACGTATCCTCAGCCGCATAGGCTCCCTTTCCCGCAAGCTTCCATCAGGATTGGTTTTTGCGCCTCAGCGCACTCAAATTCACTTTTCTAACGGCAGCGTGATTGAGGCTTTCCCAAATAACCCTGAAACTATCCGAGGACCAACTTTGCATGTGGTTTACGCTGACGAATTCAACTTTGTAGCCAACGACCAAGCCCTCTACGATGCCATCCTCTACACCTTGGGCACGACTAACGGCAAATTTGTCTGCACCAGCACCCCTTGGCACACCGACAGCGTCTTCTACAAAATGTTCACCCACAAAGACTTCGCCGATTACAAAACCTCCCACGTCACCGTGGAGCAAGCGATGGAACCCAACGGACCACTAAAACCCAGCATCATACAGAAAATCCGCACGCAGATGGGCGATGACCCAATCCGCTGGCGAAGGGAGATGGAGGCTGAGTGGACAGAAGACCAAGACGTATGGCTAACCCAGAGCCTAATCGCCAGTTGCATTGGCACAACTGCAACGTGTGGTGAAGACCTAAAAGAGTACAATCCAGAAACAGAGCGTCGAGGACAATTTTATGCTGGGCTGGATTTGGCGCAGACTCGCGATTACAGTGTTCTTGCTGTGGTTGAACGTAAAAATGAGCGGTTGTTTTTGCGCCACCTCAAGATTTTCCAGCAACCCACCATCTACGCAACTGTGCTGGGCTACCTCAAAGCGTTGCAGGACCGCTGGGGCAAATTCGAGCGTATCCGAGTGGACTTCACAAGGGAAGGTCCAAGCATCATAGCGGACATGCAAAACGCCAAAATCTACAACGCTGAAGGCGTAAACTTTAGCGTGCCGCGCAAGAGCGAGATGGCAAGCCTGCTTAAACAGCGCATGGCAAACCACCAATTCTTCTACCCGCTACTTAGCTGGGAGCGCCCGTATAGAGGCGACATATGCAATGAACTTAACGTGGAACGCTACAGCCTAAACAAAGACGGCACCATAGGCTACCACCACCCACAAGGAACACATGACGACGTATTCTGGGCGGTGGCACTAGCGGTTTATGCAACTGCAGAAATGGGACAAGAGCCCTTCTTTGCTTCTATTCCCAGATAATAATGTTACACCCAAACGGTGCGTATTTCTTTAATTTGCTTAAAGTGTGGGTCATCGGAAACACAAACCGCATCCAACATGGCTGCTGTTGCAGCTATCATGCTGTCGCCCATCGAAAGCTGATATTTTTGTCTCAATTCAGCAGAACTCTCCGCAATTTGCTCGTCAACAGGGATAACTTTGAAGGTTTTCGTTAACAGTGATATTCGAAGCTTGGCGGTTTCTCTGCCCTCACGCATTAACGTTAACCGGTAAAGTTCATGCACTGCTACTGTAGAAATGTATCTTTCATGGTTCCTCTTTTCTGCTTCCGCCCTTCTTTGAAAACTGGAGTCTTTGGAGTACACAGCCTCCGCAAGAAAACGCGTATCGTAGACTCGTTTAGACATCTTCAGCCCGCATCTTGTCTAAGTCCTTCTTTACCTCTTCGACAGTAGCGTATGGTGCCCCTGACCCAATCAGGTCCCAAAAGGATTTTTTGGGTTTAAACAGGATTCCTTCCTCTGTTTCGACGACTTCTAAGCGTGTTCCCTCTTCTATCTTGAACTTTTTGCGCAGTCTTGCAGGAATGGTTGTCTGACCTTTCTTAGTTACTACCACTTCTGACTCCATACATTACTCACGTATTACTCAAAGATATTCTTACGCTTTTAAACATGACTGTCGGCAGTTCATTATAGAGTCCTGTCTCTGTCTAACTGTAGAAAACATCGGTTTCTTAGCATCACAAGGTACCATATGACGATGTATTCTGGAGCTATCCCTACTGTGTACGCAACTGCTGATATGATCCTGCCCCTTCTTAGCGGTTGCCGCAAGAGAATAGCACAAAAATATCTCATCTGACCTCTAATAACAGGTATATCTCGCTCTGGATATCTGCTAAAGATCAACAACAAAATTCATTAGAGGATTAATGTTGCCCAAAAAGCCAGTCAGAGTGAAAAAAAGAACGTTTGAAAGTAGAAGCAAGAAGCGTAATAAAGGCTTTGGAACCCTAAAAGGCGTGGGTTCATTTACTGCTGAAGATGAACTGAAAGTGCAAGATTAAATCACTTATTCGGACGACCTGACCATATATGCAGCAGCAAACATGCAACCAGAACAAACCCTAACAGTATAGCAAAATTACCACAATTATATACGACCTCACGAAGCATTAAACGGTAAGACACCATCAGAGGCTTGCGGAAACAGATAGAAGAGAAAGTAGATGGAAAACACTGATACAAAATGCAAGCTACTTGAAAGATGAAGTTTAATCTGTTTCAAGCCTCATCTTCTTTTACTGTAAGGCAAAAGGGTTATTTCTCCAAAGGCAGTCTAATAGTAGGTAGGGATAGGTCTTGGAAAGAAAAAGAAGCATCGAAATTTTCTGTCCTTTGGGTGGTAGTTGCAACAAGAGTATAAAGGGAATTTCTAAAAATCATTGGCTACATAATTTTGAGCAACATCTTACTGGAAAGGAGCACAGAATCTTGGATGCGAAAAAACGGAAGGACATGGTTGAAAGATTAGGGAAAAAGGCAATCGAGAAACTTTAGCACAAGCAACCAATAAGTTTGCAGATTTTTTATCAACCGAAAAGTAACAGCCTTATGGAATCAACCGTTAAGGTACCAGAACTGAATAGTTTTTCCATATAAAAGGGTTACAAGATTTTTTTAGAAAAGCTCGGTTGTTATCGAAGAATTCATGAATATCTAACAGGCGAAGTATTTAGCGTTAGAACAGTGCATCTGCTTGCGGTTTGCTATACAACCAGTCTGCAATCTGCCTCAAAAAATGAAATTAATGTGTGTACCTATATTCTTTGTTATGAATGTTACTCTTATTGGTATGTCTGGTGTGGGGAAGAGTCGTGTAGGGTTGCTTTTGTCGAAGCGGTTGGGTTATCGCTTTATTGACATTGACAGGATTATTAAACAGGATACTAACCAGAGATTGCAGGATTTAATCGATTGTTTGGGTGAGAAAAAGTTTCTGGAGCTAGAGGAGAATGCCATACTGGGCATAGGTGCGGTGTGTGATTCTGTTATTTCTTCAGGAGGTAGCTCCATATATTCGCCGAGAGCGATGGGTTTTTTGAAGGGTATCTCTAGAGTGGTGTTTTTGGATGCTTCTTTGGAGGAGATTAAGCGGCGTAGAGTAAATTTTTCGATTAGAGGGGTTGTTGGTTTAAGGGAGAAGGGGTTGGATGGGCTTTTTTTGGAGAGGCAGCCGCTTTACAGGCGGTATGCCGATGTAACCATTGACGTGACAGGTCTTAGCGATAAGGTTGCTGTGGACAGGATTATTGAGCAACTTTTGTAACTAAAGCAACACTCAACGGCACAGACAAATATCCAACGCCAGAAAAGCTCCTTCTACTTGAGGAATCCGCCACAACCAGCCTGCAACGCACCTCAAACGCTGACACAAAAAAGCAGCTCGCCGCTAAGCCCACTGGTAGATGATGAATAAGGGCGACACTCTCTTCTTCTACTACTAGAAAATAACACTGGTGGGGCTTCCCGGATTTGAACCGGGGTCTATAGCGCCCGAGGCTACAAGCCTGGACCAAGCTAGCCGAAAGCCCCAATTGCCAAGCCAGATGAGGCGCGCGATTTCATACAATAATTGTGCTTAGCTTTAACTTTAGCGGTAATTAATTCGACAAGGCTATTTCTCCATAATGCATAAATTAGTTAATCCGTAAACTAGTTATAATCCAAAGTGAAAGTTATGAGTTTTAAACGGTTAATTTTGTCCTTACTGTTGATTTCGCTATTAGTCGTGGCTGCTTTTGTTTTACTTAAAGACCCGCTTGGCAATTGGTTTAAACTACAGACTACTTCTGCTCTTGAGGGCACTTATAATGTTGGCGTTGCTTTCCCAAACCTTCAATTCAACACTCCTGTAGGTCTTTACGCGGCTGAGGATGGCACAAACAGGCTTTTTGTTGTCGAACAGCAAGGCATTATCCGTGTTTTTGAAAACACACCCAGCATATCCTCCAGCAGTGTTTTTCTTGATATTACTGACCGCGTGCTTTTTGGAGGTGAACAGGGCTTGCTTGGCTTAGCTTTTTCTCCAAACTTTGAAAGTGACAGACAGTTCTATGTTAATTATGTCGCTGATAACCCGCGCAGGACAATAATCTCTCGCTTCTCAGCATCTCCGACCAATCCCAACCAAGCGAACGCCCAAAGTGAATCTATTCTCATGGAAGTGTTACAGCCTACCGCCATCCATAACGGTGGACAAATCGCTTTTGGAACCGACGGCTACCTCTACATTGCGCTAGGCGACGGCGGACCAGGCAACGACCCTAATAAGCGAGGACAAGACCTTGGAACCCTGCTGGGAAAAATCTTGCGCATTGACGTTTCAGGCACCAACTACTCTATCCCAAGCGGCAATCCGTTCAAAGGCAACACTCTTGGCTATCGTGAGGAAATTTATGCGTATGGCTTCCGTAACCCTTGGCGTTTTAGTTTTGACTTCGAAACAAGTCGCTTGTGGGTCGGCGACGTGGGGCAAGCCCGAATAGAAGAGATTGATATTGTAGAGAAGGGCAAAAACTACGGCTGGAGCCTAATGGAGGGAAGCCTGCCTTTTGAGCCTGATTCAGCTGATCTGTCAGGTCTTGAGTTACCCGTTTGGGAGTACTCGCGTGATTTAGGCATCTCCGTGATTGGAGGATTTGTTTACCATGGTTCAAACCTAAAAGAACTCGTTGGGAAATATGTTTATGGTGATTTTGGGTCAGGGCGAATTTGGGCATTAGAGTATCATACAAATGGAGATGCTGCTAATTCTGAGCTTGTTGATACGAACTTGAATATTCTTTCGTTCGGCGTTGACGAAAACGATGAACTCTACATTTGCGCATTAGACGGTAGAATTTATCGCTTGCATGTAAATGAATCTACACCGCCAGTTGTAGGTGACCCAGTCCAGATACCGCTGGAACCGTTGCCTGATCAAGAAGTAACCGTTATGGTTAATGTGACTGATGCTGTCAGTGGAATTAAGGAAGTAATTCTGTCTTACAGCAATGATACCGTGTGGAATAACTTAACAATGTCGCATGTCAGCGGCGGCACGTATTCTGCCGCAATACCAGCTATGCTGAATCAGACGACGGTTGGCTACAGAATAATCGCAACTGATAACGCTAACAACACTACAGTTAAAGATAATCTGGGGGCATTCTATACATACACGGTTGTTCCTGAATCTCCATCATTGTTAGCACTGGCAGGATTATTAATCGCTACATCGGTTATGGCTCTAAAAATTCGAAAAAGAAAAAGTGGTTTTACGGCCTATCGCCAGCAAGCTTGAGGTATCTTTCCATCGCCTCAGCGACGATGGCTTTGGCTTCCTTTTGGTTCTTCCAACCTTTTACTTTAGTCCACTTGTGAGGTTCAAGCCGCTTGTAAGTTTCAAAGAACTCTTGAATTTCAACCAGCTCATGCTTATGTATGTCAGATATGTCGTTGTATCCTTCGAAGCGTGCGTCGTTTACAAGCACTGAGAGAATTTTCGCGTCTGGTCCTTTCTCGTCTTCCATCATTAAAGCGCCAATCACACGTACCTTGGCAATGCTGGCAACTTCTAGGGGCTCAAAGGACAAGGTCATAATGTCCAATGGGTCGTCGTCAATGTACCATGTTCTAGGGACAAATCCGTATTCAACTGGAAACACAACTGAGGAAGGGATAATGCGGTCTAAAACGAAGGCTTCCCAATCAGATTTGTACTCGTACTTGTCCCGAGAACCGCTCATGACTTCGATAACCATGTTTAGTAGTTCAGGCGGATTATCGCCCGCTGGGATACTTTTCCACAAATTCAACATTTACACACTCCAAACAAGCCAAAAGCAAGGGAATAATTTAAGGCTTCCCAACTGAATCTCCGAAAAATTTCTCCAGCCGTGCATTCTCCGCCTTTTTGAGTACCTGAGCGCACTCTTTTGGGTCCAACGCCTTAAACTCTAACCCCATCGTCACAAGCAACCGCTGCACATCTTTACCCAAACTAGGCGCAACCAACACGCCGCGGAGTTCACGGTTGGCTTTTTCCTTTATCGCCTCGATGTAGCGGGCAAGCTGCAGGACGGCTTCTTTGCTGGCGGTTTTACGCTTCACCTCTATCACCACGAGCTTGCCATTCTTGTCCACTCCGTAAACGTCCACAAAGCCAGGCTCCACTTTCTTTTCATAACTGATTGGCTTGAATCCCTCCTCAAAAAGTGAAGGCTTAATCAGAATAGATCTGTGCATGTCTACTTCGCTGGCATGAAGCAAAAACTCGCCTGAATCATCCAAACTCAAAGCTGAAACCATAAGGACACTGTTGAAACGGATTTTTACGTTTTCTCTGGGCTTCTGCCTGACCGCATGCACCTCAAGATTTTCCTCGCCTAACGTAACGTGAAAGACGCTTCCCTGCGGCTGCCAATTCACAGGTTCATACCCCACGGGGCGGTGAACAAGAAGCGCGCCATCTGACTTTATTATTAAGAGGCGTTCGCCGAGTTCAAGCGTTGAGTTTGCTCTGCCGACATAACGCACGCTACACGTGCCAGCAACGATGAGGGTTTTTCTCTGCGAGAAAGCTTTCTCAATAAGCCTTGCCGCTTCCGCTAACGTTGGCTCTGTGAGTACCGTAATTTTGTTTGGTTGCTGCATCTGGTTCAGCCAACTATTAATTAGCCAATGGTACATAAGAGTTCTCGAAGGCACAGGCATTGTCAGCATGGAAAAGCAAGCGCAAAATAATGCAACGTTACGACACAACAGCAGACATTTACGAGGAGCGATACGCACAAGAACAGAAAATGAAATATCAAAAAGCACTGCAAAGCATCAATATTGAAAATGCTTTTGTCTTAGATGTGGGCTGTGGTTCAGGACTTTTCTTTGGCGAAGTTGCCATGCGAGCAAGCCTGATTATTGGTGTGGACATTTCCCGTAAACTGTTGCTTTTGGCAAAAGAACAGACGAAGGCTTTGAGTAACGTGTTTGTTGTGCAGGCTGACGCTGACCACCTGCCTTTTAGAGACAGCTTTTTTGGGGCTGTTTTCGCTTTTACGGTGCTTCAGAACCTGCCTAAACCCACACAGACACTTGATGAGCTAAAAAGGGTTGCAAAAAACAACGGGTGGCTTGTGGTAACGGGGTTAAAGAAGGCTTTTCCGCTTGAGGTTTTCATGGATGTTTTAGAGGATTCGGGCTTGCGACTGGTTTCTTTCGTGGATGAGGAAAACGTGAACTGTTACGTCGCGGTTTTAGCCGCTTAGCATCTGGACGTCAGCGATTTCTCCGGTGTCAGCGTAAACGCCGACAGTTACTATGTTTATGCCGCCAGCGTACACTTTATCAAGCCTCAGTACCACGTACCAATAAGGAACAAGCGCAACTGAATCACCCCTCGGATGAGGCAAAAGCTCCACTGAAACTGGCGTGTCTTGAGCGTTAAAGCCGCTGGTTTGTTTACCGTCTATGTTCCACGTTAAGGTTTTAACGTGGTTTTTGGCGATGGTTACGGCTTGGTCTTGGCTGATTGCAAGGTTAGTGTTGCCGATGGTAAAGAGGAAGTACCCATCCGTTAAGGTAGTTAGGATGTTGCTTTGAAAGGTCATGCGCAGGCTTTTAGCTGAGAAATCAATGCCCTTATCCGTGTACATCCAAAGAAAGTCAACAGTGCCGCCTACAATAGTGATTTTAAGTTTCATGTTGCCCTCTGTTACTTCAGTGTTTTCAAGTTGGTTAACTTGCACTATCAGGTTAGCCATCTGGTCAAGGTACGCATCGCCTGAGTAGTCTCTGTATCGGCTAAGCGTTGCTTTAGCATTTTCCAAAACATCTCCTGGTTGGGTTCTGGTGTAGATTGGCTGGCTTTCGATTGGGTTGAGTTGGTAGCGTGAGAGGTGGTTGTCTCGGAAGCGGAAGCTTGCGTCTAAGTTGCTTGTGGGGCTGGTTAGGGAGTATTTTAAAAGTTCTTCCGCAACATTGAAGTCTTGCCGCTGCTCAACCGTGTTACTCAACAAAGTAATCTTGTATTTGGTTGTGTCAATTTGAGCAACATCGCGAAGTAGGGTGGCGACTTTATTTGTGCCTAAACCCCATGACAGCAACTGCTGATTTTCCGCTATCAATTTGTTTTGGTTGGCTGTGACTTGATTTAAAGCCGCAAATTGCAATGCAGAAAAAGTTGCCAAAAGCACAACAGCAACCAACAACGTTGCAATTATAGATTTCCACCTGAAAGGAAGCTTTATGCGGCGTTTAACTTCGATTTCGGGCGCTTCTTCCACGCCTTTCATGGCTGTGACGGTAGCATAACCAAAGCTTGAGAGCTTGTATCTGCCATCCTCAATTTTAAAGACAAGTTCGCCGAGACTTTCCAAATGGTAAGTCAAGTGTGAGCTGGAGAGGCCGATGTACTCAACCAGTTCCATGAAAGTCATAGGTTTGTCGGCAAGCATTCGCAGGATTTTGCGGCGAACTGGATGCTTAAGCGATGTGAACATAATTGAGTAAATTTCTTCTTCTGACTCAGCCATGGAACACACCTGAGTGTTACTTTGTTATGGAACTGTATTAAAACTTGTTCTGATAAGCATCATTTGCACTCAATTAGGTCGCATGAGGGCGTGTCTTATTTTTTCTGCGTCGCTTTCCAGTTCTTCGCTGCTTCGGGGTTTTGTCTTGTCGCGGTAAGCGCCATCATGACTATTTTGATTGTGTGGTTTCATCGGGATAATGTGGACATGCAAGTGAAAAATTACTTGACCAGCGGCTTCACCGTTATTCTGCACGATTCGGATGCCAGCAACATCTGTTGCGTCTTTGACGGTATGAGCTATTCTCTTTGTTATTTTGTACAGGTAGGCGGCTTCGTCCTCTGGAATATCGAAAATATTCACATAATGTTTTTTGGGAACCACCAGCGTGTGCCCCACATTAACAGGGTGGTTACTCAAAAAAGCAATGACTTGCTCGTCCTCGTAAACTATACTTGCATGTGCCTCTCTGCGGATGATTTTGCAGAATATACAATTTTCAGTTGTTGATTTCATACCTTTCAGCGGTTTAATGGTAGGATTAGCTTTAATAGACTTTTCTCGACTCAATAGCTTGTATGGAAACCTTAATCGACGACATAGGCAGCTTCCCGTTGCCGCCCAACACAAACAGAGACCGCTTCAGCGAAGCTTATCAACTTGCAAGACAAGCCATAATCAACGGCAAAGACCCCTCAAAAGACGAATTCATCCAAAGAAACTTCTGCTCAATTGTCATCGATTCGTTTAAGAAAAAAATTGCTTCAGGTCTTGACGTCGTCAACTTTCCTCAGCAATACAGTGGAATAAGACAAGTCGGCGACATGATTCACATCGCGATGGAAAAGGGCTCTTTTATTGTTGACCAAGAAAAAGCCGTTCTGCCAGAAATATACGTCATTAACCAAGAAGCAAAAAAGCTAAGCGAAGAATTCGGCAAGAAAATTCAGTTGCGGGTTTCCATTTTTGGCGCAATCGAACAGTACCTGCAACAGGTTGGGACAACAGCTTTCCCAGATGTGTTGGATGGGATTGCCCAAACGATAAACCGCTTTGCGAAGAATTCCATCTTAAATAACAAGTACATAGAAACCAAAGTGGTTTCCATAGATGAACCCAGCCTTGGACACACCAACCTTTCAGCGACACCTGACTTGATTCGTGAAACGCTTGAAACAGCCTATAACTTTCAAGGACCAATCAAACAGATTCATCTTCACTTCAGCACAGCAATTCACGATTTACTTCCTGTTAGGGGGCTTGATGTTTTATCGTTTGAGTACGGCGCCTCCCCAAAAAACATAGAAGCTGTATCAAAAAGCATGCTTGAGAAGGCAGACAAACAAATCCGCGTCGGCATCACCCGAACAGACATCGACACCATATGGGCTGAACTCTACGAGAGAGGCATCACAAAACCAACAAATGAACAGTTGGTTGAAACAGTGGAAACCATAAAAAAACGCTACAGGTTTGCTAAAGAAAAATATGGCGAGCGCATGACGTTTACGGGGCCTGACTGCGGCTTAGGAAGCTGGCCAAGCCAAGAAGTAGCGGAATTATTGTTAAAGCGAACTGTTAAAGCAGTTAAAGAAGCCTAAAGAAAAAGTTGTTGGGTTTAGTTCCATCGTTCGTTTAAGAATAGTCTGAGCGTTGGCTTTTCGGTTGGGGTCATGCTGATTTGCGGCATCGGGCTGGGGCGTCTGCGCAGTGGCGGCGGCGACATCGGTGAGGGCGGTTCAAGTTCTAAGGGAATTTTGCTAATCAGTCTTCTTCGCCTCCGTAAGTTGCTGGAGTAATTGTGCCTTCGAGGAGTTTTTCTCTGCGTATGATGGTTAGTTTGGTTTCTTTGCCGATTACGTCTTCAGCGAGCAGGCTTGGCAGGTCGTAGAAGTCGTTGACGGGTTTGCCGTTGAATTTGACTATCACATCACCCATGGCTAATCCTGCCTTGCGTGCTGGGGAGTCTGGTTCGACTGAGAATATCATGACGCCTGTTTCTTGATCTAAGCCGATTTGGTCAGCGATTTCTTGCGGTATGGCAACTGTGTTAGCGATTATGCCCAAGTATCCGCGTTGAGCGCTGCGTCCAGTCATTAAGCGGTCAGCTATGGTTTTGACTTTGTTTATAGGTATGGCGATGCCTCTTTGCCAAACGTAAGCAGTGTTTATGCCGATGAGTTTGCCATCAACATCAATGAGTGGCCCGCCGCTGAAGCCTGGGTTTAGCTGGGCGTCGGTGGCGATGATGTTTTCCATGTGTGTTCCGCGCCATCCGCGCAGAGTGCTGTTTACGCTTGTGACCATGCCGCTGGTGGCGGTTGGTTGCTGGCGGTTGAATGGGTTAGCTAATGCTAAAACGTATTGTCCTACGTTTAGTTTTTCTGAATCGCCCATTTCTATGGGTGTGAATTCGCCTCTCTCTGCCTTAAGTAAGGCTATGTCGTTGTATGGGTCGATGCCCACGATTTTTGCGTTAAGCGTTTTCTCTCCTTGTCCTATTTTGACGGTGTTGCATCCTGCAAGAACGTGGTTGCAGGTGACGATGTAACCGTCTCTGGTTAAAACCACGCCTGTGCCCCGTGACATCTGCGCTTTTACTGCCACCACTGATTCTGAAGCTTTTTTGATTAGGTTGCTGGTTGCTTCTGAGACTGATTTTAGGATTTCAAGTGAGTTAACTAGTTGAGTCATATTTTTCACAGAAGACTAAATGGGCAAAATAGTATTTGTTGACTAAGGAATGCCCATAGTTAGTCACAAACTTATGATGGCAACATAAAGTCGCCAAAGTAAGCTACGTTTCGGGCTACGGCATGTCTTTGTGACTGCGAAGTTATGCACAGTCTGCCGATGAGGGACATCAGTTGGTAGGAAGCTTTCAGTGCCAAGTTGAGGTTGTTGTTGGTTAAGAATTTGGCTTCAATGTTTAGGGCTGTGCCTTGGATGTGGGCGGATATTTGGATTCCACCGTCCTCGGTTATCCATTTTAGCGTGACGCCTTGAGCGTTTTCAGAAATGCCTACCCAGCGGAGCAAGCCGAACCATTTGCCCTTAAGCCCCAAAATAAGCTGTGGCGTAATTAAGTCTGAGGGCAAGAAAGTTTGTATGAGCGGGGTTGTAGGTGTTTCTTTGCTTGGCTGATGCAGTTTCAGTTTAGTTATTTTTGGGGTTACACGGTAGCCTTCATGTTCTTTTTTGATGATGCCTTCCTGCTCCAGTCGGTTCAGGATGCGTGAGAGTGTTTCTGGATGTAAACCTGTTCTGCGTTTGAGGCCATCAAACGTGAACGTGGCTAAGTCTTCGTTTTCGATGAGTGCCAGCACGTCTGCATCGCGTTCGCTAGGCGAGTAGTCGGATGGTAGGCTTTGCCAATTAACGTTCAGAACAGGTATCATTATTCTAATGTTTGCGTAAGGGTCGCTTTTGAATGTTACTCCGATTATGTAAAAAATAACATGGACAATGGAGACGTTTGGCTTGTTATTGACAAGTTTCGTTAAGAGAAAAGCTTAATGAACCCTGTATTACTAGTGATAAGTAGGTTGTACAGCTAATTCAGGAGAGCTGTGTAGGTCTAATTGTAGAGTGCTTCTTTGCTTAAAAATGGAGAAGGATTTGGATGTTAGATATGCCTCAAATGCAAGATGCCAAACTAAGCGATGAGGTTCTTTCCACATTAACATCGCTTGGTAAAAATGTGTATGATGGGTTATTTGAGCACATGAATTACGGGTTTGCTTATTGCAAGGTCATTTTTGATGAGTTTGGAAACGCTAAGGATTACGTTTTTTATGATATGAATAAACTATGTCGTAAACTTGCACGTCTGCATAAACCTGTTGTGGGCAGAAAAGCTACGGAGCTATTTTCCACACTGGAAAGTGAACCGTTAAAGTGGATTAAAAAATGTGGCAAAGTAGCCCATACAGGTAAAAGTTTAACGTTTGAGAGCGCTTACCCAGCACTCAACAGATGGTTTTCGATTAGCGCTTATTGCCCGGAAAAAGACCATTTCGTAATGATAATCAAAGACATAACTGGACGAAAGAGAACTGAGCAAGCGCTAAGGCAAAGCGAGAGGCAGTACAGAAAAATAGCAAAGAGCATCACTGACCCCTTCTTTGCGTTGGATTCAAGTTTAAAGATTAACTATTGGAATAAGACAATTGAGAAACTAACTGGAATCGACATTAAAGAAGCTGTGAATAAGCATTATTTTGATGTTTTCGGAAAAAGTAAAGCGACAAAAAAGTTTGTTAAGGTTTTTCTTTCCACTATGCATTCAAAAAAGCCGCGCACATGGGTTGGCAATCTACCCAATTGTGATGGAGAGTTTTTCTTTGAAATTCAAGTTTACCCCACAGGCGATGGAATATCAGTGCTTTTGAAAGATGTAACCGAACGCAGGAAGCTTCAAGACTCGCTGGAGCAGTATGCTAAGCGCCTTGAAGAAGTAATAAAAATCCGAACTGAGAGGATGAAAGGTGTTGAGCGCTTAGCGGCTATTGGCGAAACCGCAGGTATGGTTGGTCATGATATTCGTAATCCGTTGCAGACGATTATTTGCGAGTTGTTTTTAGCGAAAGAAGAAATAAACGGGTTGCCTGAGTGCGAAGCAAGAAAGAACTTGACATCAAGCATTAACTGTATTGAGAAACAAACAATGTACATAAACAAAATCGTAACCGACCTGCAGGATTACGCTAAACCCTTAACTGCAACTATCCAAGAAACGTGCCTTGAAGAAATAATCCAAGACGTACTCTCGGAGTTAGATGCGCCCGAAAACGTTAGCGTGTCCTATAAAATAGAGAAGTCGTTTCCAATGCTTAAAGTTGACCCTTCGTTTTTGAAGCGTATATTAGTTAATCTTGTTCGTAACGGCATACAAGCTATGGAAGAGAAAGGTGGCAACCTCACCATAAGCGCTTTCCGAAGAGAAAATGCTGTAATCATAGCTGTCTCAGACACTGGTAAAGGTATGACTGAGGAGGTCAAGAGCAGAATTTTCAAGCCTTTGTTTACGACTAAGTCTAAAGGTCAAGGATTTGGCTTGGCGGTTGTGAAGAAGCTAGTCGAAGCCTTGGATGGAAATGTAAGCTTCGAAACCACTGTTGGGGAAGGAACGACGTTTATAATCGAGATTCCGCTTAAAAGGCATTATAACTAAAACTGTTAGAGATAGTATTTAAAAAAAATGAAGATGTGAAGGATAGAGAGTTGTAAAGGTTTACTGGTTTTCGGCTAAGTAGACTGTTACGTTGCCGTCTTTATCTTTGGTTGCGCGCACTTTAATTCTGCGTGGAGGTTTCTCTATGCCTTTTCCCCAAATTTTCTCGTTAACTTCTTCGCTTATAATCAGTCGGGATAGCTCTTCTTCTTCCTCTTCTTCGGAAACCTGTGTTTCAACCTTCATGTGTCTGTTTATGAATGCTTTAATCAGTTGTACTGCACGTGGAGCACGTTTTTTGGGTGGACGCACCAATGCCCTTTGTAGCGGTATTGTGTAGAATCTTTCCTCTACGATTTCTTCTTCTTTTTTCTTTTTCGCAGGCTTTCCTTTCTCTTCTTCTGCCGCTTCTTCCTCTTCGGCTACTGGTTGCTCTTCAACTGGAGCCTGCTCTTGTTCAGCAGTTTCTTCCAATTCTGCTTCTTCGTCAGGTAAGTCTGCTAATTCTTCTAATTCTTCATCTTCAGGTATTTGCTCTTCTTGTTTAGTTTCTTTAGCCATGGTTTTCTGGTTCTCCTATGCTTTTATTTTTCTGCTTCTCCAGTTGCGGCGCTGTTTAGGATTGCTTCTAACTTTACCGTCAGTTCTGGCAATAACCCATGTTGGAACAGACTGTGATTCTCTGCCAGCTTTAGCTAACCTGAGTTTCTTTGCGGTTGGTTTTACTCGTGCCATGTTTATATCCTTCTGATTGTTGTTTCTCGCTTCCTTGATTGAAGCTGAATTAGGATTTGTTTGAGCTGCACATCCGACAGCGGCATCGGCAACCTTCCAGATTGCGCCATCTCGATGAGTTGCAACTCGATTTGCTCAGCGAACTCACGTTTAACCATTTTAAGGTTATTTAGTCTTTGCCGAGCTTCAGGCGACAATATCTTTGCTAAGAGCGCCTGTTTTTGCTGTTCTATTTGTTGTTCAACTTGAGCTTGCCGTTGCTCCTCGCTTAGGCGATTTTGCATCGACAAAAGTTTTCGTTTACGAATTTGCTCAAGCTCATCATCCGACATCGCGTTATTCGCCTTGATACTTCTTGAGTTCAGGGGCAGTTTTAACCATTTCTTTTGCTAAGTCGCCAGCAACTTCCTGCATAAGCTTTCGACCCTTAGGAGTCATAACCCTGCCTTTGGGCCTGACAGTCTGGATTAAACCAGCACTTTCAAGTTGCTGGAGGATTTTGCGGATGCTGCTTCCGCCTGCTTTGGTGACGTGATTCTTTTTAACACCATTGTTTTTTCTTCCGCCGTAGTCAGAGCGCAAATTCTCCAGTCCGATTGGCCCGTGAACGTAGACTTTGCGGAGTATGCTTGCGCTTCTGGTGTACCACCAGTTAGGGTTTTGGGGTTGTTTCTCGACATGTGTGCCTGTTTTGACGAAGGTTGCCCATGTAGGCGGTTGAACTTCGTCAATGTTTTCCCTAATGTACCGTGATAAGCGGTCGATGAATTTTGATGCTGGAACGTCGTGAGGAGTAGTCAAAGAGTCTCTATCCCTTTAGTTTTTCCTTGCAGTAAAACAATGAAGCCTAATATAAATATGTCTCTGGCGTCAAAAGCAAACATTAGTGGTCGCCTTAGCCTAAAGCGCTCCTGTTTGCCACAGTTTTTTGTTTTTTCTAGTAGTAGAAGAAGAGAGTGTCGCCCTTATTCATCATCTACCAGTGGGTTTAGCGGCGAGCTGCTTTTTTGTGTCAGCGTTTGAGGTGCGTTGCAGGCTGGTTGTGGCGTTTGTTACAACACTTTTCGGTCTAAACTTTTTAAAGTAAACCAACACGCAAATCGAAATGGCAAGTAATGCTAGTACAATTGCAACGATTGTGAGCGTATAGTTACTAATTATATAGAAATGCACTTGTTTTGAATCCTGTCCATACTGTGTTGTCACAAACAGGTACATGGTGTAACTTCCATCTGGAAGGTTGTCTAAGGTTATGTTTCCGCTGAGAGGTTTTCAGAAACTATTTTCTTACCATTATACAAGTAGTAATGAGCATTCTTTATTTCCCCAGTAAAAGTAAATGTCAATGGCACGGTCGTGGAGTATATTTGGTTATTTGGTGAAACGACATAAAGTGCTGTAACATGGTAAAAAGAGTTTACAGTGAAGTCTCTAGAATCAGACATGTTTCCAGCGTAAGCTACCAGTGAATGGGTATCTTCAGATAAGCCTGTTAAGGTGATGTGCGCTGTGTACGTTTTGTAATCAATCCCAGCGCCATCATCGTGATTTTTGGTGACTTTTAAGTCTTGAATGTTAGTCGATGACCCTCCGTCTAGGATGTAGGTTATACTGTTGAGTGCTGGAGATTCGATGGGCATATAGACGTAGATTCTGAATCCGACGGTACTGTTGACGTAGCCGCCGATTGAAGTATCAGGAAAACCAATCTCTATGCTAGGTATCAGGTGTGTGTTGATAGGATTTGCTCTCACCGCGTCATTTGTCTGCACTCCGAACACTAATGAGGCATATAACGCAAAGACAACTGCCAGCGCGACCGTTTTTCTCTTCATTTTAGCACTCGCTAAGTACTTGCTGCTTTTTGATAATAATATTTTTGTTAGTTGGCGGAACCTCGCATATCATTTAAAAGACTATGTCTGTAGGGTGTTTTCCTAAGTAGGGGTTTAAAATCGCTTTTTAGTGCTGTTTAGAGAGAAGCTCAAGTGTTAGTCTAACTTGAACACTATCGCTAACTTCTTGTTTTTTAGGTCTTCCAGTATCCGCACCCATTCAGCAGGCATGTTTTCTTTCTCTTCCTCGGTTAATTTTCTGACGCTTAAATTATTGTTGATATGAAATGTCTGTTTGCATGATTCACAATCGCCGTATGGAAACAGCTCGTCAATTGGTTTTACAATTTTCTGCAGTGCACCGCAGTAAGGGCAAGACTTACGGGCTGACACCTCTTTTGGCTCGTTTTTATATAGCATTATTTCTGTGTTGCTTTCCAATTCTTCCCAAGAGGAATAAATCCGTCGAAGAGGCGAGTCGCCTTTCCTCCACATGACTCTGAGCATATTCAGCAGTTCTTTGCGCTCGCTCAACGCACTGCCTCCCCATCTTATAATTCGCTGTTTGTCTTTTTTAACTTTTACATAAGCACAGACTTTTGTGAATCAAATGCGGCATTTAAACCTGTTACTCAAGACATTTGGAGAATCATCATCAGCGCTATGAAAGCGTTAAGTTGCGCTGGAAAAAAATTTTTACGATATTTTCGGTTAGCCCGCATCAATGCAATAATGCAAGTTAGAGTAGCTAATATTGCAACGGCAACAAATGGTGGCGCTTCTGGTATTATTGGTGTAGAGCTTGGCGTTGGCGAAACTTGGAATTTTTCCATTAAATATGTTTTCCATTTATTTTCAAATTCTGATGTTGTTTCATTTAATTCTCTGGTTAGCGCGTCGTCGAAGGTTAATGCGTTGCTTTTGATTAGTTTGACGATTTTTTCTTGCTCATATTCGTGGTACATGAATTCAAGAATGTAGAGCCCCCATGAGTAGGGTTCTTCTATGGTGAATTTGTTGTTCTTTACAGCCTCTCGAACCCTATATTCATAGATGGGGAGGTAATTTTGACTTATGTATTCAGCGATTCCTTGGCTGAACCAAGAGGGCGGATTATCGTATCCTGTAGGCTTTGAGTAGAGGTCTATGTAAAATGGGACATGCACGTATTCATGATTTAACACCCTTCTAAAAGGGTTATCGAGTTGTTCATAACCACCCCAGCTTCCTTCCCAAGATGGTCGTAAGATTTTAATGGTCGCATTATGTGCGTCTACCACTGCAACTGCTGTGGGGTATCCTAGTTCTTGCGGGTTAGCGTATATTTCTATCACGACTTTTGAGCTAAGCACATGAGGGTATTTTTCAAGAGTGATATTGCGAACAATCATGGCTGTATTTAGCGTGACATTAGCGTCTGCTTCATAGCCAGAATGGTATTTGACTATGAAGTATTCATTTTGGATGCTCAGCCAATCTTGAGCTTGGGCGGGCGCTACAAAGATTTGAAAAGACAATGCTACCATTGCAAGTAGCAGAAAGATTTTTGCTTTCATCTTAACTCAATAACTATTTCTTTCTTCTTAAAAAATTGTACTCTTGGTCGAGACGCTGGCAAGTATGCACTGCTCAGGCGCGTATAAATCAAGCATGCCAAAATACATTAGACACCTCTGAACTATACTAAAAAAGGGATATTTCATGTCAAAAGCTTTGATTGTATACGGAACAAGAACAGGAACAGCCGCGGTAACCGCCCAAGACATCGCCCAAACACTTCAAAAGCAAGGCGTAGAAGCCAAGGTTGTGAATGCGAAAAAAGAAAAAATCAAATCCATCGCCGAGTATGACCTGATTATTGTGGGCAGCGGCATTCAGGTTGGACGCTGGACTGGAGAGCCAGAGGATTTTCTTAAAAAGTTCCAAAAAGAGCTAAGCACAAAGAAGGTGGCGTTGTTTGTCAATTGCGGTTCTGCCGCTGAAAAGATGAACCCTGATAAACCTGAAATAGCAACAAACGCAAAAACAAAATACCTTGACGAAAAAGTAGCCAAGTACAACCTTAAACCAGTTGCATTGGGCTTTTTTGGGGCAATATACAATTTTAACACGATGAGTTGGATTATGAAAAAGGGCATGGAGAATGAACGCCCCAAACTTGCCGCAAACTACAAAGAAACTGAACCAGACGTTTATGACACAAGAGACGTTCAAGCAATACAAAAGTGGGCAGAGGGACTCGCAACTAAAATCTAAGTTGTTTGGCGGGCCCGACGGGAATTGAACCCGCGACCTACGGATTAAGAGTCCGCCGCTCTGGCCTGACTGAGCTACGGGCCCGCAAGTGGCTGTTTTGAGAAAGTTTTCATGGAGTAATATAGAGATTGCGGTTTTTGTTGTTGTGGCTTGATGCAGGCAAAGCTCAATTACGGGCAACTGTGGGAGTATAAATAAGGTGGGTATAGTTTTTTCTGAGCGATAGATTGAAGGCTTATATGTTTGGTTTATTCAATCAAAAGTTTGGTGAAAACACATGGCTATTGGAGAAAAAGTTGTTTTGCAACCGATTGGTTATGTCAAAACCAGCGCTGTTGGCGATGAAATTAAAGATAAAACCGCCATCTCACAGATTATCCTTAACAGTGAGTTGGTTGATGGTTTAGAGAGTATTGATGGTTTTTCACATTTGTTTGTGCTGTTTTGGCTAAACCAACTCTCAAGCGAGCAAAGAAAAACCCTAAAGGTTCACCTCAGAGGCAGAATGGACTTGCCGTTGCTTGGAGTTTTCGCCACCCGAACCATGCTCAGACCAAACCCTATTGCCTTGACGTTGGTTGAACTTTTGAAAGTGGAAGGTAACGTTTTGACGGTTAAGGGTTTAGATGCTTACGATGATACTCCAGTGTTGGATGTTAAGCCGTTTGATATGTGGGATATTGCTGCTGATGCGAAAGTTCCCGATTGGTGGAAAAAACTAGAGTCAGAGCGGAAAAAAGCCTAGAGGAATTCTTCGATGGCGTATTTTGCGTCGATGGTTTTTAGCAAGGCTGTTCTTAGTTCTTCACCCTTCAACTCATCAGTCTTTAGCGCTGCGATTTCTTGGGCTAATTTCTTGTCCCCGCAAACATCGCTCAGCCACCTTTCAAAGTCGCCTCTGCACAGGTGGAACTCCAGCGAATCAGTGCACACTTGCTTGATTGCCTTGTAGAACTCTTCTATTGACTTGGCAGTTAACCCTAGTGGCTTATCCATGCGCTCGTAGAATTGAAAGCTCATTTCACTTGAAACAATCTGAAAAACTTTAAGGAAACTCTTGCCTTTCACTGTCAAGCTATACCCTTTACCGACCTTGCGTAAAAAGCCCTCTTTTGCAAGTTCCTGAATTTCAGCCATCGCTTGGTCAGGACTTAAGTTTACGGCTTGCGCAAACATGTTTAGGTCCATACGATTTTTTGCTTCACTCATAGTTTTGAGAATCTTGAATTGTTCCTCTTTCAAAAGTGCCACCTCAACAATACTTTATACTTGTACATGGGAATTTAAATGTATTAACGCTTCCCTGTGGCATGGCAAGGTTTTATTTCCCACAAACCAACATTAAATTGTGAAACGACCATGAGTACTAATTTCGTTATTGTTTTAGTTACAACCGCAAACAGGGCAGAAGCCGAAAAAATCTCTCAAGCGCTACTAAAAGACAAACTGATTGCATGCGCAAACATAATCTCTCCAGTAACTTCGTTTTTTCACTGGCAAGGCAAAATCGACCAAGCAGAGGAATGTTTGGTAATTATGAAATCGCGTGCGGACTTGTTTTTGGAATTAGCTGACCGTGTTAAGAGCCTGCACAGTTATGAAGTGCCTGAAATCCTTGCACTCCCAATAGTGGAAGGTTCTGAGAGTTATTTATCATGGATAGGCAGCATCCTGAGGTAGCAATGCATATTGCGTGTTATGGGTCTATTTTGGTGATATTGCTAGGTTCAATCATAACGATGCTTTAAGTTAGGTTTTTTCTCAGGCATTCTACTTAGTCATTTATATGATCAATCAGTCTCTTCATCATAATTGCCAGCAAACCAAAAACCCAAATCTCACATTCTCAAGTCATCTTGCAGGTAAATTATAAATAACGCTCCTTGTAATAGCAGACATAACACCTACCTTCTTGAACAGTTCGGGGTGCATGAAAACGCGCGTACAAAAGGCGTTCAGTACAATTCAGCGAGTAAGTGTACCTTATGCCTTCATTGTGCTCATGGTGTTATCTCCCTTTTTCCTGGACACTGTTACGAGGCAATCTCTCTGGGCGGTTTTTCCCTCTTCAGCATCGTTCTCATCTTCTACAAATAACCTCTCGATAGTAGGTCAGATTGGCGGACCAACCCAGTCAGTAGTGGTCCACGGCAACTATGCCTACGTTGGAATCGGTTTGCGATTGGTGGTGATAGACCTCTCAAATCCTTCGCAGCCTGCAGAAGTAGCGATGACTGCTCCTCTGGCATCTGATGTGGAAGGAATAACAATCTCAAACGGCATTGCGTATGTGGCTGATGGTGTGGGCGGATTGTACCTCGTGGACATCTCTCACCCGACCAATCCAAATATCATAAGCAAGTGCACCACCACTGGCTATGCCGAGAAAGTGGCAGTATCAGGACGTTTTGCCTATCTCGCTGATGGCCCAAGCGGGCTCCGAGTAATAGATGTTTCTGACCCCACTCACCCACGTGAGGTCGGCTCTGCCTACATTCTCGATTATGCTTTCGACGTGGCTGTGGCTGGCAATTACGTGTATGTTGCCGCTGGAGGGGCTGGACTGCTCGTCGCTGACGTTTCAGCTCCGACACACCCATCCGAGATAAGTTCATTGGACACACCTGGCTATTCATATGGAATCGCTGTTTTAGATAGCACCGCATTTATCGCTGACGGCTGGGCAGGTCTTCATATCGCCGATGTGTCCAACCCAGCTCAACCATACACATTAGGGTCGACTCCAACAGAGGGCTGGGCTATGAGAGTTATCGTCAGCGACAATAGAGCCTATGTGGCTGATGAATTCGCTGGACTGACTGTGCTTGATGTTTCCAATACAACTAATCCAACACAAATCTTTGGCGAGGGCCCTCATGAGAAGGGAGGCAGGGGGATGGGACAAGCGGTAGACTTAGCTTTGATTAGAAACGCAGTTTGCCTTGCCGACAGAACGCTCGGCCTCCGGATAATAGATATTTCACGGTTGCCAAGTGGCGTTATGCAGATCGGTTTATTCAGTGAGTTTGGTTATGCAGGCGAAATTGGAGTCTCTGGAAATTATGGCTACGTGGTTGGTGTCACGGCAGGAGATGCCCCTCTCAAGGTGGTGAATCTAACAAACCCTTATTATCCAAGTGTAATATCGTACACTTACAATTCTCCTATAAGGTTCGCAGAAAATTACCGAGGAATCGAGGTCAAAGGTAACATTGCGTATCTGCTCAGTCCGAACGCAATTATGATTTTTGACATTTCCACACCATCGGCACCGGCTCTCCTTTCTACAGTAGACGTATATTCGCCTACTGCTCGAATGAACATCTGCGACGGTATCGCCTACGTCACCACCGAATACGATTGGGAGATGGTTAACGTCACAAATCCAGCAGCACCAGCATTCTTGGGAACACTGCATGATTTCACAGGAGGGCTCGGAAGAGCTAATCAGACCCTTGTTCCAGGCTCGGTTACCGCCTCTGACGGCGTAGCTTACGGAACTTGCGACGGAATACTTTACTCGATAAATGTCTCCGATCCCACGAGGACAAGCATAATTTCGGCCTACGAACTGTCAGGTTTCATAAGAGCGTGGTCTTCCTTTATCACTGGTAATTTTCTCTACCTCATAGGCCCTGCAGGGGATATTATGGTTATTGACATCTCGAAGCCCAATCAGCCAAAAGAGGTGTCTAGGTTGCAGATCCCTGGTGAGGGATGTGGTGTAGCAATCTACGGAACTAGTCTGTATATAGCTGCAGGAGGCCAAGGTCTCCAGATCATAGACATCACAGACCCCGCCAACCCAGTTCTTACGGAGTCCATTGCGTTGCACGGTCGAGCTTTAGGCGTGGCAGTTGAATCCGGCACTGTTTACGTTGGATGCGGTGAGGAAGGCTTGTTCGTTGTTGGCGCTCCAAACCATGCTGCCACCGGCTTCTCAAGTGGGCAATTCAATGCAAACTACAATGTTGCTGCACTCCAGAGTTTCGCAGAAGAGCCACTGACAATAGTGGAGTCACAGACAGGAATCTTGGCAGGTGGCATCGCCGCATCTTCACAGACTATTGCGACTGGCGGTCGCACGACATGGATTGTAAACAGCACAGCTGACAGCAGTAGCCCTGTTACACTCAGGTGGGCCCTTGAACATGCTCAAACCGGAGACAAGATTGTTTTTGATCCTGCCGTATTCCAGCCGACAAATCCAGCTACGATAATGCCTAAGACTGCCTTTCCCCTAATCAGCCAAGGAAGCATCATGATCAGCGCAGTCGGGGCAGGAGTGATTCTCAACGGAACAGACATGCCTTCGAGGAGCAACGGATTGGTAATCACTTCTGACCATAATGTCATAATGGGATTACAGGTTGTAGATTTCCCGTCGGTTGGAATAGGTATTGCTAACGGCTCTTACAACGTCATAGGCGGTAATCATACAATTGGCGAGGGCAACGTCATCAGTGGCAACGTGATTGCTGGCATTAGTATTGTTGAAAATATTCAGGCGCTGTCTACAGATATCCCTTTCAATAACATTAGGGGCGTCTCTGACTTCAACAGGATCCTCGGCAACTACATAGGGACAGATTTTACTGGGGAGCGCACGCTAGGTGTTCAGGGTATTGGTATTTGGCTTGATAAAGCCTCGCATACCACGATAGGAGGTATGTCGCCGGGATACAAGAATGTAATAGCTGGTAATGTTCGAGCGGGCATAAGCATCCTATGGGGTCACGATAACAAAGTGGTAGGAAACTATATTGGTACAGACGCGGCAGGTGAGGCAGTTTTGGGAAACCGTGGTACTGGCATCACCATAGAGGGCGGACCACGTAACGCAATTCGCAACAATGTAATCAGCGGAAACTCGGCAGGAATTACGATTGGCGACGCTGGTGCAGAAGGGAATGTTGTGGCAGGCAATCTTATTGGCACGGATGTGACTGGCACCAAAGTGTTGGGTAACTACGATGGCATTGTGGTTTTTGAATCATTTAACTTAATTGGAGGGGTCTCTCCTTCTGATAGAAATGTGATAAGTGGAAACACTAACGACGGTATTAGCTTCGTACAATGGCCTATAGCAACTGGTAATATCGTAATAGGGAATTATATTGGAAGTGACATCACTGGGACTAAGGTCTTGCAAAGCTCGCAGAAGGGCATCAGGTTGGATTTTGGATCCTATCACAACTTTATCGGTGGCATTGCTTCGGGCGAGGGGAACTTGATTGTTGGAGGTAGCGTAGGTGTGACCATAACGGGTTTCGCTAACTACAACTCCATCACAGGAAATTATGTTGGTACAGGTATTGACGGAAACATGATGTCGCAAAACTATTGGGGCATAGCTGTCAAGGACTCTGAACATAACTTCATTCAAGCCAACATGGTTTCAGGTTCCGACTCGACTGGCATTCAGATCTTTGGTGTAGCTAGCTATAACTGGGTCAGAGCAAATAATGTTTCACAGAGCACTTTCGGAATATCTGTCTCTGGAAATGGTAATGTCATTACTTTGAACAGTTTCAACAACTTTATTAATGGATACGACGGAGGCCAAGCTAACCAGTGGAACTGGGCTGGAAGGGGGAATTATTGGAGTGATTACATGGGAACTGAGATGGGAGATGGCGTCGGAGGCATACCATACTCCATAAACCCAAACGGCATTGATTACTATCCTTTAGTCAAGCCAAATGGAGGATTTGTAGACGTCTGGCTCACGTTAAAAACCAACGTTCCAAACGTTCCCTTAAGCATCAACGGCAACCAGTTCAACACAGATGTTCATGGAAATCTCTTGGCAAAGTTGAGCTACTTTTCGAACTACAATATCACCCTCCCACAATACGTTCAAATCTCTTCCAACATCAGGCTGAAGTTCGAATCCTTCAATGGGGGAAATCAATCCTCACAGTCCATGAGGTTATATCAGAACCGAACGCTTCAGGCTACATACCGAACTCAGTTCTTTGTCTCCATATTGTCAACCTATGACAATACCAGTCGTAGCGGCTGGTATGACGAGGGATCAACCGTTACTCTTTTCCAGTCAATTATGCAGATCGATAATAACACCCGCGATGTATTTGCTGGCTGGACGGGTGCGGGGGGTGACACTGCATCTATGACTATACGAGTTAACGCACCACTTAATCTGACCGAAAGTTGGACTAGACAATACTATTTGATGGTTGTTTCTCAGTTCGGCACAGCCTCTGGCTCAGACTGGTATAACCAAGGGTCAAACGCGTCAATCTCTATCAAGGAAACGGTTGTCGTCGTTAACTCCACACTCATGATGGTATTCAAAGGATGGACTGGGGCTGTGAATTCATCGTCCACTTCTGTAAACGTCCTAATGGACGCTCCTAAGGTCGTGACTACTGTTTGGACAGCCACTACTCTCACTCCCCCGCCATCGCCAACACCAACCTCCACATTAGCTCCAACCCTTTCACCTACACCGACCGCGCCCTCAACTGCAAACCCAACCCCAACTCCAACCGCCCCTATAAACTCGCCCACCACAGGCATGACTACGCCTACTTCCACAATCGGAACTACATCTTCTGCAGGGAATGGATCACATGAGTACGCCTTCTACATTATTGGGGGTGTGGTCGTAGTTATCGTTGTCATGGCACTCCTTACCATTCTACGAAGAAAGAAGTAAACACGTCGCAAATGTTTTTACCAGTTCACTATGCAGGCACCGACCCGAGCCTGAGTACCCTTCTGAGGATGACCTTGTGGTTTGAACCTGAATATTTTCAAAACTGCTGATTGTGGTCGGGTTCAGGTTCAAATCAGATTTAATGTACATTTTTGTACAAGTAAGCCTTAAATAAGTCATTGCTGTATTGTTGTGAACTAATTTGGAGCATGATTAAAATGGGGTATCATCTTTGGCAAAACGCCAACACAAACACAACTCACAATCAATCCAATAAACTATGTTAAATTCAACTACACAAACCAACCCCTAGAAATATTCTCAAAACTCCACCAAAAATACAAAACCGCATACCTCCTCGAATCCATCGAAGGACCACAAAAACTAGCCCGTTACTCATTTTTAGGGTTCGACTCAAAAATAATCATATCAGCCAAAAACGGCACAGTCACCATAACCAACACCAAAACAAACCAAACAACCACCCAACAAACCCATGACCCTTTCAAACTAATCCAAGAGCACCTGCAACCCTACACAAACCACATGGTTGACTTCCGTTTTGTCGGTGGAGCATTAGGATACATATCCTATGACGCCATCAGATACATCGAAAAATTGCCCAGCCAAAAACCAGACGATCTAAAGTTTCCTGATGTGGAAATGGGCATTTTTGAGGATGGTTTTGTTTTTGACCACGCACAAAATCAAGCTTACTACTATTTTAGAAGTGAAAACAGGCTCAAAGAAATTCAAGATTTACTCAAAGAGCCAGCGGTAGAAGAAGAACCGTTCACCTACACCAAACCCGAAGTCAACACAACAAAACAGGCTTTCCAGAAAGCAGTAAAAAAAGCCAAACAATACATCACTGCAGGCGACATATTCCAAGTTGTCCTATCAAAACGCTTCCAATTCAAATATACAGGCAGCCTTCTGACATTCTACAAAAGTCTGCGCCAGATTAACCCCTCACCCTACATGTTCTTCTACAAATCCGACAAACGCCAAATCGTCGGTGCCAGCCCAGAAATGCTGGTTCGTGTTGACAACCGAAAAGTCGTAACTTTCCCAATCGCTGGCACAACGCCCGTCACGACAAACCCGCAAGAAAACCTGCGTCTTGGCAGAGAACTGCTAAAAGACCAAAAAGAACGTGCAGAACACGTTATGCTGGTTGATTTAGCAAGAAACGATTTGGGCAGAATCAGCAAATACGGAACCGTAAACGTTCCCGATTTCATGCAAGTCCACCAGTTCAGCCACGTCCAACACATCGTTTCCCAAGTTATCGGCGACTTAAAAGACGAGTTAGAAAGCTTCGACGCCCTAAAAGCGGTGTTCCCAGCTGGCACTGTTTCAGGTGCACCCAAAGTTCGCGCAATGGAAATCATAGAAGAACTTGAGCCAACACGCCGTGGACCTTACGCTGGAGCAGTCGGCTACTTCTCATGCAACGGCAACTCTGATTTTGCCATAACCATACGCACGCTATTCTCAGAAGGCAACCAAGCTTACATTCAAGTTGGCGCAGGCATAGTAGCTGATTCAATACCTGAAAAAGAGTGGTTTGAAACCGACCACAAAGCAAAGGCACTAATGAAAGCGCTTGAACACGCCGCAGGAGACACAAAAACATGAAGGTACTAATAATCGACAACTACGACTCATTCGTCTACAACCTCGTACAGTACATAGGCGAACTTGGCGCAGAAACAATCGTTTACAGAAACGACCAAGTCAACCTGCAAGAATTAATCAAACTTAAACCCGACAGAATCGTGATTTCGCCAGGTCCAGGCACACCAGAAGACGAAAAATACTTCGGCGTCTGCACCGCGATACTGCAAACCCTAAGCCCAAGCATACCGACATTAGGCGTCTGTCTAGGTCACCAAGGCATAATCCACGCTTTCGGCGGAAAAATCACTCATGCAAAAAAGCTCATGCATGGAAAAACATGCATCATAAAACATGACCAAAAAGGCATCTTCAAAGGTGTCCGCAATCCCTTCTCTGCAACGAGATACCACTCGCTAGCGGGCAAGCGAGATTCCATTCCGCCAAACCTACAGATTACAGCTGAAGCCATAGATGATGGAGAAATCATGGGTATACGGCACGTGAAGTATCCAATTTACGGTGTACAATTCCACCCAGAATCAATCCTTTGCGAAGACGGCAAACTGATAATCAAAAACTTCTTGGAGGGCAAAGACGGCAGATGATACGCGAAGGCATACAAAAAATAATCGAAGGCAACAACCTAACTTACGAAGAATCAGCCCAAATCATGAACGAAATCATGACAGGAAAAGCAACAAATGCCCAAACTGCCGCTTTCCTAACGGCTCTGCGAATGAAAGGCGAAACACCAGAAGAACTAATCGCTTTTGCCTCTGTCATGAGAAAAAACTGCCAGCAAATCCAGCCCCACGTACAAGGACGACTAGTTGACACATGCGGAACAGGAGGCGACAAACTAAAAACCTTCAACGTAAGCACAGCCGCAGCCTTCGTCATCGCTGGCGCTGGAATATCAGTAGCTAAACACGGCAACAGGGCAGTCACAAGCAAAAGCGGTAGCGCAGACGTACTAGAAAAGTTGGGGCTAAACCTCAACTTAGAACCAAAAGCGGTAGAACGTATAATCGAACGGGTTGGTGTCGGCTTCATGTTCGCGCCAGCTTTCCACCCAGCCATGAAATACGTTGCCGAAGCCAGACGAGAAATCGGCATCCGCACAGTATTCAACATGCTTGGACCATTAACAAATCCCGCCTGTGCCAACACTCAACTGTTGGGCGTTTACGACCCAAAAATGGCAGTTTCTATGGCTTGTGCTCTAGCTAAACTGGGCTGTGAAGAGGCTATGATTGTTCATGGGTTTGATGGGTTAGATGAGATTTCAACGGTTGGCAAAACCCTGATTGTACACGTAAAAGACGGGAACATAATCAAAAAAGAAACCCATCCACGCGATTTCGGCATAAGAAAAGCAACAGCAACCGATTTGCAGTTATCAGCTTCTGATGAGAGCGCTGAGACACTCTTTAGAATCCTGTGCGGCAATATAACTAACGAGGCTAAAGCCGAGATTGTACTTGTTAACAGCGCCGCAGGAATTATTATAGGCGGAAAAGCACATAATTACTTGGAAGCCATGGAGTGCGCCAAAGAATCAATCGAAAGCGGACTAGCACTCGCGAAACTCAAAGCTTTGGTGAAAGCGAGTGACGGAAACCTGCAGAAGCTTGAGGAGTTAGAAGCCAAATATGAGTGACTTCCTTGATAAACTTGCAGTTGACGCAAAAGAAACCATTCGTAGTGGTTACTATCAAATCTTTACACCAGTGTACGATTTTTATGTGAGCTTAAAGAAAGCCATCCTTGCATGCAAAAAGAACCCAGTTATCACCGAGATTAAGACTGCTTCCCCCTCGCTGGGGGTAATCCGAAAGAGCGTTGATGTAGGTGAGGTGGCTTTGGCGATGGCGAGAGGTGGAGCAACTGGTATTTCTGTGTTAACGGAGCCTAAACACTTCAACGGCTCATTAACTGCGCTTATAGATGCGCGACTAGCGGTGAAGCTGCCCATTCTTATGAAAGACATCATCCTAAGCCCCATGCAGATAGAGACTGCCGAGCAGATTGGAGCAAACGCCATCTTACTAATCCAAGCGCTTTTTGACCGAGGCTACGGCGAAACCAGCCTAGAAGAAATGATTAGACTGGCTCACAGTCATGGTCTTGAGGTTTTGCTCGAAGTTCACACAGAAAACGAATTCAGCACTGCAATAACGACCAATGCTGACATGATTGGAATAAACAATCGTGACCTTGCAACCCTTAAAACTGATTTGAACGTAACTAAAAAAATCCTTGAGAAAAATAGTGTTAGGGGCTTAACGGTTGTAAGTGAAAGCGGCATCGAAAAGCCTTCGGATTTGAAGTTTTTGGGCGAGTATGGCGCTTCAGCTTTCCTTATCGGCTCAAGCATCATGCTAACAAAAAATATTGAGGAAAAAGTTGCGGAGTTCGTGAACGCATGAAACTAAGCAATTACCCCGTAGATGGAAAATACGGCAAATACGGCGGCAGGTTCGTCCCCGAAATCCTCATGGAAGCAATCAACGAGCTTGAAGAAGCATACATAAACGCCAAAAAAGACCCAGAATTCCAAAAACAACTAGACTACTACCTCTCAGAATACGTGGGCAGACCAACACCACTGTACTTTGCAGAAAACCTCACACGCCAACTTGGCGGAGCAAAAATCTACCTTAAACGTGAAGACCTCGCGCACGGCGGAGCACACAAAATCAACAACACCATCGGGCAAGCGCTTCTTGCCAAGCGCATGGGCAAAACTCGCGTCATCGCCGAGACTGGTGCTGGGCAGCATGGAGTGGCAACAGCGATTGCATGTGCTGTTTTGGGGTTGAAGGCTGAAGTTTACATGGGCACCGAAGACTGCGAGCGCCAGCGGCTTAACGTTTTCCGCATGAAGTTGCTGAACGCGCAGGTGCATCCTGTGGAAACGGGCTCCAAAACGCTCAAGGACTCGATTAACGAGGCATTCCGCGACTGGGTAACCAACCTTGAATGCACTTATTACTTGATTGGTTCAGTGGTTGGGCCTCATCCTTACCCGATGATTGTTCGTGATTTCCAGAGCGTAATCGGCAAGGAACTCAAGCAACAGTTTAAGCAGAAAGAAGGAAGGTTGCCTGATGCATTGGTGGCTTGTGTGGGCGGCGGAAGCAACGCAATGGGCACGTTCTACCAGTTTGAGGATGACGAGGAGGTGGCGCTCTACGGGGTGGAAGCTGCGGGTGAAGGCTTAGAAACAGGCAAACATGCTGCGTCGCTTGGTGCAGGTTCAGAAGGCGTCTTTCATGGCATGTTAACTTACGTGCTGCAAGACAGCAACGGGCAGATTCAGCCTACCAGCAGCGTTTCTGCAGGCTTAGACTACCCAGGCGTTGGTCCAGAGCATTCTTTTCTGAAAATTTCCAAGCGCGCGCAGTATTCTTCTGTGACTGATAAGGAAGCTGTGGAGGCTTTTTTGGCTCTTTGCAGGTCAGAGGGGATTTTGCCTGCGTTGGAATCTGCACATGCCGTAGCGTACGCGATGAAGCTTGCGCCAAAAATGAAAAAGAGCCAATCGATTGTTATTACCCTGTCTGGGCGCGGAGACAAGGACGTGGAAACAATCGCTGATTTTATGGGTGAAAAAATATGAATGCGATAGCAAAAGCATTCCACAAAGCGAAAAATCGCGGGAACGGTTTGCTTATTGGCTACATTACTGCTGGTGACCCAACGCCACAGCAAACGCCGCGGATCGCTGATGCGCTCCTTCGTGGGGGAGTGGATATTTTGGAGTTGGGGTTGCCGTTTTCTGACCCGATTGCGGATGGGCCGACGATTCAGGCTGCGAGTTTGCGTGCTCTAAATGCGGGAACCACGCCGATGAAGGTTTTGGAAATTGCTAAAAAAATCAAGAGCGGGCATGATGCGCCTGTGGTTGTGATGACGTATTATAATCCTGTGTTTCGGATTGGGTTGGACAAGTTTTTGGGTGTTGCAAGGGAGCATAGGGTTGATGGGTTTATTGTGCCTGATTTGCCTGTGGAAGAAGCCGATGAATACAAGAAAACCGCGAAAGCGCATGGGTTGGATACGATTTTTTTGGCTACGCCGTCCACGAGCAACGAGCGCTTAACTAAGATTGTTAACGCTTCATCGGGCTTTCTGTATTTGGTTTCGCATTACGGCGTTACGGGCGCTAAAACAACTGTTGAGGAGTCTACGGTTGAGCTGATTAAGCGTGTTGCGCCTTTTACGGCGGGGAAGATTCCGTTGGCGGTTGGGTTTGGCATCTCCAAGCCTGAGCATGTGAAAACTGTGATTGCGGCAGGTGCGGATGCAGCCATCGTGGGGAGTGCGTTCATTAAAATTATTCAGAAAAACAGTAAAACTATGCTAAGCGAGTTGGAAGCAGTTGCTCGAACCTTAAAGGTTGCTTCTGAAAAGTTGTAGAACACCCCGAAATGGTGGCGGTTTATTCGGGAAGGTTTTAAAGTTTGATTGAGCCTTCTATGTGCGGCGATGGATCTTAGGCGGTGGGTTAGGGGTCCATTACTTCCGTAAATCCTCTACATGACGGGCTGACATCTGCGGATGAGGCGTTCGTGGCCGCTTGGGTCTTCATTTCCGAAGCGTTGAGTATCCGTCCTTTGGGGCTGGCGGTCGGTGGGTAGCTTCCGTAGGGGAGTTGTTTCATCGTTTGGCAGGCGAATCTGGCTAGGCTCGGGAGAGAGCAACCTAAGTTTGGACGTTATGCGCTCAAGGGGGTGCGGGTATGAGTGTAGGGTTTGGAGACGTAGGTGGATTCTGGGCGTCGAACCGCAGTGGTCCATCGCTACTTTGCCAGTGTAGGTAGGTTTTTGTTTGGTTTGTGAAGCTGAGTTTTTTTAGTGTTTCTGCGAGTTGTGTGGTGGTTTGGGTTTGGATTTTTTGTGTGAATTCTTGGTGTTTTGGGTAGATGTTTTTTGTGGGTGCGAGTTTTCTGCGTATGGTTGGGTCGTGTTTGGAGAGGTTTGTTAGGATGTTGATGATTGGTTGTGTGCCTGTTTGCTGGATTTTTTGTTGGTTGTAGTTTGTTGATGCCATGAGTGCTGTGTCAAAGCCGAGTTTTTCTAGTTCTTGTAGCGCGTTTGTGACGTGTTTGTTGGGTGTGCTTTGTGCGATTTTTTGCATGCCTGCTTTTTCGAAGAACGGGTTGTATTTTGCCATAACTGCTACGGTTTCGATATGCGGTGTTCCCGCGAGCGGTAGTGTGTCGTGTACGAGTTTTTCTCCTAAGCCGATGCTTCGGTATTTTGGGTGGATGATTACGCGGCTGATTGCGCTGACTTCTGTTTGGAGTTGTTTTATGTTGCCTTTCCAGACTTTGCTTCTGCCGAAGCTTGTGGGTGTGGGGTAGCTGTAGACGATTACTCCGCAGAGTTGGTTTTTGTGTTTTAGGGTGAAGATTTTTCTTGTTGGTGGTAGCCGTGTGGTGCGGTAGTGGAATTGGCTTAGTTGTTGGTAGTCTTGTTTTGTGCCGGGTTGGATTTTGATTTGTTTTGTTAGGGTGCATTGTTTTGCTGTGGCTTTTGGGTGGTATGTTACGGTGACTTCTTTGCCGTAGCGTTTGTGGATGTGTACGTTTGGTGCGAAGTCGCGTTGGATGTCTTTGTGTGTGGTTGCGGCGATGACTGCTTTGCCCATTTTGCGTGCTGTGCGTTGTAGGTTGTAGGCGACGATTTTTGCTGTGTCGCGGTCTAGTGTGCTTGTGAATTCGTCTAGGAGCCAAAACGGCTTTTGTTGTGCTGCTAGGAGTGCGATTTGGTAGCGGTGTTTTTGTCCGTCGCTTAGTTGTTTGTATGGTCGTAGGAATAGAAATGCGTCGTTTAGTCCGACTTGGCTTAGGGCTTGGATTGCTTGTGTGGTGTTGTTGCCTATGGTTTCGATGATGGGTTGGTCGTGGTTGATTTGTAGGTCTTTTGTGTCTTGGGCTTCTGTGCCGAGGTCGGCTTTGATGGCTTTTAGGAGTGCGCTTTTTCCGCTTCCGCTGTCTCCTGTGATTAGCACGATGTCTGTTGGTTTTATACAAATGCTGATGCTGTCGAATAGCGTGAATTTTCTTGTTTGGTCTGCACCGAGCCCGAATGCTTCTGCAACCTCTTTTGTGCGTTCTGTTAGTATGGGTGGTGCTGTGGTGTAGCTGATGTCTATTGTGAATGTGCTGGTTTGCCGATTATAGGTGCGTTTGAGGCTGCGTATGTGGAAATGTTCGGGTCTTCGGTGTCTCATCTTGTTTCACCTCCTGTTTTGTGGGTTTGTAGTCGTTGCCGCAGACCGCGCAGGGTGTTTTTTGCTCTGAAGGTTTTGTTTACTATCCAGAGTTTTGGTGTGGGCGGTGTTCTTGCGGCGTAAGTTGCTAGGGCGAGTGCCCAGAAGCGGTCGTCATGTGTTCCCAGTGGGTGGTTAAGGCGGATTTTGCCGTCTTTGGTTAGTTCGTAGGTTTCTAGGTTTAGTTCTGCTATGAGTTGGCTGTCGTAGGGGATTTGGAGGCGTTTTTCGGTCATGGCTTGTTTTAGGTGTTGTGCCATTTCCTGTTTGGTTTCTGGTGTGAAAGTTACGCCTTCTGTGTTGTGGAGTCCTGTGTTTTTCATGTCTTCGGTGATGTATTCTCCTACGCCTGTTTGGTCGACTAGTGTTTTTCTGATGGTTTGCCATCTATCGCTGATGGTTTTGACGTAGCCGATGACGCTTGCGTAGGGTGTTTCTAGTGGGAACTTGTGGAGGTGGACGAGGCTTAGTTGTTGCTGGTCTGCCTTTACGATGGCTAGCACGCTTGGGTCTTGGTGTTTACCTAAATCTAATCCAGCGTAAAAAGTGCCTCTGACTGTTGTTTCAAAGTTGATGTAGTCGAGGGTGTGTTCGATGCATTGGGTGATTAGGGCTTGGGTTAGCCAGACGTTTTGGTTTTCTGACCATTCTGCTTGCATTTCGCGTTGCCATCGGCTGGGGCCGCCTTCGAGTTGGCGTTTTATGCGGTTTAGGATTTGTTGTTTTAGTGGTCCGTTTGGTTCTAGTGCTTGTTGGTATGTTACGTGTGTTTTTGCGTAGTCTTGGTAGGTTGGGTTGTGGAAGATTTTGTAGAAGATGCTATCGGTGTGCCATGGTGTGCTTGTAGCGATGAATTTGCCGTTTGTTGTGCCCAGTGTGAAGAGCATGGCGTCGTAGAGTTCTTCATCGTTTGGTATGAAGTTGAATTCGTCTGCGTATACGATGTGGAGTTTTGGTCCTCTGATGGTTTCGGGGTTGTTTGGGTAGGCTTCGATGTTGCTGCCGTTGGTGAGTGTTACAGTTGTTTTTTGGGGTTTTTTGTATTGAGTTTTTGGGATTTTTGATAGGAAGTTGTTGATGTGTTTTATGATTAGTTTTGTTTGTCTCCAGCTTGGACCAACTATGCCGATGTTTGTGTCGGGATGTGTTAGCGCATAATGGAGCAGAAGTGCGCTTATGGTGTGGCTTTTTCCTGTTTGGCGTGCCCACCTTGCGGCTATGAACTGGTTTGTTTGGAACTGGTTTATGAGTTCTGTTTGGTATGTTGTTGGTGTGAAGCCTAAGGTGTCTTTGCAGAAAACTAGCGGGTCAGGCGAAACAGTGAATTTTTGTTTTGAGGCGACTGTTTGCTTTATTTTTTTAATATCCCGCTTGAACTGCGAGATACTCACTGCTTGTCAAGTTCCCCAACAATCTTCTTTAGCTCCTCAAGTTCATCCTTGATTTGGCTAATATCGTAAGTTTTGGTTATGCTGTTGATAACTTGGCTAATGTAAGTTGCGAGTCTAGCCCAGTTCTGTTGTTCGGCTGTTTTGTTGCCGCGTGTTGACTGAACTTGGTCAACAGCCGTTTCCTGAAGTGCTTTAAGTTCCATTATTAGTTGAGCACGCATCCGTTGTGTATTGCCATCAAATCTCTCGGTTAAGTTGGAGATTCTCTTTTCTATGAAACGTGTGGAGCGGCGTTTTGACCTACCCCCTATAGGTTTGTGCATAGAGTTTCTAATAGGCTCCAAATATGTTCGTCTCCTCAACTCGCCTTCTGAGAAATCAGTATCCCTGTGATAGTTCCAATCAAGCCCGTTATTGCCGCGAAAACTTCACTGTTCCAAGTACCCAAAATCGCTAAATGTGCAATCTCCAAAGCAGTTAAACTAAAGGTTAACGCAATTACGACTTTTGTGCCCAGCACTAACCGTTCATCGGGCTCCACAGCCTCTGCCAAACCTTTTTTGCCGTTTCTCTTGCTTGTAAGCGCACGTTTTACCCAATCGGTCAATGGTTTCTAAGCCTCCGCTGGCTACATCTTGAACGGTTGTACGTAGTTTTCTCGCTCTTTGCCTTCTCGTTGATAGTGAAACTGTGCAACAAAACTTTGGCTTCCTCTGCATTGACATGCGCTTTTTCGACAACGGTTGCGCCTGTCGCCCACGGCAGAGGGATGGCAGTGTAGTCTATGTCATAAAGCCCATCACTAAAACAAAACACGTTTTGAGCTAAAATCACATGCTCCCTTCTTTTGCCCAAGACGCCGATGAACACGCCCCAACTCTTGACAGGCACGTCTATGCCACCTATGCCGTTGCTTAGGCTTTTGCCTATGCTGGCGTCTGACCATTCTATGCAGACGAGGTCGCCTGCAACTAAACTTTTAACTTGACTGATTGCTTCCTTCAAAGCCTTTCTTCCTCCGAGGGAAGGGAGTGCATATCGTATATATAAATACTCACGAAATTCACCAATTGCAAAATTTACCAATTGGTAAACGAGCGAGGAATGCACATGTCATTTCTAAAGTTAGTGGCGTCTTAGGAAGAGCCAAAGTACCTGCAACAGTATTCCACCAAAGAGAAAGCTAGTGGCTTCGCTATATCGACCAAGCAATGCTAAAGTCCCTGCGAGGGCAATTGCTATGCTTGGTGGATTTTTGGCGAATATTTTTATTATTGCTTGTAGCATTTTTTCACCTCTCTGTCACTATGTTATCAAAAAGGCAGAATTAAATAAAACTGTGCTATTAAATAGCAACTATGCAAACTACTAAAGTAGATGCCATAGTCTCTGCATGGCAGAAAGAGGGTGAAGTGCTCGCGTATTCTCAAATTAAAAAATATTTAGTCAGCAAAGAAATTATCACTAAGACAAATGATCGATCGCTATCCCGATGGTTAAGAAAGCTAGTCGGTGAAGGCATTTTAGAAAAAACCTCCGAAGGTTATGCTTTGGTGACAAAGCCTAATGAGTATCATGTTTTCGATTACCTTAATGACTTAAGACAAAAATTTAACAAGAATATTTATGAGGGAGAAGTCGGCGAGTTTTTTTCACATATAAGTGCGCTTACTTATCTTAACTTCGATGAAACTTTAGTACGAAATTCTGATGAAAAAATCTCAATGAATATCCTCACAGTAAGACTAGCTGAATTATTTTCAGCATTATTTTACCTAAGAAATACGATAATTAAAAGAAGATGTGGGCTCGAACACCTTTCACTGCCTGTAGACGTACTTCAAGAAACGATAGTAGGTCTCGCTTTAAGGGATATGCACCGAAAAGACGTTAAAGATATAATTAAAGAGTATACTCGGTCGTTAGATGCAGAGAGTAAAAAAACAATTAATCAATTATGGTTGGCAAACAAACGACAAAGCAACAACATCGACAACGAATTAGGTGACGATATCTTTTTTGATATCCTCACTGAGAATGTTGAAGAAAATAAAAAATATCTCAAAACTGTTGCTCATTTAGATATCGATAAATATGATATTGGGCAATTGAAAGATAAATATGTTAAAATTGAAAGAAATATTCAGGAGAAACACAAAAAAGAGTTGGAAGAAAATAATGGTTTCTCCTACAGCAAGGAAGAATCAGAACTTGAACATACTTATCGAATGGCAATTCTAACGCAAGTTGTCATGGCTGTACAGGCTCTTGAGACTAATTTGGAGGACTTTGCGGTTATACTCACACGCCATCCTGCAACGATGAACCAGTATTATACTCCTGAGCACATTTTTTATGAAGCGATGACTTGGGCAATCAAAGAACCAGAAGATAAATTGGGCAAAGAAATTTGGAGAGAAATGCGTGAGGAAGAGAAAAGCTATGAAAGCATGGTGGCAGAAAAACTGATGCATTCAGCAAGATTACCGCCTCAGGACTACGATAAACTCCGTATTTTACCATGGGTTAAAATGCAATTGCCAAAATACGGGAGTTTTGACATCATTCTTAAGCGGTATACCGAAAAATGGAAAAAGTACTATCGAAAGACAAAAAACTATTAGTGTTCAACGAACCATGCTCTAGTGTCTCACTTGCTTTTTCTTTAATTAGTTTTAGTTGTAATGTAAGATGACGGTTTGGGGTTTTTTGTGGAAGGGTTTAGTGTGTGGCAGGGCTTGGGGCTGGGGTACGGCGTGCGCGGAAGGTTTGTGTTTGTTAGAGTATTTTTGTGAAGTTGCCGTACACGTTTTTTCGGTGTCCCACAAATAGCACGATTACCTCTTTTTTGTCTTTGTTTATCTCGTAGATGGCTCGGTAATCGCCTGCTCTTGTTTTCCAAAAGTGGGCTGGGTGTAATTGTTCTCCAGCTTTATAGGGATCAACGGCGAGCTCTCGGAGTGCTTGTTTTATGCGTTCTTGGTTTTTATTATCTATTTTTTGGAATGCCTTCGCCGCTTTAGGTCGCAGAAGCACCCTATACAAGTCAGAGGTCCTCTAAGGGGATGAGCTCTTCAGGGTGCTCTTTGGCTTGCTGGCTCTCTTTTTGCAGCATCTCGTAGAAATTGCGGGTTTTTTCCCGTTCCTCATAAAGGCTGATTATGGTTTTTATGGCATCGCTTCGGCTTTTGAATTTGCCTTCAGCTACCCACGCATCAATTTGCTCGAGAGTTTTTTCTGGGAGTCTAAGTTGCACTTGAGCCACGAAGTTCACCGTAAACAGAAATGTTTACAACACACTTAAACCTTACCCCAACCCCCACACAAAACCAACACGCACCACACCAAAAAAACAGAAAATCGTTTTATACCCCACCCCACAATACACTTCTTGGTGAAAAACAAAGTTGGCTCATTCTAAACAAAAATACCTCGCCATGATCAAAATCAGCCCCAACATGGCAGCAAAACTCTACGAGCCCCTCATGGAATTCGAAGCCCAACCAATCGAAGGCGTACGCCTCCAAGAGGCGTATCAAGTGTTTGGCAGATGGGACTTCGCCATCCTCTTCGAAGCCGACTCTAACGCTGCCGCACTGCATTTTGTTGGCGACAAAATCCGCCTCGTCGAAGGCGTCCTAGAAACGCTAACGATTCCAATCTCGCCCATCAAAGACTACACAAAACAATAATCAAACCCACTTTTTCTATTCACACCAACCCTGCCACTTTTACTCTGCAAAAAGCGGCTACTCCGCAAACACTAAATAAAGAATCTCAGCCTTAGGTACATTTCAGAAAAACATATGCCACAACAAGACAACAAAGCCCCAGCAACAGTTTACTGGTTAGACAACACGCTCTACCTAAACGTCACCAACCAGTGCAGCAACAGTTGCTACTTTTGCCTGCGGCGCTACCGCCAAGGCGTCGGAGGCTTCAACCTCAAACTCACAGCCGAACCTACAGTAGAGCAAATCACAACTGAACTGGAAAAAGTCTTGCACATGCGAAGCTGGGATGGGCTGGTCTTCTGCGGTTTCGGCGAACCTACACAGCGGCTGGATGTGCTCTTGGAGGTGGCGCGGTGGGTGCGAGCGCACTATGGCAGACCGCTACAGATTCGCCTCGACACTAACGGGCACGGCTACGTGCTCAACAAGGGCAGAGCTGTGGCGGCTGAACTCAAGGCGGCAGGAGTGGACAAGGTTAACGTGAGCCTCAACGCGCCTGACAGGGCAACGTATGAGGAAATCTGCAAACCCGCAATCCCCAACGCGTACGAGGCAGTTCTTGATTTCATCAAAAAAGCCAAAGCAATGCTTGACGTTGAGGTGACGGCAGTGCGCTTGCCCGAAGTTGACATAGCCCGCGTGCAAAAAGTCGCCGACGATTTAGGCGTGCCGTTTAGAGTGCGCGAGTACATCCCTTGCTTCTTCTGAAAAAATCGTGCTTAAACACTGTTTAGTGCCAAGTTTCCCTTGCAGAACACTACAGGCAGAGCAAAAAAGTTATAAAGCAACACTAACCATGCCATTTGTTGGAGAGAAAAAAACTGAAAAAAACTCCGCTCTTCGAGTTCGAAGTTCCACGCTACAGAAAACCCCCAATCGGACTCGCTTTTTACCACAAAGAACCACGATAAACCCGCAATCCCTAAGGCGCCTCAAACCTTGGGATTGTTTTAGATAGATGTTTTTCTCAAACTAAAAGAAGCGCCAACCGCTCGCCTGTTAACATAAAGCACAACCGCAAGCAGCAACAAAGTCACAGCCAAAATCGCCAGAGCCCACAGGGGGAATTCAGGTATTTCATCAGCGTCAGAAAACACCACTACTAAATCTCCCAGCAAATTATTGTATTCCGAACGTAACTCTATCGCAACAACATCCCAGCCATCCTGTTTTGTAACAGCGTAGTCTGCAGGATTCCAGTCGCTTGGCGCATCAGACATGCCTGTAGTGTAAGCCCGCACGTCAGTGGTGTTTGCTTCCATACGCACAGTAAAATAAGCGGTGGAGACGCTGTTTTCTGGCGAAAGGTATGGACTGATGTTTAGGTCATAGAGAAACACGTAGCTGTTGTTGACTCTCTGGAGCGGATGCTCATAATGAATTTTGAGCACAAAAGAGTCTGAAACGTCTGGCAGAACAGTGTAAATCATCCACCAGTCTCCAAGGGCAGTGTGATGCAAAGCTTCAGGATACGCTTGCGTGTAATTGCTCCAAGTGAGTTCGCTGTCGCCCAGCCACACGTGAATATTTGTGGTTTGTGGTGGCATGGGGTAAACCATGGGCAAGTCGCCGCCGATTTCGCAGTCTGGCTCGGTTTGGATGCTGATGGGGTAGTTGCCGTCGATTTTTGCCCACAGAGTCCCGTTGATGCGTGTGATAGTGTAATTAATGTGCTCCGCTGGCATGGAAAGCATGAGGCTTGAACCAGTGGGGTTGGCAGATGCAAAACCGACGCACTGCACTGTAGCTAACGCTAAAAACAAAAGTGCCAAGATGAAAGTTACTGCAGACTTTTGGTTCATTAAAAAATCTATGGTCAAAGGTTGGTTTTATCCCTTTGCTAACTCCCGAGAAGCATCGGTCTTCCAATGAAAAGTTCTGGTTTTTTTCGCGCAAACTTAATAATCAGTTGCCTAACTCAATACAGCACATCAGAGCTAATGAGGAAAACAATTTGGTTTCTCTAAGAGCATTAGCCCCATCATTAACAAGAATAACCATCGCCGCAGCAGTAGGCGCAGCCTTTCACGTCGGACAAGGAGATTGCGACTTAGTTGATAAAAACGCCGTTGAATTCTCAAGAGCCGTTCTTGCACAAACAGATATCGAAGGAGAAGTAATCTGCTGTGAAGGACCAAAAGACCACGCACCAGCATTCAACTTCAGAGAAAGAGTCGGAACACAAAAAGGTCCTAAAGTAGAATTCATCGTAGACCCAGTGGACGGCACCACAGCAGCCAGCAAAGGCAGAAAAGACGCCATATCAGCACTTGCCTGTGCACCAGCAGGATGCTTCCAAGTCCTACCAGATGACGGCTACTACTTTAAAATCGCAACAGACCACCACTCCATCGGCAAACTATCAATGGACATGAGCATCGAAGAAATCGTGCGAACAGTAGCACGCGAAAAATCCATGCCACTACAAAACTTCACCGTTATCATGTTGGACCGTGAAAGACACAACGAAATTCTAAAAACATTACGAAAACTAGGCGTAAGAATAATACAAATCCCCGACGGAGATATCGCTGCCGCAGTGGTTTCATGCTTCCCGCAGTCAGGTGTTGACTTGCTCATAGGTGCAGGCGCAGGTCCAGAAGCAACTATAGCTGCAACAGCAGTCAAGTGTATGGGCGGAACCATGCTTGTGAAAGTTTGGGATGACAAAAAAGACCCCCAACGCATGGAACGCTTAACTAAAGCAGGCGTGGATGTAAACAAAACCTACAACCAAGATGAGCTGGCGAAAGGGCAAGAACTAGTGTTTGCCGCTTCAGGTGTAACAAAAGGCGAACTATTAGACGGCGTACGCTTAATTCGTGATGGCGCAATTGTGCAGTCAATTTGTATGCGGCTACCGAGCGGAACCATCGAGAAATCTGAGACTATTCTGCGTTTCAAAGGGCACCCCGTCTACAAGCAATTCTTACCCTAATTTTCTCTTCTTTTTTAGAAGACTTTTAATGCGTCTTACCATTCTACTCTCAGTAAGAGTATTATCAAGCGAGTTTTCTACGATACCACGGTCTTGAGGCTGAATGGCTGCATGTGAAGAGAAACCGAAAAAAGAATCAACCGAAGAAGAGCAACATAAGAAAGTGCTGATTGGGCTGGGCATTTGGCTAATCCTCACCATCGTCATCAGCGGTTTGCTGGACCTGTTTGTGCAAGGCATCCCTCTTGGCTTCACAGTACCCGTCATCAACGTGGAAGCAAGCGTATCAATGGTTCTCTACTATACAGCAATTCTTGCTTCAGCCGTCTACATCGGAGTCATCGGTTTAAAAGAACTGTTTATTGAAAGACGCTTCAGCGTTGAGTTTTTGATGGCTGTCGCGGGTCTGGGCGCACTGTTTTTGGATTACCGCTTCGAAGCAGCGACAGTCCTGTTTCTCTACACGCTGGCAGAGTATTTTGAAGGTTACATCCAAGACAGGGCAAGAAGAACCGTGGAAAAAATATCCAAAGTCATCCCCGAAACAGCACGCGTGCTAAACGGCACCGAAAAAACCGTAAACGTGAAAGAAGTGGAATCAGGAGCAGTTATCCTCGTCAAGCCAGGCGAAAGAATCCCCCTAGACGGCAACATAATTGAAGGCTTCTCACATGTTGACCAAGCACTGGTCACGGGTGAATCGGTGCCTGTGCCGAAAAAAGTTAACGACTGCGTATTCGCTGGCACAATGAACATGAACGGCGTGCTCAAGATTGCGGTGACTAAGAAGGCAACAGAAACCTTAGTGTCACGCATCGTTGAGCTTGTTGTTGAGTCACAGAAACGTAAAGCCTCCATAGAACGCTTAGTTGACAGGTTCGCAAAAATTTACGTACCCATCGTCATTACACTTGCAGTTTTCACCGCTGTGGTGCCGCCGTTTCTTTTAGGCGGAACATTTGAAACTTGGTTCTACCGCTCCCTCATCTTGCTGGTAGTCTCATGTCCCAGTGCATTCATTATTTCTGTTCCCGCAACCGTCTTCATCGCTATAACAATCGCTGCAAAACGAGGCGTCATAATAAAAGGCGGAATCTTTATCGAAAAACTAGCCAAAGTAAAATCCGTAGTCTTTGATAAGACAGGTACGTTAACGCTTGGGCGGCAAGCGGTTCATGAAGTGCGGCGAGTCCACGTCTCGGAGGCTGAAGATGAAGCGCTGACTTACGCCGCGGCGCTTGACCAGTTTTCTAACCATCCCATTGCTCAGGCTATCGTGCGTAAAGCTGTAGAGCGAGGCATCGATTTAAGCAAAGTCAAAGTTATTGACGTTGTAGAGGTGCCAGGCAAAGGCATTGTTGGCATAGTGAACGATAAACACGTAGCCATCGGCAACGTCGAGTTCATGCGTGAGTTGGGCTGCGACTGCACCGAAGCCTTCGAAATCACCGAGGGCGACATTCACACTGCGGTTTGTGTTTCGGTTGGCAAGACAGGTTTAGCCGCGGTCTGTGTGGTTGACGAGGTTAGGGAAGACGCTCTCAAAGCAGTAGGTGCCCTCAAACGGGCAGACATCAGAACAGCCATGTTGACGGGCGACAAGGCAGACATTGCTAAAGATACTGCGCAGTCGCTGGGCATTGATGACGTGCATGCGGAACTGTTCCCTGAAGACAAACTGCGCATTGTCGAGGAAATGAAGGGCAAAGAAGGCTTAGTAGCCATGGTCGGCGACGGCGTTAATGATGCTCCCGCGCTTGCCTCTTCCGATGTCGGAATTGCCATGGGCGCACGCGGAGTCGATGTAGCCCTTGAATCGGCAGACGTGGTGCTGGTGAAAGATGAGCTTGCGCAAATCCCCTACTTAATCAACTTGAGCAAGAAAACCATGGTTATTGCTAAACAAAACATTGCGGGCTCACTAATCGTCAAGTTCGTTTTGGGCGCTTTAGGCTTGCTTGGCTTGACGCCGTTGTGGTTCACGGTGGCGGCAGGCGACGACGGCGTCACAATGCTTCTTTTGCTCAACACACTACGGCTTGAAAGAGTAAAGTAGCTGTGAAATGTTAATTAGGGCTGAACCTGAAATTAATCGTTATGCCTAAGTCTGTTAAGTCTCGTCCTAAGCAGAAAGCCAAGCCCAAAGGCAAAGCGGAGCCAGAGACGCCGAGTTTTGCATCTAAGAAATCCTATTGGATAACTCTGACGACTGTGTTGGCTGTTGTGTCTGCGGTTTTCGGAGTGGTGATGGGTATCAGTTTGGCGCAAACAGCTTTTTTAGTGCTTACGGTTGTGGTGCTGATTGGTTTTGTAGGCTTCATCCGAGTCACCCCCTCAAAGCTGTCACTTGGCAAGCGCGCTGCTCTCCTCATTGTCGGCGCATCCATCATCGGCTTTAGCATCTGGGCAGCAATCGTGCTTAACCTAAACTCCGCTGGAATTATGGCGCAAATAGTGAATTCTCTGGGTGAGCAGTTCTTTGCAGTTACCAGCTTAGCAATCTGCTTAACCATTGGAGCTTTCATCGGCGAATTGATAGGTAGAAACAAAAGTGTGCAAGCATACCTCGGCAGAAACCAAGAATAAACCCTGATTGCTATCACGGATTTATTGGCGCTAATCCTCTTCATTTTCCCCATAAGCTTTAAGAACACAAATCACTCAGCACTTTCTCAAAGACTCGGCAAGGAAGAACGCACCAATGAAATTTGGAATCATGACGCGCAACCCGGAAGCATGGAGCAGCACGCAAGTCCGTGAAGCACTAACCAAACGCGGCATCCAATACGAATGCTTCACTTTCCCGCGGCTCGTGGCACGCCTAGCATACAAACCCTACTTCAAAATCAACGGCACAAGCATCCTAGAAGACCTAGACGCGCTTATCATTCGCCCGATTGGACGCGGCAGCCTAGAAGAACTGGTTTTCCGCATGGACATGCTCTACAAGCTCCAGCGCCAAGGCTTCTACATGGTGAACCCGCCTGAAGCCATCGAGCACTGCGTCGACAAATACGACATACTAGCCATCCTCGAAGACGCAGGTGTCCCCATACCACGTACATTAGCCACTGAAAGCGTTAACGAAGCCATAAAAGCCTTCAACGAACTCGGCGGCGACATAGTCGTAAAACCCATCTTTGGCTCACGCGGACAAGGCGCCACACGCGTCAACGACATAGACGTAGCAGACACGATTTTCAAAGCCATAACGTTCCACCACGGGGTTATTTACATGCAAGAATTCGTGCAGCACGGCTACAGCGATATACGCGCCTTCGTCATAGACAACCGTGTCGTCGCCTCGATGCGCCGCGTTGCTCAGGGCTGGAAAACCAACTACAGCCAAGGAGCCAAACCCGCGCCAACAAAAATCAGCAAAGACTTCGAAGACATAGCCATAAAAGCCGCCAAGGCGGTGGGTTGCAAAGTTGCAGGTGTCGACATCTTGGAAGGGCCAGAGGGGCCACGAATTGTTGACGTGAACAGTCAGCCAGGCTGGAAAGGCTTGCAGGTAGTTACCGACGTTAATATCGCGGATGAAATCGTCAAGTTTGTGCTCTCGGAAATAAAGAAATAAAAAAAGAAAAATGGTGCTAGCGAAGCTTTTTACATGTATATGTAGAGTATTTTTCGCTTCAGCAGTATGTAGATGACAACCGTTGTTATGATGAATTCTGGGATTAAGTAGAAGCCGTTGTAGATTGCTGAGCCTGCGACGCCGTCAAGGTCGAGTGTTGTGAAGAAGATTATGCCTGCAGTGAACGAGCAGAGGAACCTGCCGACTATGCCGAGAGCGATTCCTGCTATGGGTATCTTTTTTATGAAGCCAGCTAAGCCTAACGCAGTAAAAGCCAGTGGGTAGTCAAGAAAGCCTTGTAGTGGGTTTATGATGTATGCGCCTGGAAGGATTGCGTGTATTAAGCCGTATGTGAAGCCTGCGAGCATTCCGTATTTTGGTCCTCTGCGGAGCGCAAACCACAGTAGCGGCACCAGACCTGCGATAGTGATTGCGCCTCCTTGCGGCATCTCAAATATTGGTGGCAGAACGTCTTTAAGCACGATTGACAGTGCGATAAATATTGTTGCTTCGGCTAGTATTCGGGTTTTAGACTCTATTTTAAGTTGACTAGTGGTGTTCAAACTGTTTTTTCCCTCCGCCAGTATTACCTGGTTCAGGTTCATCGGGTCGACAGAAGGTACTGTCCTCTCAGCCGGGTCGTTTCCCAGCTCCCCAAGAACTGAAAAGAGTAATGCGGCTATGTTGCATATTAGTTTTTTCTTTAGTTGTTGTGTGCAACTCCTTCTCCCCCTTGCAACAACAAGCAGGGGTTTGTGTGTGAGCGTTGGTTTTTGGTTTCTTGTGGACGTTGTATAAGCGGTGCACTTTGTGGCAGAGAGCGCCATTATTTGTTGCAAAGTGCAGCTCTTAGCCAGCGTATACTTTATGTGTGTTGAAAGAATAGAGCTTCCAAAAGACCCTCAGAGGATGTTGGTGTTGCTTACCCAAATTGCTTTAAGCGTATTAGTTATGGGCGTATCCTTTGTTATTCTCAATTGGGCAAGCAACCTTACGATAAAAAACGCTTGCAAAGTAGCCGACATAACACGCCTTGGAAAAACCATAATCGGCTTTAGCCTCGTTGGCTTTTTAACTAACCTGCCCGAATTAACCGTCGCCCTTATAGCAGCATTGAGCGGGGGCGCGGCAATTTCTGTCGGGAACGTTTTAGGCGCAAACATAGCAATAGTCTGCGTCATTTTAGGTTTAGCACCTTTTGTCCTGTTTTTGATGAAGCGCCGAAAAACGGTTGCGTTCGACGGTGCAGGAGCATCTGCTGGGTGTAATGTGGTGCCTTGTTTTGCGAAGCCTGAATTAAGCAGCATACGTTTTGGGCTTCTAGTTTCTTGTGCAGTGCCAGTACTGCTGCTTTTTGTTTCGTCAGCATCTTGGCTTTTGGGTTTGGCGTTGATACTGCTTTTTGTTGTCTATACCTATCGCCTCTCAAGAGTTAGAGTACCCCCTGAAAACTGCGAAACCGTCTCAGTTGAAGAGAAGCACAGATTGAAACGGTACCTGCTTTTTACAATGGTGGGTATTCTTGGTGTGGCGGGCAGTGCATATTTTCTCGTGGAGTCAGCAGTTTTTATAGCACAGTCAGTTGGAGTTGCGCAAGCAGTGATTGGTGCCACGGTGGTTGCGTTTGGCACTAGTTTGCCTGAACTTGTTCTAGATATGAAGTTATTTTTAAGAGGGCATTCCGACCTTGCTCTTGGTGACATCGCCGGCAGCAGTTTCGTTAACACCACTGTTGTTTTAGGGGTTGCCTTCTTTGTTTCTGCGCTTGCAGGTTCGCCAATACAGATAGACACAAGAGTGTTGCTTTACTTGGCAGCTTTTTCACTTGTCACTAACCTGCTTTTGCTCTATTTCTTGTCTAAAAAGAGGTTAAGTAAAAAAGAAGGCATAGTACTGCTGGTTGTGTATGGGCTGTTTTTGTATGCTACACTGGGCTTGGTCTAACCCGTCTGGAGTATCATTGCTCTGCTCTTTCAAAATGCAAAGGGAGTATCGCTCTAACCGCCTAATCACCCAAAGCCTTTACAGCGTTGCACCTCGGCTTCTCCAGAGGCTCATCATAAAGTTTTGTGAGTACACGCTGATGCAACCACTTCTTATATCAGTTCCAACGCATTAATAAAATGGTAGATTGCGAGGTAATGAGGCAGATGGCTTACTTTTCTGACCGCGTTGACGCTGGAAAGCGCTTAGCCTTGGAACTTAGGGATTTTGCTGGAAAAAACGGCATAGTGCTGGCGATTCCCCGAGGCGGAGTGGTCGTTGGCTACGAGATAGCCAATGCTCTGAGCTTGCCTTTGGATGTGATTATTCCGCACAAGCTCGGTGCACCATACAATCCTGAATTAGCCATCGGCGCAATCACGGAAGACGGCACCACGTTCTTAGACGACAATTTAATCGCTTACATGAATGTGAGCCAAGAGTACATCAAACAAGAAAGTGAACGGCAAAAAAAGGAAATCCAGCGCAGGCTCAAACTCTACAGGCAAGACGCGCCCTACCCCAACCTGACGGGACTGAGGGTCATTCTTGTGGATGATGGTATAGCTACAGGCTCAACCATGAAAGCAGCACTAGCCTCAGTCCGAAACAAGGGTGCCGCAAGCATAACAGTAGCGATTCCAGTGGGTCCACCCTCAACCATCAAAGAACTAAAAAACCAAGCAGACCGCGTGATTTGTCCCTATACGCCTGAATACTTCCAAGCCATAGGGCAATTCTACGACGATTTTAGCCAAACCAGCGACGAAGAAGTAATTCAACTGCTAAAACAAAACAGGCAAAACCTCGCCCAAAAGTCAGGAGTAACCGCAGTATGATGCAAGAGACTGCTGTCAGAATCCCAGTAGGCAACGTGAAAGTCGAAGGAAACCTAACAGTTTCCTCAGACGCCAAGGGCATAGTGCTGTTTGCGCACGGAAGCGGAAGCAGCCGATTCAGCCCAAGAAACCAATACGTCGCAAAAGAATTCAACAAAGCAAGCATCGGAACCTTGCTGTTTGACTTGCTTACCCCAGAGGAGGAAGAGGAAGACATAGTCACAGCAGAATACCGATTCAACATTCCCCTGCTGGCAGAACGCCTCATAGGAGCAACCAAATGGCTCAGAAACAACCAAACCACAGAAAACTACAAACTCGGCTACTTCGGCGCAAGCACAGGGGCAGCTGCGGCACTGATTGCGGCGGCGAAACTTCCAAACGACATCTCAGCTGTGGTTTCGCGTGGAGGTCGACCTGACTTAGCAGAAGGCTACCTCTCGCAAGTGGTGGCACCGACGCTTTTGCTGGTAGGCAGTTTAGATACAGTCGTGATTGAGCTTAACCGTCAAGCCATGGCACAGATGAAAAACGAAAACAAACTCGTCCTCATCTCTGGCGCGACTCATCTTTTTGAGGAAAGGGGTAAGTTAGAAGAGGTTGCCGCGCTCTCGAAAGATTGGTTTTTGCGGTACCTGCGTTAACACTGCGTTGGCTTATTCGGCTTTGGGCTGCTTGTACATTTTGAACAGCGCATAGTTCTCAGCTATATCCGCAGTGTAGAGAAAGCTAAAGGCTAAAATGCTCTCCAAGGGCACATTCATGTACACTTTATCTCTTGAAACCCTCATGGCTTTTGCATCAGACGTTAAAATCACATTCAAAACATCTCCAACCGCCAGTTCATCACCAATCTTGTGCCCATCCTCGGATTCCTCATCAAGCGGTATGGCTGTTTTCCACGCATCTGCACCGAAGTCAACAATCACGTATGGATGACCAGCTTGAACCAAAGAAGAGATGGAGATTGAGGGTAAACATTTTTCGCACTGCCCTACCAAGCGGTTCATTTCTGTTTGGCTTAACGGGATAACAAGAACCTTATGTTTAATGTTAGATTCATCTGTAACTGTAAAAAACTGCATAACAAATCACTGTTCAACTATTCTTTTCAAAAGCTATAACTGTTTCTATTCGTCAATAGCAACAGCTAGCGAGTGAAAAGAAAAAAATCAGGGCTCGTAAGCTCTCAAAGCTCTTAGGTTACTGGGGTGGCGGTGGAGGCGATTCCTCTTTCTTCTCGCCGACATTGACGTTGACGATTTGCTGAATGTTCTGCGGTCTCTTGTCTTTTCCTCTGCCCATCATCAACAAGGTGAATATTAGCCACGCAACGAAACCATAGATTACGCCGTTGAATACCGCAATTATCGCTGTGACAGCATCGACAGAACTACCAGCAATGAGATAACCTGAAGCCGCTTCAGTGCCAGGCAAAAACGCATTGTATATAGCCTGTCCAGGTGGAATCGAAGTGTTTCCTAAAGTCAGCACCACTAGCAAAGCAAAGACAGCTAAGAATACTATTGCTCCCTTCATACTCCAATCTCCAAGCGCTCTATTTCTACCGTTCAAAATATAAGCTTTGTTTCGCCGCACATCATAAGCGCATACAGTCAAAGGCTTCTTGAGGCGCAAATTGCAAGATAAAAACAAAAAAGGGGTATTTCACAATTTGATGTTAATAGATTTTGAGAAGTACCCAAAGGGCATCTTAACCCTATCACCGTACACCTGCTTTAGCAATCCTGTAAAGTCGCTGTTCTCGTCCATGCGAAACACATGCTTTCCTGAGTTTGAGCAGAATTCAACTTCGAGTTCTCGTCTCTGGTTTTGCTGGTTTGCCCCCTTCAAGTGCACTTTAACTTCGTTTATGGCGTTGTTGTTTAATGCAAAGTTGCCGGGTGTTTCAGCCAAAATCGCTTGAGGCGGTATAGTTAAGTACTTTTTCGTGTAGCCAAACGTACCCTTAAGCTGTTCAGACCATTGCCCCCAAAAGCCCTTGCCTTCTGCTTTAGCTTGCTCTTTTGCTTGTTGCGCCGCTTGCGTGAGCATTTCACTGGTCATTTGAGCAAAAATCACTCGTTGATTGGTCAATACGCCAGTGTAAGTGTCATATCTTCCAAGAGATTTAGGCTTCCGCAAAAGAATCACACCAATGGTGCTTTCGGAACTGGTCTGGAGAGCAGGTGCTGCTGCCGCTGGTGGGATTTTCGGGTGCTCTTGGGCAGGTGGAGCTTGCATCATCGGAGGCGGTGGAGGAGGCGGAGCAAAGGCGCTGGTGGAAGGCGGCGAGTAGTAGGAAGGCTGCTGAGGTTTTGGTTGAGCATTAACTGGAGACTGGCTTGCGGTTTGTTGATTTTGGGCTGCACCACAATTGCCGCAAAATTTTGCGTTCGGATTTACTTGTGATCCACAGTTTTCACAATAAGGCATGAAATATTTCCCCTAAATGTAATTCGATTGTTCTGCTAACGATTTAAAGCTATCTTGACACATGAACGTTTCTCAAGGATAATCAGATGGCTGTTTTAACTCTTTAACCAATTTCTCCAACTGTTCAATGATGTACTGGTTGATTTCTTGCCCCTTCTTCACCGATGCTGCGGTTGGGTCACCGTTGACTCCGCTTGGAAAAAACAGTTCAGGATGCGCCACAACTTCGAAGCGCGGCATCTTGGGAAAACTAGCCGTGCCCTTTGCTTTGATTAGTTCAGGCGCAATGACCATCACCCGAGAGGTTTCAATGGTGCCTGCATGTCCGTCCTTCGGCGAAGCATACTTGGGCGTTAATTCTTCTGCAAAATCAAAGTCAGAGAGAACCATAATTCGCACTTTCGGCTCTACTTTTGCTTCATCATTTTTTACAACTATGTTCTGTGCCGCTAGTCTCAGCGCAACCATGTGCGACTGCCCCGCATGCCCACTCAAAACGATAATTCTGGTAAAGCCATTGCGAACCAGCTCTGACAAAACGTCGTGCACTAACTTGTACAGCGTATCGAATTCTATCGTTATTGTTCCAGCGAAATTGCGCCCTGCATTACAGATGCCATACCTCAACGGGGGCGCAACTAAGCAACCTGTTTTCTTGGCAACTTCAAGCGCGATGTATTCGGATTGTATGCTGTCTGTGCACAAGGGTAAATGGTCGCCGTGCTCTTCGACGCTTCCAATTGGGAAAATCACAACTGCTCCATCTTTTGTAGCTGGCGCGGCTTCTTTGGTGCTTAATTGGTCAAGCCACAGGCACTGCTTTGGGGCTTTGTGCGTCTTTGTCATAATTATAAGTCAGCAGAAGCTCTTTTTCTATCTTATGGCAAGAGGCAAACCTCTTTGCCGTTTGCATGTTCAAATTTTTTAGGTTCCACTCAAAAATCTAGCAGAAGGTGGATAAGTTTAGCTCAAAACGCATAAAAAAATATTCACCATAAACGATGCAAAACAAGGACATTGAATGGTGCATAATTTAAGGTTTCTTTACCACTTGCAACCGATTTATGCTCTGAAATACGCGTAGTCATCATTGGCACGTATATACGTTGATATTATGAATTATTTTATAATATGTATTGTTAATTCAGATTTGTTATAGGAGTATCACGACAGGGGATTGGATGAAATGGCTGAAATTCAAATCAAAGAACTAAACAGCAACGAAAATCTCCAAGAAATGTACCTAAAAGTAGTCACAGGAGCAAACGATTGCCCGCGAAAGGGATTCATTAAGTGTCCAGATTGTGGCGAAGAAATTCTCATGATTCCAACATTGAGAAAGATGAACGAGGCTATTGAAAACCATGTGAAAAACCATAAAGAAATGCTAAAAGATAATACTCTTCTTCAGCAGCATACAGCTATACAAATTCGTCTAGAATTAGCTCAACAAGTCTTACAAAAAGCAAGTGACCCCACCTTATTTTGATAAAATTTAATCTCTCCTTTTTCTTTGGCTACCTGCTACAACACTTATCTGAAAAATCGCTTTAAGTTAAGGCAGTAGCCGCCGCCCTACTATTGCATACGCACAAAGAAAACGTCTAACGATTATTCAATCTCTGTATGGAAGGGTTACATGCAAGCATCGAACCATTAACTCATGCATAAGAGGGTTAAATGACAAAGTACTTAGGGGAAAGTTCAGTTATTTCGCTCCAAAAAGATACTTCCATATCTTTGACGCCTGGAATGGCGGCAATTTCGTTTCTTACATCAAACAAATGCCGAAAATCCTTCACTACTCCAATAGCCATCAAATCATGGTCTCCAACAGTTTTGGAAGCCACGATTATGTTTTTCATTTTTATTATAGTCTCTAAAATCGCTGAAGAATCAAAGCGGTTTTTGCTGTCCTCTGCTGGTGAAATGTCAATCATAAAAACTGCCATTGCATTGTAACCTATTTCTTTAGGGTTGAGCACAATTGTTGACCCACGAATAACCCCTTTTTCTTGAAGAGCGTTGTAGCGGTCAATGATAGTATCGGGTGAAACGTTCAATTTCATTGCAATTTGGCGGAAGGAGGTACGAGCATCTTTGGTCAATGCCTCAATTATGAAGAGGTCAACGTTGTCCAATTAGGCGGTCTCCTGTAGTTGCTTGCAACTCGAAGTTCTCAGGGCATAACAGTATCTCGCTAACCCATATGCTCGTAGTTACCTCCCTAACCATGGGATGCCCTTTAATTGCCTCTTTAACTTGATTGAGTTTTGTAACATTTTTAACAATGGCTAATGCAAATATGCTATGCCTCCCCATTGTTTGAGTAGAGAAAATAATATCAGGCATTTTTTTAAGAAACCGAAGTATTTCTTCTATGTGAGAAAAGTCGGCTCTTATTCCAAAACTTGCCATGCAGTCACAACCAAAACTTTTAGGGTTCAGTAGAACAGTTGTTCCTCTTGCAACGCCTGAATTCTCAATTTTTTTGAATCTTTTACTTATTGTGTCAACAGAGACATTGCAGCTTTTGGCGATTGCAGCAAAGCTAGCTCGGGCATCTTTTTGCAGGGCCCTGATAATAGCAATGTCTACCTCGTCGAGTTTTGCACCCATGTTTAGCTCTTCACCAGCTAGTTAGTAGTTGATTCATATATAATTCTGTTTACAAAATTTGTGATTGATAAGGTTGGAGATGCGCGTCGAAATCAGCGCTATTTTCAGCAATAGTATCTGAAAGTTTGGATTTTATTTCTTTATTTATTCTACAAAATCTTATATACCAATTCAATTATCTTAGGCTAATGGGTTTGCTACACATGCGACTAGAAAAAGTGTTTGATCAAGTCGAGCATAACTTTGAGGTCGGTCTCAAGAAGAGATTTGCTTGCGCCCACTGTGGTAAGACTTGGGTTGAAATAGTTGGATTATTTGCTGGAAACATAGATGGTCAAGAAGACATGTATTTTCAGCTGGGCATGGAATCTGAAGTCTGCCAAAACTGTAAATACAGAATCAGGTCTTGCCCTGCGTGCGGTTCTAAGGATGCGTATGAAATTAACTTTTCCAACGATGCCCAAGATGCACCATTGAGCTTTGATGGTATACGTATAGTCAGAAAAACCTAAACGAGCAGTGATTAGACCATGTATAAATCCCCTGAAGACTTTATGGTATATGTAAAAGAAAAAAACCCACATCAGCCTGAATTCCACCAAGCAGTTGAGGAAGTCATAACTTCTGTTTGGCCAATAATTGAAAATAATCCCAAATACCAATCAGCCAACATTCTAGAGCGAATAATTGAGCCTGAACGAACAATCATGTTCAGGGTAACTTGGGTTAACGACAAAGGCGAAATTAAAGTAAACAAAGGCTACAGAATTCAGATGAACAGCGCCATTGGCCCATACAAAGGCGGCTTGCGTTTCCATCCAAGTGTCAATCTTAGTGTCCTAAAGTTTCTCGCATTCGAACAGGTGTTTAAGAATTCACTGACAACCCTGCCTATGGGCGGTGCCAAAGGCGGTTCAGATTTCGACCCGAAAGGTAAAAGCGACGCTGAAGTGATGCGTTTTTGCCAGAACTTTATGCTCGAACTTTCACGTCATGTAGGTGCAGATACTGATGTTCCAGCAGGTGACATCGGAGTTGGCGGGCGAGAAATCGGATTTTTATTTGGGATGTACAAGAAAATTCAAAATGAATTCACGGGTGTATTAACTGGCAAAGGCATTAACTGGGGCGGCAGCTTAATCCGCCCAGAAGCCACAGGCTATGGTGTTACGTACTTTGCTGAAGAAATGCTCAAGACAAGAAAAGAAACCTTCGAGGGCAAAGTTGTTGTCATATCTGGTTCGGGCAATGTTGCCCAATATGCGGCAGAAAAAGTTTCTGAACTCGGTGGCAAAGTAGTTACTTTATCAGATAGCGATGGAACCATCTATGACCCAGACGGTATTTCAGGTGCAAAACTTGCGTTTGTAATGGATTTAAAGAATAACAAGCGGGGGCGCATAAAGGAGTATATAAGTAAATACAAGAGCGCAGACTACTTGGAAGGCAAAAAGCCATGGGAAATCGAATGCGATGTCGCATTGCCCTGTGCTACCCAAAATGAAATCAGCGGAGAAGATGCTAAGACTCTCATAAAGAACGATTGCTATTGCATATGTGAGGGCGCTAACATGCCGACCCAACCTCAGGGCGTCAGAGTTTTCCTTGAAAACGAAGTATTGTATGGTCAAGGAAAGGCGGCGAACGCAGGCGGTGTAGCGACATCGGGGCTGGAAATGTCTCAGAACAGCATGCGACTATCGTGGACTCGACAGGAAGTAGATGAACGACTCCGTTTAATCATGAAATCGATTCACCAAACCTGCGTGCGATACGGCAAAGAAGGCGACTTCATCAACTACGTAAAGGGTGCAAACATCGGCGGCTTTGTTAAAGTGGCAGACGCTATGCTGGACCAAGGTATCGTCTAATCGATGAGAGAAATGTCCTGCCAAAAAATACATAACTAAAAACAAGGGAGCCAGTTTATGTCTATCAGCCTTAGAATCATTTGGAAAACACAAGAAGATTCACAAGTATGCCCCATATGCAAGGCACTGGAAGGGTATACATGGATTTTACATGCTGGCGACCCCTTTCCTAAACAACTAATTCACCCCCTTTATGGCCCAGTTTATGACACAAGGCCTGCGGCAGAAGGCAGTTTGGTTCAAGAAGAAGTAGGTCACCTTTGCAGGTGTACTCTAATATATCAATTCGACGTATCAAACATGCTAAACAATGTTTACTGTAAGCATGCAAATACGAGCAAACAACAATCGGAAAACAAATGAGCATAACAAGAACAGCCAAGTATGTACATCTTTTAGCTGAAAAACCTTCTCTGAGCGGTCTATTGCTAACACTTTTGTCGAAGAATAATTAACAAACAGTCATTCGCCAGCTAAACAGCGAGCGGATAAATGTTTCGTATATTTATATGTATTTAACTTTGGATAAATATTTATTCTATTTTTGGACAATTGAAATTGGTTGAAAAAATTGGCACAAAGAATTTCTAGGGAAAAAACAGAAAACAGTAAACATGTGCAAGTACGTAAGAGGGCTATTTGCGTTAGCGCTGTTAGGATTAACGAGTGCGCTGGGTGTAGTAAAAAAAATCCTGAATACGTCCTTGAAGATAGACAATTGTGTCTTGATTGTTACAGAAACGAAATAGCATACTGGGCTAAAGAGGAGTAGCTCAAAAAATCAGTTTTTCTAAGGTAAGCAATGTAAGAAAGAACACCGAAAAAATACTTCATCTTGCCGCCTTACAATTTTGTGGCTGTTGTTGATGGCTTTCTGTCAATGAGCGACATCGCTTCTTCTAATGACGTAGAGTGCAATTAACGCGTAGAGACCAAAACAGCTCCCTAGGGCAACGAAGACTGGTGCATAACCTATGGTTTGTGCAAGGTAACCTGCAAACATGAGCGATGCGAATTCTGCGATTCTCTGGGGCATGTGGATTAAGCCTATGTCAACGGATATGTTGCTGCTGTTCTTTGTCACCTTGATTATCGTGTACTCAAAATAGCCTATACCGTATCCACGCACGAACGCCAACACCAAAAGTGCTATGGTGAAAGCTATGCTGTAAAGAGTTAGAAAAACAGACGCAACAATACTAAGCACCGTTAATGCTAACGCCAGTCGTGAACTCAATGGCTTTCTAAGACTAAAGAAGGCAGCTACCCCTGCCACGGCATTATAAAACAAGAAAAGCAAACCTATGGTCAGGTAATCATATCCCAAATTTAGATTCATATACGCTGGAAGCAACAGCGTCACCAGCGGATACGCAGATAAACTGTTAAACATCAAAGCCAACGACCCTATCCAGAAAAGTTTTGTTCTCCCTTTTGGGATAAGCGCAGCGAAAGCCTTCCCATTTTTTGATACATCGATTTTTTTATTACTTTTCCAAAGCATCAATGCTGGGATGCCAATGAATAAGGAAATCAAAGCTAAAACAGCAAGCGATAGTGAAAAACCAATGTAACCGATGCTCAATCCAACTACTGCACTGCCGACTGCAGTGGCAATCCAAAGGATGGCGTTATTTTTTGTTGCTTCTTTTGCTGCTTTCTGGGGCGCAACCTGATAAATGGCTGTGCGGATTACTGCCCAATACGATGATTCTCTTAGTCCCTCCGCAATTTTTCCAGCAAGAAAGATAGGGGATGAAGTTGCGAAATAATAGATAATTATTGAGCCTACAGAGGTCGGCCAATTGGCAAATAGAAAAATATGTGACCAGCCTACGTAGTCAGCGATTGAGGCAAAAGAGAGACGAGCAACGAGAAAGACCAGTGGAAGAACTGAGAGTATCATGCCGATTTCTGCAATGTTCATTTTTCGTTCAATCAGCAATAAGGGAATAAGAAGGGTTAATGCGCCAGACACCAGGTAATTTAGGAAAGAGATAACGTTAATTCGTATCAAACAATTATGCGGCTCCGTTTTCCTCTTCAGTGTTGAAAGCTTGACCGAAATTGCGTTGCTTGTCGAGTTTTAGGATATCTATTCACCTTTTGCAACCAGTAGCACTTGCCCGCCAACACGTACTTTTATCTTTCCATCTTTATTATTTAGTTTTAAGGTACAAAAATAGATGCATGCTTCCGCAATTAATCTCCGAAAAATTTTTATTTTTTTTCTGCCATTTCGATAAAATTGCTGTGTTGAGTTTCGCTTCTAGCGAACCTAAAAAATTTGGTAGGAGAGTGATTTAACATGGCAGCTATATCTCAACAAGGAAACATACCTGTACTCGTCTTAAAGGAAGGTACAGGAAGAACAACTGGAAAAGAAGCGCAAAAAAACAATATTATGGCAGCCAAGATTGTGGCTGAAACCGTGAAAACAACCCTTGGACCACGCGGTATGGACAAAATGCTGGTCAGCAGCATCGGCGACGTTACCATTACCAACGACGGTGCCACTATCCTCAAAGAACTCGATGTACAGCACCCAGCAGCAAAAATGCTAGTCGAAGTGGCAAAGACGCAGGACAACGAGGTTGGAGACGGCACTACATCCTCCGTGATTCTCTCAGGGGAACTATTGTCAAAAGCTGAAAGCCTCTTAGACGACAATATCCACCCAACAGTAATCATTGATGGCTACAAGAAAGCAAGCGACAAAGCCCAAGAAGTCCTAAACAATATAGCAATGCCTGTTAGTATGAAAGACGACTCAGTTTTATTGAATGTCGCCCTGACTTCTATGGGCAGCAAAGGCATAACTGGCTCAAAAGAACACTTCGCAAGGCTGGCAGTAGACGCAGTTAAACAAGTCGCTGAAGAGCGGGATGGAAAAATCAAAGCCGACATCGACCTAATTAAAGTAGTAAAGAAACATGGCAAGAGCCTAGAAGACACTGAACTTGTCAAGGGCATGGTTATCGACAAAGAAGTTGCTAGCAGCCAAATGCCAAAGCATATACATGACGCAAAAATTGCTTTGCTCAATGCTAAACTTGAGATAGAAAAAACCGAGTTTGACGCTAAAATCAACATCGAAAGACCAGACCAGATGAAGCTCTTCCTCGATGAAGAGGAACGCATGCTTAAAGAAATGGTAGAACAAGTGCGCAACGCAGGGGCTAACGTTCTATTCTGCGAAAAAGGCATAGACGACATGGCACTCCACTTCTTGGCAAAAGCAGGAATACTTGCAGTGAAAAGTGTAAGCAGCAGCGACATGGAGAAACTCGCACGCGCTACAGGCGCCAAAATCATCGCAAGCATTAAAGACCTAACAGCAGATGCTTTAGGCACAGCAAAAGCAGTTGAAGAACTAAAAATCGGCGACGATAAACTCCTTTATGTCCGAGAGTGCAAGAATCCCAAAGCGGTAACCATCGTTATCCGAGGCGGCTCAGAGCACGTTACCGCTGAAGCCGAGCGTTCACTTCATGACGCCCTTTGCGTGGTCCGCAACGCTATTGAAGATGGCAAAATCGTTCCAGGGGGCGGTGCTTCAGAAGCTGAGATCTCAAGGCAACTTCGAAGCTACGCTGTTAAAGTTGGCGGAAGAGAGCAACTGGCTATAGAGGCTTATGCTGAAGCTGTAGAAGCAATTCCTCTGATGCTGGCTGAAAATGCAGGTTTAGATCCCATAGACATCATGGTCGCGTTGAGAGCGGAACATGAAAGCAACCACAGCCCAAGCTTTGGTGTCGACGTCTTCTCTGGCAAAATCAAGAACATGCTTGAACTTAACGTTGTAGAACCAGTCCGTGTCAAGCAACAAGTAATCAAATCAGCCACTGAAGCTGCAAACATGATACTGAAAATCGACGACCTAATCGCAGCTAAAGGCATGGACAAAGAACCGAAAGGGCAAAAATCGCATGAAATGCCAAGCTACGATTAAACACCACCCTTTTCTTTTTTGGAGGTGAAAAAACATGTTTAGAGACGAAGACGATTGGATGCCAAGCTGGTTCAATCGGAGGCGCTACCCATTCCCAAGCAGAAGCTTTTTCGACGATTTTGAAGAGAAAGTCATGCGTATGCATGAACGCATGCAACGTGAATTAGACGAGCTTACTAAAGCCGCTCCACAGGACTTGCACAAAACTCGCGTGCTGCCTGATGGAACCAAAGTCGAAGAGTGGGGACCCTTTGTCTATGGGTACTCAGTGAGGATTGGGCAAGACGGTAAGCCAGAAATCCACGAATTCGGTAACATCAAACGGCAACCTCAACTCGGCAAAGCCACCATAAACGTCAAAAAGGAAAGAGAACCATTAATTGACGTGACAGTCGTAAATGGCGACGTTAAAGTCGTAGCTGAACTACCTGGCGCTGACAAAAGCGACATAAAACTTCACGGCACTGAAGACTCTTTAACAATTTCTGTAGACAACCCTGAGCGCAGTTACCATAAGGAAGTTAAGTTGCCGCAAAAAGTTGATGTTAGAAAGGCGCGCTCGACTTTTAAGAACGGTGTACTTGAAGTAACTTTACCAACGTACAGCAAGGACGAACCCAAAGGCGTATCCATAAAGATTGACTAGTTTTTTAAAATCCACTATAAACACCACGTTCAGGGGTACACTTTCGTCCGAGGTTCACTTCCCCAACCCTGGCGGGTCCGACGGGAATTGAACCCGCGACCCCCGGATTAAAAGTCCGGTGCTCTAGCCTGACTGAGCTACGGACCCGCAAAGATTCGATGCGGCTATAGGAAAATGAGAAGGGGTTTTTTAGTATTTCGATTCAATTAGTGGCAAAAAAGTGTAGGTTTAGTGGTTGTCGGCGTTTTGAGGATTGTAGACAGGAAGCTTTTGATTTTGTCGTGTGAGTTGATGATTGTTTCGATGGTTTTTGCGCCTTTTTCGGTTAGTTTGTAGACTCGTTTGCGTTCAATCCAGATTCCTTCAACTAGGCCGTTGCGTTCGAGCGAGTAGAGAAGTGAGTAGACGGTGCCTGAGCTGACTAGGAAGCCGAAGCGGTGGTGTATGTATGTAATTACGTCGTATCCGCTGATGGGTCCGTTTTGGAGTTCTGCCAGGATGATTGTGTCCATGAAGCTTTTGATTACTCGTTCATTCATTTTTTTGATTATTCTTGCTTCTGACTTTTCGCCGTTGACTGTAATTGTTAGGGCTACCATGTTTTGCACGCTCAGTAATGTTTATTCTTGTTTAGATATATAAGTATTATTCAGATTTCGAATAGAAAGTTGTAACAAAGATTAAAAAGTATAAACTTATGTAGCTTTCTACGCGACTAAGCCACCACGCCAACAGCAAAATGAAAACAAACAAGCCCAGACTTTTTGCACATATAATGCCATAATGCAGGGATTTGCTAGCGGGAGTTTACATAAAACTGTAAATATCATAGGGATATTTTCAAGAAAAATTACATTGTTTGTATATATAAAGTTAGAGAATCCCTATGATAGTTGATTCTAAAAATTCTATTTTTTTGCTCTATTGTTTGGTTTTAATACTTACCGATATATGTGCATGTTAACAAATGTTATCTTTAATTTTGCGCTACACACCTAACGGTGCCTAAACGTGATTTCATGGAAGTATACGTTTAAACGATTAAACGAAGAATATGAAATAGCCAAGAAGAAGAAGCAAGCTCTTGACAATCTTTTCGAGACAGGAAAAATTTCTCAAGCCACTCGCGACTCCTTCACAGGCGATATTACCGCAGCAATCCAAGAGATTGAAAAACAACGCAAAGAACTAGCAGACAAAATGCAGATAAAAACAACAGAGCTGGAAAACCAAATAAAAACCCTCGAATCCCTCCTCGCTAACTACGAAATTCAACATGTTGTCGGAGAAATCGATGACGATATTTACCAACGAGAAATAAATCTCCTCGTAACCAGCTTGGAAACGACAAGAATCGAATTAGGCGTGATAAAGCAAGCCGTCAACGAGCTTTATCCGTCACCTCAACCCTTAGAAGCTCCAACGGCTCCAGAACCAGTTGCTGCTCCAGTGATCGAGGCGGAAGTTGCGCCAGCGCCAGTAGAACCAGTTCCAGTTGAAGCTCCAGTAGAAACTGTTGCAGAAACAGTAGTGCTTGAAGAGGCTCCTGCAGAAACAATTGTAGAACCAGCGCCAGTTGAACCCGCTCCAGTTGAAGCTCCTCCAATCGAAACTGCGACAGCAGAAGTACCATCAGTTGAACCAGCTCCAGCCGAAGCACCCATTGAAACCCTTCCAGAGGAAACCGCTCCAATTGAGACCACCGAAGCTGCCCCCATGGAAGAAGCAGTGCCCATAGAAGAGACGCCAGCAGAAGCCACGCAGGTAGAGGAAGCCCCTTTAATAGTCGAGGCTCCGCTTGAAACTGCTCCAGCCGTAGAAGAAGCCCCAGTAGAGTCAGCGCCTATTGAAACAGCAGAAGCCATGGAAGAAACGCCCACAATCGAAGAGGCAACAGTAGAAGCCGCTGCTCCAATTGAAGAAACGCCAACAGAAGCTATGCCAGTTGAAATAGTTGCAGATGAGCCAGTTGCAGTTGAAGAAGCCACAGATGCACCTGTAGCCATTGAGGAAGCTCCAATTGAGGCTGAGCCAGAAGAAGCAGAGGCTGTTGAGCTAGTAACCGAAGAGGAAACCGCTCCGATAGTCCCCCCTGAACCAGAAGTAGAAGAAATAAACGAACCCACCCCTGAGATTGCACCTCAAGAACTAGAAATTGAAGAGTCAACACCTGAGGAACCAGTAATTATCGAAGAAGCCGCCGTTCCAGAGGTTGTTCCAGAGACGGAGCAACCAGTTGAAACTGTCAAAGTAAGCGAAGACTTCGAAGTTGCGCCAGAAGAAGTTGCAATACAGCAAACACTTGAACCCGCGGTTGAACAGGGAATAGTGGAGGACTTAGCCCCCCCGGCCCACCCTTCATTAGCGCCTCATCAGGCGCCTACCGAAATAGCGTTGGAGCAAATGGACGAAGCCCAAAGCAGCGACACTTCCCAAGCAGACGAAAACGACGAAAACACAACTGAGTAAACAGAAACAGAATCTTCTTTTTTCTTTTTTAATCTTTACTGATTTTTTTGTTTTTAGTCTTGTAGTAATGTCTGAAGTAGTCTAATTGCTGACCATGCTGCTAGCGCGCTGGTGTGCGGGTTGTCTGGGTGTGGGTCGTTGGCAAAGCGCAAGAACATTTCACCATAGCGCCATTTCACTTGGATTTCGTGAGTGTTACGCTTTACCGCTGGATCAGAGATGACTTGCACCAAAACTTTTGCAGGCTTAACGGTTAATGCCAAGGTTGCGGCGACGTTCATTTCTCTGGGGAAAAGCTTGGCGGCTTCCTCTGCGTAGCCTTCGTAGATGATGCTTTCTTGCGTGTTGGTTTTCCCCAGCGCTTTGGGGTTTTTGCGAGAAGCCAAGGTGATTTTGTCTATGCCCGCGTTGGTGGTGCTTGCGAGTGCGTCTAATCCGCCGATTGCGCCCGAGGGAAAATGAAGCTTGGGGCTTTGGATGTTGAGGCTAAGGAGCGCGCCTGTGCTCATGACGATTAAGTCTATGTTTTGAGACAGGATTTTTTCACAGTATTCCTTCACTGCTTGCTGAGACGCGGCTTCAACAACTACTTTGGGTTTGGTAGCTAGTAACTCGTCTACGTTTGCGACTATGGTTACTGGAAAATTAAGCGACTTCTTCAGTTTCTGGGCTTTGGATGGGTCAACATCGAACACGACAAGTTCATCGCAGACGACTATTTTGCGTTCTATAGCTTCTGCCAGAACCGTGCCGATGGCACCGCAGCCAATTAAACCGACCTTTTTTGTCAAGGATTATTCGCTTCCGCAGTATTTGATTTGAATGTAAACGCCAGTTTGTCCCACTTGTCTGCCTTGCTCTGTTTTTTGTGGTAAGATGTTGATTTTGTCGATTTTCATGGTTGAGGTTATGTCAGCGGATGCGGATTCAACGACCTCTGCTGTGTGAGGGTCAACAGCGTAGACTGTTAGGTTTTGGATTGGAGTGTTGAGGGGCAGTTTCTTTTCTGCTTTGTCGCGTCTTATTTCGCTTATTATTGCCACGATTAAATCGCCGTGTACTTCGGCTTCGTCATTTGCCAGTTGCGGGTTGAATTTTGGCCAAGGCGTGATTTGCAGGCTACTGTAGCCTTTGCCTTCAGCAAACATGTGCTGGTAAATCTCCTCAGTTACATGTGGCGTGATGGGTGCTAAAAGTTGCAGTATGCGGTATAGCACTTCGTAGAGAGTGAATTGTGCTGCCAGTTTGCTGTCTTGTCCGTGTGCTTCAGGGCGGTAGAGGCGGTCTTTTACTGCTTCTAAGTAGTTGTCGCAGAAAACGTGCCAAGTAAAGTTGCGGATGTCTTCGACTGCGACGTTGAACTGGCATTTTTCGAATTCTTCGGTGACTTTTTTTGTGAGGTTTTCTGTTTTGCTAATTATCCATTCATCAAGTAATTGGAGTTTGATGGTTGCGTTTGTTTGGGGGTTGTAGTCGGCTAAGAGTTTGCTGGCAAATCCTGAAGCGTTCCACAGTTTAACTAAAAAGCGCCTGCCGTACTCGACGTCTTGTGCGCGGTAGGGGATGTCTGAGCCTGTTGCTCCTCCGCCTGCGGCCCATTGCCGTGTGGCGTCAGCTCCGTTTTTGCTGAGGACTTCGGGTGCGGCGGCGTAGTTTTTGAGGGATTTGCTCATTTTTCTACCGTCTGAGCCCAGCACCATGCCGTTTATGAGGACACTGTGGAAGGGTTTCTCGTTAAAGAGTGCTAAGTGGCGTACTATGAGGTAGTATGCCCATGTGCGGATGATGTCGGTGCCTGAGGGGTGAATGCTGGCGGGGAACAGGTGTTTCCAGTCAGCTCGGTCAGGCCAGCCTGCGTGAACTGCGCAAGTGATTGAGGAGTCCATCCATGTGTCAAAGACGTCTGTTTCTCCCATAAAATCGGTTCCGCCGCACTTGGGGCATTTGTCAATTCGGGGTTTTTCCATTCTAGGGTCAATTGGCACCCAACTCTCTTGGGCAACGATGACTTCTCCGCAGCTTTTGCAGTACCAAACTGGAATCGGGGTGGCAAACAATCGTTGGCGACTTATCACCCAGTCCCAATCTAGAGCCTTTGCCCAGTCGATTAAGCGGTTTTTCATGTAATCAGGATACCAAACCATTTCACTAGCAGCTTTCACAACATCATCAGTTAATTTGCGTGTATCCATAAACCACTGTTTTTGCTCAAGAATTTCCACATGTGTTTTGCATCGGTCACAAACACCAACTTCTTGCTGAATTTTCTCACTTTTCTCAAGCAGACCAGCCGCTTTGAGGTCTTCAACTATGGCGGCTCTTGCCTGGTTAATGGTTAATCCAGCGTATTTGTAGCCTGCCTCGCTTATTCTACCGTTCTCAGTTATGAGTCGGATAACTGGGAGTTTGTGTTTTATGACGGTTTTCACATCTTCCTTGTCGCCGTAGGTGCAAATCTGCATTGCGCCTGTGCCAAACTGGGGGTCAACGGCTTCGTCGGCAATGATGGTGACCTCTCGGTTCATCAGAGGCACTGAGATTTTTCTGCCGATGTATTTGCTGTAGCGCTCGTCTGTGGGGTTGACTTCTACGGCAACACATGCTGGGATGAATTCTGGGCGTGAAGTTGCTATGAGCAAGTATTCACTGCCGCCTTCTAGTGGAAAGCGTATGTAGTGCAGGGTGCCTTCGCGTTTTATGTGGTCAACTTCGGCGTCGGCTATGGCTGTTTCGTCATGTGGGCACCAGTTCACGGGGTGTGTGCCTCGGTACATGTAGCCGCTTTTTTGCAGAAGAATAAAACTGAGCTGAGTACGCCGCCAGTAATCGGGGTCCATGGTGCGGTACTCGGTGGTCCAGTCTATGCTGGTTCCAAGCTTTAAAATGCCGTCTTTCATCATGGCTATGTACTTTTCAACCAGCTCCATGCACAACTTGCGGAACTGGTCAGGCGGCAAGTCACGTTTGCGGATGTTGTTTTGTTTTTCCACCTGGATTTCTATGCCTAAGCCGTGGCAGTCCCAGCCTTGGGGGAAGAGCACGTTGTAGCCTTGCATGCGTTTGTATCTTGCTACCATGTCAAAGTATGTCCAATTTAGGACGTTGCCCATGTGGAGTTCGCCTGAGGGGTAGGGCGGAGGCGTGTCTATGCTGTAGGGTGTGCGTTTTTTGTCGTTCCAGTCGTAGCGGTAGATGCCCATTTCTTCCCATTTAGCTTGCCATTTGCGTTCGATTTCTGTGAAGTTGTATTCTTTAGGCATAGGCTGCATGCATATCAATCCTTGATTACTGTTACTACTATTACTATTTGACTATGCAAAACTAAGGAAGCACCTAAAAACATTACCCTGACTCACAGCAAAGGATTGCTATATTTGAAAAGAAACCGTAGCAGTTGGGCAAGCGGGTTAGTATTTTGTTAGGTAGATGGTGTTTCCTTCTTTGAAGGATTTTAGCAGTTCACAATGCCTAAGAACCGCAAACTGTTTCTCTAACTCCTGAGGCGTTAACTTTAATGACTCCATGAGTTCTTGCCTGCTAATCTTACCTTTGGCAACTACGGTTTCATAGATTTGTTTTTGCAGTTCTGTTAAGCCTTCGGTGCCTGATTGACCTAGTTGCTTGCGTATGGTTAATGTTGAGGACACGGCGGTTGGGTCGCAAACTTTAGGTGGATTCATCAAATCAAAACAGCAGTCTTCACATAGAACCTTGCCTTGAAAAGTGCAAACCTCAGATTCCTGTAATGCGACACCACAACGTTCACATTTCACATCGGTAACCTCTTAGCTAATTAGTTTGCATGTTATTTTTCTTTTTTACCTTTTGGAAAAAACACTTTCAAGTATTTCCATTCGATATTTCACATGTTTTAACCTTTAATTTTCGATGAAGATTACTGATTCATAAGTCCTTTATGGCAGCTTCGTACACCTATAAAGGTACCATCGGCATCGAAGATAGAAGTAAACAGGGCAGGAGCCCAACGAGAGTTGGCTAAACAACGCTACGATAAAAATAATGTCCAAAGCATAGCAGTCTACGTTAACGAAGCAATATGTAGGCGTAAATGGTCTCTCCAAAGATTACGTCAGCATCAGCTTTTTGGAACACTTGGGTGGCAAAACGGAGTTTTTCCGAAACTTGTGAGGGTTAAACTACAGATTCAATTGCCGAGGAGGATTGCAAAATGACCATGAAAAGCCCCAAACTTGAAGGCAAAGTTCGAATACTTTTAAACTTGCTATCTGACCCTGCAATGATAATTGACCATAACGGTATTATAATTATGGCGAATGACGAGTTTTGGAAAGTCACCTCTCTAAACCGAAAGGATCTGATTGGAAAATTATTCCTAACGGTTGACTGTTTGACCGAGCAAAGTAAAAAAATGATGTTGGAAAACTTTACTAAGAGATTGAGCGGTAGCCGTGTTGACCCTTATGAAGTTTATTTTAGCGTGCCAAGCGGCGAAAAAAAGGTTGTGGAGATAAAAGGAAAAAGAATAACTTTTGATGGTCAACCTGCTGACCTTGTGGTTTTTCATGACGTTACACAGAGAAAAGAAACTGAGCGGAAACTTCAAGAATACGCTGAGCGAATGGAAGCACTTGTCGAAGAGAAAGTCAAAGACATTAGAGAAGCTGTTACTAAACGCGAGCAAGCAGAACTAAAAATTCGAGAGGCGGAGAAACGTTATCGGGCTCTGTTTGATCAGGCACCGTTGGGCATTCTAATACTAGACCTACAAACTACTAAGGCGGTAGAATTCAACGATGAAGCCCATCGGCAACTCGGTTATTCACGCAAAGAGTTTGCAAAGCTGAGTGTTTCTGATTATGAAGTGATTGAAACTCCCCAAAAAACAAGAGAGCGTATAAAAAGAATCTTGAGGGAAGGCAGAGAAGAGTTTGAAACAAAGCATCGAACCAAGAGCGGGGAAATCAGAGATGTCATAAACACGGTGCAGGTAATCGAGCTTTCGGGAAAGAAGTTTTTCCATATTATTACGCGTGACATTACCGAGCAGAAGAAACTTGAAACTGCGCTTAAACTTGAACGTGACAAGCTGGAAGCCGTCACAGATAATGTTGGAGCTGGACTTGGAATTATCGGCAGAGACTATCGGATAATGTGGGTGAACAGTTACCTAAAGAAGTATAATCCAGGCTGCGAAGGCAAGCCTTGTTATTCAACTTTTAACAAATTAGATACTATTTGTCCTGATTGTGGAGTTAGAAAGGTTTTTGAAAACGGCGTTAGTTTCGATAGGCATGAATATGCTTTCATAGGTATAGATGGCAGTCCAATGTGGGCTGAGCTTATTGTTACTCCACTTAAAGACGAGTCTGGAAACATTATAGCGGCTTTAGAATTGACTGTTGACATAACTGAAAAGAAGCTTTTGGAAAACAAACTGAAAATGTATTCAGAGAAGCTGGAACAGCTGGTCGCAAAAAGAACTAAGCAGTTACAGCAGGCGCAGGCTAAACTAGTTAAAGCTGAGAAGCTTGCGGCGATTGGTGAGTTAGCAGGGATGGTTGGGCATGACTTGCGTAATCCATTGTCAGCCATCAGAAACGCTGTGTACTATCTTCGAGTTAAACAGGACACTATCTCTAACCGCGTAAAACAGGAGATGCTTGGAGCTATAGACAACGCCATTTTACGCTCAGACAAAATCATAAATGACCTTCTCGATTATTCGCATGAAATCCACTTAGAAATAACAGAATTTTCAATACGATCAATCTTAAAAGAGGCACTTTCTCACCTGCAGGTTCCCAACAACGTAAGAATCGAAGATGAAACTTTGGAAGAACCCTTGATTAGCGCTGACAAAGACCGATTATTAAGAGTCTTCATCAACCTCACCAAGAACGCGTTTGAAGCAATGCCACAAGGCGGGACATTGAAGGTAAAGAGCGCTCGCAGAGGTGATTGTGTGAGAATTTCGTTTACTGACACTGGAGTGGGCATACCTAAAGAGGAGTTGAGCAAGCTTTTCACGCCGTTGGTTACGACTAAAGCGCAGGGCATGGGTTTCGGTTTAGCTGTATGCAAGCGTTTCGTGGAAGCACACGGCGGCAAAATCACGGTTAAAAGCGCACTAGGCAAAGGCTCAGTGTTCACTGTGACTTTACCAATTGAACCTCAATGCAAAGTTGAATTTGAAACCTTGATAAACGTGCCAGCGAACGGCCACAGCCTAATAGCTAACAGAATTGATACGGCACGGAAGAGCAGGGTTTAGCCTGTTTGGTTCCAGTAGATAATGTTGGAGTACTTTCCCGCCACTGGATATGCTGGGTCATCGTAAACAATGTCTAGTTTTGAGCCGTACTGTTGCAGTTTGCTTTGCAGTTGCGTCCAAATCTGCCCTGAAGTGCTGTCTGCGCTCCATAAACCCCAAATCGTGTCATCAGGCTTATGCATACCCCACCCATAATCCTTAGGCAAAACCAACGCCGCCTCAGCCTTAACGGTTCCATGCCACACAAACGGATTTTGAACCGTGTCACGCCAGAAACGTTCAAGAGCTCGGAAATGCTCAGGCTGAAGTGTGCCGTAGGGACCAGTCATGTCATCGGCATAGTTGAAGACTACAACGTATTTAGCGCCACACTCGTATGAAAGGCGCATTTGGTCGTAAATTTCTTGACCGCTCGCTAGGTATGGCGCTTGAGTGTATTTCCACGTAATAATCGTGCCCCAGCTTTTGTTCTGCAGATTTGCCGCCCCACGTACAAGCCCAATATCCTGTTCCACCGTGTGATTCCAGCCTAACTGAGCAAGCACTGCATCGTAGCCTCCGAGGTAGTCAAACCAGTAGAGGGCATAATCTGATGTTAGATAAGTGAAGTTGGCTCTTGGACCAAAACGGTTTATTACAAAATTGATTTCGTGAACAAATATTTCGGCAGTTTCGTTAAAATTCTGGAGGGGGCGAGCATTCAATAGTTCTTCATAAGTGTAGGGCGCGTTTGTAAGGTATTCTATGGTTTCTTCACCACTGAACATAGAAGTTGTATAAACGACGGTTCCGTTGGGGTAATATGTTGTATATGACCAACCTTTAGGGTCTGACTGGTTATTAAGCGTCGTTACTATGGAGCCATCAGGTTTGTAATCAACCCTCGTGTTAGCGTCAATCCTGCTTGAAATTCTTCCATCAGCAAATTTCATAATAGTGGTTTGTTTTTTGTTGTCATAGAATTGTCGTTCGTTGTCTAGCATTTTTCCGCCCATTTCATCGCCGTAATAATATCCCAAAAAGCTTGCGTTCCAGCGACCATCATAGGTCTCAAGCCAATTTTTTGATAGCAATGCTTTGTCTGTTCCAAAATAAACCATGAAGTTTAAACCAGAATCAACTGCGTAGTCGCCGACCTCGTTGATTGCGGTTATGTTGTCCTGCATTTCCCCTGATAGCAACACAAAGAGGTTGGTGTAGTCTTTTACTTTGTCGATTAACTGTTTTGCGTCGGCAACGTTGTCTCCACCGTAGGTAACGCCGACATAGAACGGTTTGGAACCTTTCAAATAAATACAACTGACAACGACAACTGAGCCAATCAACACTACGAGTATTATTGCGGCTACTATGATTTTCCTTCGGTTCATCAGCCAGCACCCAAGCGGTCTTGGATAGGTGCAAATGTTGGCTTATTTAATTTACGCAATCCGAGGCAAAACAACTAAACATGCCAATAAGCAGATTCAACTATTCGTTTTTTCTTTTTAGCAGGGTAACGCTTATATCTAAGTAACACTTTTTTAAAAAAACGTAATACTACACTGGGGCCGCAGTTTTAGAATACCCCTAAAGCAATCCAATCTCCCCAGCAGTGCACCAAGAACAACCTTTCGGTTGGCTGTAAACAACCGAAACCCCTCGCGGGGCGATTAGGCAAAGCTTAATCGGGTTAAAACTTGGTCCACTGAAAAAGCAAAAATCGTTGTTAAGAACTGCAATTTTTACTGAAAACACAAACAGGCATAACACAAAAAAACGCGTTCAAAACAACCTGCTGATTGTTGTTGTAAGGGGGAGGGGCTACTCAACAACTACTAGGAAAAACAAGCACACCAAGCGCCAAACCAACCCAACATCAACAAAAACAACACTTTTACAAGGCACACCTATAAAAGAGGGAAAAACAATCATGCTTCACATCAAAGCTGAATATGTATGACGCAAGAACCAAACCAACAAAACAACCAAACCCAACCACAAACCGAGAAACTTTTAATCGACAACCCCCAAAACTTCCAGTTCCATGCCGCATACATGGTTTATTCAGAAACATTCGACAAAACAACCAACCCACAAGCCCGAAAAACATTAAACCAAAACATCCAAGACCTAAAAGACAACAAAATCGACTCCGCAACATTCTACCTAAACATCTCAAGTTACAGAAAAATTGAAGTCCCGCGACCAGAAAGATTTTCAATGCCCCAAACACAACGAAAGAAGGACTGGCGAAGAAAAGAGCAACGGCAAGACAGAATCAAAAGGCACAAGAAGTAACCGCCAAATAAAGGCACAAGCTTTCTTTCCCTTTGATTCCTTCTTAAATTATTAGGTTTTAGGAATGGTTCGTATCTGGTGCGTTCCCGTCTCGGAACTTGACCGCCAACATCTCCTAGGCGAACACGCAGAACTCCACTGCATAGTAGGCGCGCTGCAAGGCAAATACAAAGCTTATCAAAACCATCCCCAGACCCTGCGTTTTAAAGACCGCATCGAACAACTCTACACTCGCCATGAACAGCAGGTGCAGGAGATGCAGAAACGCGGCTACAAACACAACTCGCTGTTGCCAGCGAGCAATCAACCTTACATTTGCACAAAAGAAGAGTACACGCGAGACCACGCTGAACTAGCTAAACGTCAACAGAAACCAGCCAAGCGATAAAATCATGTTTAATCATGTTTAAACATTCTATACGGAATACTTAATTGCAAGCTCAGTTTCCACTTTTTAGCTCTATCAACGTGACCAACCTTGAAAGCCCAAACAATAGCAGTAATCGGAATCTCCGCAGCAATATATGCTGTAGTCGGACGCTTAACAGACCTCGGACTCAACTTTCTAGGAGTAGCCTTCTACCCAGCCGTAATTGTACCCGCAGTTTTCGCCGTTCTTTTCGGACCATGGGTTGGAGGTTTCGGCGCAGCCATCGGCATATTCATCCGAGACATGCTCTTTCACGGCAACCCATTCCTCAGCTTAACAGCAGGCGTCCCACCAAACTTCATCGTATTCTTCATCATCGGCTACGTCACATTCACAGATATCAACACAAGAAAACTCATCATAACCGCCCTCTTAGCAAGCATAGTTGTAGCTTTAGGATTGCTAGTCCCCACTATAATAGCCCCAACCGAATTTGCTGCCGCAACAAGGCTCTCCACCACACAGATACTTGCCCTTTTCACCTCAACAGTCGTGCTAAGCTTAATAGTAATCTTGGTTGTCTCCAAACGCTGGCAAGAATGGCGCAAATACGCTGTCGGATCCGTGGTGGGAATGGCTGCAGGAGCCGCATTACTCTCCGTTGCTTACTGGGGATACAGCCAACTATTCTTTGACCCAGCAGGATATGTCAAAGAAGCTCTACCAGCCACTTTCATTCCAATCCTCTTTGTTTGGACGTTTATAACAGAAGTTCCCTTTGTCCTCCTTGTGGGTCCACCTATCATCAAAGCTTGCTACAAGGCATTCCCATCACTCAGATATAAAAGGTTAAAACCACAAAAAATAGGCGGCCCCATTGATTAGAACTGCCCAAGCTTTCGCACCAGGAGCAATCTCCAGCTTTTTTGAAGTCTGCGACACAAAAAATGGCAAACCCATAACAGATTTAGAAAGAGTGGGTGCAGTCGGTGGAGGTTTTGGGCTTGAGAAAGGCGTGCACACCAAAGTAACCGTTCAAGAAGCAGAAAAGTGTAGTATAGAAGTTTTTATCAACTCGAAGCTTGTTGTGGAAGCAAAAACGACAAAAAAAGTTGCAGAAACACTTCTAGCCCAAACAAACAAAAAATACGCAGCTACAATCGAACACCAAATCGCAGTTCCAATCGGAGCAGGATTTGGAACCAGTGCAGGTGGAGCATTAACAACTGGCTTAGCACTAAAGCACGCATTAGAATTGCCATTAACATACAATCAAATCGGAAAAATCGCACATGTAGCTGAGATTGAGAGCCAAACAGGCTTAGGCACAGTAAGCGCGTTAACATTCAGCGGCGGATGCGTGCTGGTTGTTGAACCAGGCGCGCCGGGTATTTGCCAAGTCGACCGCATACCAATAACCCCTAACTACATGATAGTAGCTGGCTTTTGTCAATCAAATATGCCAAAAAAACACGTGCTATCATCCCCCCAGCGGAAAGAGCAAATCAACCTTTACGGCAGAAAAACCCTGCAAGCCATTCTGGCAAAGCCAACTCTAGAGAACTTCTTGGACAGCTGCTGGGAATTCGCACAAAAGGCAGGGTTTGCAACAGAAAACGTCCATCAACTCGTAAGCCTAGCAAAAGAAAATGGCGCTGTTGGCGCGGCACAGAACATGCTTGGCGAAGCAGTACACGCTTTAGTGCTTGAAGAAAACGTGGAGCAGGTGGCAGAAGCTTTTAAACAAGCGTTACCCACACAACAGGTGATAGTTAGCAAAGTCGACTTCCAAGGCGCAAGGCTGTTAAAATGAAAGAATTCAAAAAAGTAGCGGTTGGCGGAACATTCGATGAACTTCACAAGGGACACAAAGCTCTGCTCGGCAAAGCCTTTGAGGTAGGCGAAAAAGTCGTAATCGGCTTAACTTCAGATGAATTCGTCTCAAAACTTGGCAAACCCCACAAGACCGCACCCTACGGTGAACGTCTCCGAGAGCTGACGGCTTTTCTGGAAAGTCTAGGCTTAGCTGGAAGATTTGAAATCGTTCCCTTACATGACCCCTACGGCTCAACCATTTCTGGCGAGGGCTTAGAAGCCTTAGTTGTAAGCAAAGAAACAGAAAAAACAGCACTTGTTATTAACCAGAGACGCCAACACGCAGGGCTTCCGCCATTAAAAATTTTCACTGTAAACATGGTTCCAGCGGAAAATAAAACTCCCATTTCTACTACTCGAATACGCCGTGGAGAAATCGACCGCAATGGACACTTACTAAAAAGTGCAATATAGTTTGCAAGTTTAGGCTACAATATTTCTCCCACAACAGTGATGGGTTTAGGAATCAAAGCTACTAAATCCTCAAGCCTGTCCTTATCAACAGTGGCAAGAACTACCGTGGCTGGACCTGCAGGCTTGTTCAAATCCAAGCCTTGGACATCGTTAAGTTTAAGTTGTCTGCCAACCCCGTATGCCATCATTTTTGCTTCATTTGCTATACCGAAACCTCCGACAGGCAGAATATCATGAATGTACTTTCTCTGCGAGAGCTGTGTGACGTTTTTGAGGTCGGCGATTTCGCCTCTGGCTTCTGCCGCAATTACTTCGTCTCCAACTTTAGGCTTGCCGATTGCTACGATTAAGTCGCCTGGGCATGTTTTTCCAAGTCTTAGCTCGTCCTCGTTTGCTAAGCCAATGACGGTCAACCCAGCACCTGTTTGCACCGTTTCAAAATTATCCTCAGTGTTCTCCATCAACACTTGGTTGGGGTCTAATCCGATGCTTCGGGCTTCGCGTTTAATGCCTTCGAGAATTTCGTTGCCTGTGGGTTCCCTCTCAACACCTAACGTTACAGACAACAACAGAGGAAACGCACCTGTGGCTGTCACATCCATCAAAGCAACCCTCCCCAGAAACTTCCCCAGAACCCGACCGTTCACTTTTACTTTATCCATTTCTTTAGGACCCACAGCGCCTGTTGAGGTTGAGCCAGCTACTATGGCGTGCCCTGTCGGCATTTTCAGGATTGATACGTCGCCTCTTCGCGTGTAGGTTATTTGTGCGGGTTTTACTTGGAAAACTATTGGTCTTAGCATGGCGCCGACGTTTTCAGTCAAGTGTAGATAGATGGTTAATGCTTGGCGCATGACTTCGGAGCGGGTGAGTTCATGCTTTTTTGCGAGTTTATCTATGTCTGAGACGACTTTATCGGGCAAACGGACATTTATGATTTCCATTGTTTGTATTCACCGCATGTCATGTATTACAATCGTAGTGTGTTTTAGGTCTTATTGTTTGTCCCTTAAAAACTGTGACTAAATTTAGGTGCTTGAAAACAAAAAAGGGAATTGGTTGGTGGTTTTAGCGGAAGTAAAAGAACCACGCGTTAAAGCGACCCCATTTAAACAGGTACCATGCGCTCCAGTGGTTACGATATGTTGGTTGTATACGGAATGTTGGTATTGGCTCTGCAGATGAGTTTGGGGGTTCTGTCGGCGTCTGTGTTGGCTTTGGACTGGATTCTTGTGACTGTGCTGTTGGTTTTTCTGTAGATGTTGGTGTCACGTTTGCTTGTTGTGTTGGTTGAGGCGTTGGGGTTTCCGCTGGCGACTGAGTTGGCGCTGTCGAGGTGGGCGTTGGTGTTGGTGTCGGAATAGGAGTTGATGAAGGGGTTGGTGTTGGTTGTGGAGTAGGTGTTGGTGTGGGTTCTGGGGTGGGCGTTGCTGTCGGCGTTGGAGTTTGCACTGGTGTCGGTATCGGTACTGGTGTCGGGTTTGGGGTTGGTGATGGTGTAGTGGTTGGTGTCGGGTTTACTGGTGTTTTAGCCACGTAATTGTTGATGAATATTTGTCCCGTTTGTGAGGGTGTTGGTGACGCTGCATTCGCTGGCCAATTAGCTTGGGATATTAGTGCTTCTGAACCCCACCAGACGCCTGTCTGCATCCAGTAGTAGGAGCAAACGCCCACGTCCATTTCGTAAGCGTTGCGAAGTATTGCATCCCAGAATGCTAATTCATTTTGCATCTTCTGTTCCACGGTAAGAGTGCTCTCGGGTTTTTGTGCGTCTGGGAAGTAGTCGTTGCTGTACATGGATGGTTCAAGCATAACTCCCATCTCGTTGAAAACCAACGGAACATCTATGCCGTTTGAGCGTGTTGCTGGAATCATTGTGGCTGCGCTGAGTTGTTGTTTAACGCCTTGGCAGGTTGTTGACCATACGAGGTTGGGGTATGGTGCCCGTCTGTAGGGGTGTGTGGTGTATGCAACATTTAATGGTTCTTTGCCGAGGGCGTTTTTGAGTTGGTTGTGGAATTCTGGTACCCACGTGAGTTCATTGTATCCTGGAACTAAGCCGAGGTAGTATTGCATGAAAATCAGGTTGGTGTTGCCTGTTGCGCGGATTGCTTGGTATGCGTTTATCATATAGTTGTAGTACGCTTGTTTGTCATTGTCGGGTTCATTCCACATTTCAAAGATTACGTTAGGATATTTTCCTAGCCTTTCAACTACGCTTGTCCACCACATTCGCCATGCAGTTATTTCATTCTGGTTGATTTTCTGCATGTAGGCTAAACTTGCTGTGCCCAAGCTGCCTGGGATTCCATCCCAGTTGCCTTGGTTTTTGTAGTAGTTAAGCACTGAATAGGGGCAGAAGTCAACGTATATGCCGTATTTGTCTGCTTCTTGCGCGATGAGTTCTATGTAGTTTTTGTAACTCATTACCTGATTTGGTCCTTCACCGTATGCTTGTGCAGGGTTTATTTTGTCGTCCCACCACCAGTCAACAGGTACAAAGACGCGAATCATGTTAACTTTCCAAACGTCTCGGTAGCACGCAAATGTTGCATCCATTTTTTGCGCTAGGACAGTGAAGTCAGTTTGCCATTTGTTTCCATAGTTATAAACGGAATCGCCTGGGCCGCTCCAGATGCCACTTAGGGAATCGATGTCTCCTGCTCTGCCGATGCCTCGCAGGTAAACAGGGTTATTGTTAGCGTCGAGGATTAAGTGGCCCGACGTATGCAGTGGGGATGTGGTTGTGGCTGCTTGCACTGAAGTTGCTGAGAGCATAGAAATCATGCTTATGATGAATAGTGCGCTGATGCAAATGGCGATTGGCTTGGCGAGTTTTTTGAGGTTTAGGGCCTGACGTGTTTTTGCAAGGTCGATTGTATTCATACCTCTCTCTTCCTGAATTTGAAAACACGTTATCGATGGAAACCTATTTTATAGTTTTTGAAAAAACCAATTAACGGAATTGCCAAATCTAACGGTTGGTTTGCAAAGTCAAGTTAACAAAAAGGAAAAGCAGGCAAGCGTCGCAAGGTTTTCTTCGTTGTTTTCAGGTAATCAATTGGGTGAGAGGGCATTTTTGTCTTAAAATTTGGTTGTTAAAGCGGATAAGCACAAGTGTTATATGTATGGTTTCATAAGAAAAATTCAGGGGAGGACTAAAAACGAGAACTAAAATCCTTACTTTAGGTCTTTTATTAAGTTTAACAATTATGATTGTAATATCCGCTTCACCAGTAAAGGCTGCAGGAGATGCAGAATGGATAACTGATTACAAAGTTGTGAATGCTCAGACAGATCAGGTATTGTTAGAGTATGACGCATCCACAAACGAAACTACCCGTTTAGGCGCAATAGTTCCTGGGATAGACATTAAAATCACGTTCACTGTAAATGTCATCGCCTCGGGTGAAGGCAACTTAAAACTAACGACGTATTTGGCAAAACCCTCATCTGGCGCATATTGGAGTTATGACGACACTTACGATTTAGGAGCTGCCTTTAGCCCTAATACTGCAACCACTTCTTTTAACTGGGTTGCAGGCGAATTTGAAATCACCTTGAACGGAAAGGTTCCATCCACCACTAGTAGCGCAAAATCAATCGATGCTGTTTCGTTAGCTGGGCCTTCAGGAAAGCAGATTGACAAACTTACAATTACAGCAACTACCGCCGAGATGTCTAATTACCTAACACTCTATGAAGCGAAAGAGAAAAAACTTCAATCACTAAAAGACAGCGGTGTTGATGCAGGCTTCACTGCTGCCTTCGAAAAAGTTCTCGAAATATCTCAAGACGTAGCTAATGGTGGAGATGTCGAAAATGCGATTGCCCTCTTAAATGGCATAGATGTTGCCAATCCTCCAGCGGGTTCAGTTATGCAAATGATGTTTCTACCAATCATCGCAATCACAGCCATAGTAGCCGTTCTGTTTGCGGTTCTGTTCCTCAGACTTAGAGGAAAAGTAAGTTACTTCCAGCTTGTGGTTGAAGACCAAATTAAGGATTTAGAAGGCTTGACGCTTCGTGCATCTAAAATTGACAGAACAATGTCGTCAAGCTTAGAATCAGTAAAAGACAGACTCAAAAGATTAGTCGGGATGTGATAACCAACGCGAATCTACCAAAACAGTGTGCAATTGATAGGGCTCGGTTCAGCCGGTACAAACATTGTTGAAGCTTTTTTGGCTAACAGAAAAACGAAAGAGCTATTGCAGAATGACATAACAAGGCTCTCTCTTTTAGCCATCGACATCGCTGACCCTGAAATCCGCGCTCTACAAGAAACCCATGAACAAATTTTAAAATCAATGGTTAAAGCAGGTATACCGCGCGAAAGAATGCGCCTCATTGCTCAATCAGTAAAGTTCCCCACTGCTGAGGCAATGTTTGATTTCATCAACCAGAAATACGGCGAATACCTTGTAGGAGAAGGAGCTAAAGTTAACTTCCACCCATGGCTAGAATCAACAATGGCTATTCCACCGATGGCTGGCGGCGCAGGCAGAAGACGCGCTCTAGCAAAAGCAATCTATGCTTTAAACTATTATCAACTAGGTATAATTCGAAGTTGCATTAACTCCTTTAAAGAGCAAGCCCTTTCCTCCATAATTACGCCAACCGTAGTTTTAGTCTATGGCTTGGGCGGTGGCACTGGAAGCGGAGTATTCTTTGACTTTGCAAGACACCTCCGAAAAGTGCTAGGTTCAGGCATACCAATCATAGCATTTGTCATCACGCCCTGTGGCGGAGATGACCCACCAGCAAAAGGTTGCTCTGCATTCGTAGCCATGAATGAGCTTTCACTTTTACTAAATAAAGACTACAACGAATATGTGTGCAATGAATATGGTGATTACTACCGAAATCCCCTCAACGCCCTGATCTATCTGCCCTTGCTTCCTGCTTTCTCAAAGGTCGGCAACATCATTAGCGCCCGAAGAGAAATGGACGAAATGGTCGTAGACCTACTATACCTATTAATGGACTTTGACTTAGCAGACCTCCTAGGCGGCATAGGCACCGAAGTAGGGCTAACAAACAATTCAGCGCACACTTTAGGCATGATGAAGGTAACATATCCAGTGGAAGATTACCTTCAAGCCTTCAAACTGAACTTCGAAGGCATGCAGCTTATGCAGGAGTCAAGAAGAGAGAAACTGTGCATTCTTGATGAAATCAACAATGTCATAAAAGTAGACAGTGATGTCACTCGCGACCTCTTTAAAAATTACCTTATCAAGACGGGTACTTTCAATGAAGAACAATTTGATGAGAAACTAAAAAATGTCATAAATAGCAACCCGCGGCTTGAAGATGACATAGCCTTACATGTTAAAGGAATAGAAATCCAAGTGAAAAACTGGTTAAACGAAATCATGCAGTTTCTCTCAACCATAAAATTAATGGGAAAAGTTGGACCAATCGAAGAAGCCATAATCAACTTGACATTGCGTAAAGAGGGCTCACGAAAATTAGACAACCTAGAAGCATTGCTTGTGAACCTGACAAAGACGCATTTAGACTTCTCTAACAAAAAAGCAACAATCATCGAGCGGTTAAACCAGTTGATTCCAAGCTCACAAATTTTCACTCTGAGACAAAAGAAAGTTTTAGAGGACTTAGTTAACATCGCAGAGCTAGCTGAGAGATCACTAAAAATCCTCAAATTCTACGATGAAACCAGATACCTCACTGAGGCGCTAATACGATACTATGAAGTTCTTCCAGAATGCAAAGCAGAATTAGAGGATTTAAAAGACATCCAAACAGAACTAGCAACAATCTACCTGGTTATCCAGCTCATGCTTCGAACGCCATCAGACGAATCCAGAATGATTGATGAACACTTGGCTTACATCAACGGAATTTTGGCAAATAGAATGCAGAAGAGAGGCAATTTTGACAACGAAGTCCTGCGAGTCCAAGAGACAAAGAAACGCAAAGAATTCGACAAATCAAAAATGGAAGCTCAAGTAAGAAAGTTCCTCAGCAGTAAACGCTATGCCCGAGAACAACTTCTACAGTTGGAGCGTGACCTCAAGCGCATAGAGCAAGAAGAAGCCTTTGCCATTGAAAACCTCGAGAAAATTGACAGCACAATCAAACTCTACGAGAAATTAGGAAAACGGTTTGAATTAGTCTCTGAATACCGAAAACGATTAAACAAAATCGTTGAATTGCAAAAAGAATACAAAGAAAAAATTGCCGCTATTGCAGCGCCAAAACGCTACTTTGAAAAATGTGCAGACCTCACAGAGGGCGAACAACTCAAAATAATCTTCAAAATACTGACGGAACAAGAAGACACGCTAACGCGAGATATCATATTCAAACAAATCCTTGACATGGACCACTTTAAAGACTATATGAAAAGCGTTGTAAGAGCTTTCAAAACACCAAGCATCATGGGCTTCAAACCCACATACAAGACAGACTACATCTGGGTAACAGTCTCTACACCGCCCAACATGTGGACTGAGGATATGTCCCAAGAAGTCTACACTGCACTAGCAGGATATGTAACCAGCGAAGTTTCTAGAACCATAACAGTGCGAGTTATTGAATCACGCGATGCATGGGAAACCAAAATACTGGTAGTCGGTGGAAGAGGAAAACCTGAAGACATGGAAGCATACGATGAAATGCAGTTACTCTACAGTAAATCAAACGATTTCGAAAGGTACCTCTCGCGTTCATACCTGCTTGAACATGGACTGCACGCTACACAAGTCATCAGAGACATAAACAACCACGGTCCCAACAATATCAACGCGAAAAGCAAGTAAGCGTAGGGTAGCAGTTTTTGCTACTCATGCTTGTTTATTTTTTTAACTAACTTCTTGTTTTTGCCTTTTTGTTTTACGTGCTCTTTTTGGCTTTTTACCCCTTGTTTTCTCAGCAACTGTGGAGTTTTGTTCCTCGATATTTTGGATTCCAGCGATGCTCTCAAGAGTGCTTTCACTTTTCTCTTTGGCAACTAAGGGTTCCCGCTCAACTGTTGGCTCTTCAATAAGTGGTAAAGACTCAAGGGGTGCAGGAGACTCTACTGCGTTTGTAGGTACCTCTGGCTTTTCTTTAGTTATAACTTGCCAATCTTCAGTTATCAAACCCTTCTCGACTGCCTGATTCTTGAGTGACATTACTTTTTTGTCTAATTTGTTAAATATTTCAGTGGTGTCAAAACCGCCAACAAGAAGTGCTATGTCTACTCGGTCACTCATGTCTTCGGTGTACACAGGTTCAGTAATATACATTGACTTGAGGTTTGCTTTGTCCTCAAACCAGCTAGCTATGGCTAACTCAATTTTTGCTCTCGGAAGCTTATCTTTGAGGCTCAGGGGCATACGCAAGAGAACATAGAGCACGGCAGTGCTTGACAAGTCAAACGTTAATAGAGGCTTTAACAGTGCTGTTTTTAGCATGTTATCTAAAGAACCGTAAATCTTGTAACTTGCACCCGTAACAAAAAGCGCAGTGAACAGCTTGCTGTTGAAAGTTCGAGATAACTCTGAAAGTTCTTCAACAAGCATATCTTTAGCTAAAAGCAGGTTAACCAAATGATTGGCGACCACATTGCCCTTAATTGACTCTCCCTGTCGATTTACACCAGAATAGCTTTCAAGGTGGTCTCTATCCAAAAGCAAAACCACTGCCCCATCAGTGCGCAAGCACATCTGCAGAGAAGCATAACAATTAAAGTGGGCGTCTGCAGACTGCAACTTCGAGGGCAAAAAGGCTACAGATAACGACTCAATATTTAATGCTTTAAATTTAGATATCAATGTTGGTAGAGAAGCACTGCCAACTCCGTCCCATAGTGACGCACAAATTAGGGCGCCGTGGAGTCTTTCAAGAGATTTTTTCTTTAAACTTGCAGGGACAGACTCATCCTTGGAAATGTACGGCAAGACATTGTACCAGAAGTGCATTTTGATTTTGGCATCTTCGAAGTCTAAGATGAAGTGGGGGTTAAAGCCCTTTGGAAGCCATTCATAGATTTCATCGCTTGATTTTTCAATCAAAATCGGCATTATCCAGTCTGTTTTGGTTATGCCCGGCTCCCTTAGAAGAATTTTAATGGGGTATTCGCCGATGCATACAATGGCTTGTTTGGGTAGTAACGGTTTTAGGGCTTGAACGTGCTTTTCAATGCTTGCTAGTATGTTAAAAGAGCCTGTGCTAGTCGTCATCAGAGGTACCTACATAAGCTTTAAGAGTAATTCAGTCAAAATAAGGTTTTAGGTAGATTGCTTGACGAAGACTCCGAAGGTTTCTCGCTTAAACGGGTGGTATAAAACACGAAAGGAACAGAGGAAGAAAAAAACAGAGCGCGAGCGTATTCTTGAGACTCCCTTTCTCAAAATAGTCACGTTAATTGTTACCTTGGTTGCGGTTGCGCTGGGCACAACGTTTTTGCCGCTGTTTCCTCAACCATTGCCGATTTTAATCGCGATATTAATAGCGTTTGTCACGTTCATAAAACCCTTGTATGGAATGCCAATCGCTGGCGCCATCATCGGCTTAGGGTTACTAAATAATTTGGCAAAACTATACTTCATTTCCTTCTTGGGAGACACCCTTATCCGCATAACCTTCATAATTATTTGGATGGCGATGTTTATTGGTTTACCCCTGATTTTTAATAGTTATAAAAGTGCTCTTGCCTTTGACTTCGGCATATTGGCGGTGACAGTACTATTCTTTGCACCAACCTATTTTTTGGCTGTGCCGTTGCTTTTAGCCTCTATCGTGTTTTTCAAGAAGAACGGCGTCCTATCCGTCATTTATTATGCTTTAATTTCGATACCATTGCAAATAATGCAGTATTTCACTTACGTTGTCCTGCCGATTAAACGGGTAGAATGGTGGCTTGAACCTGGGTCTGCTCCGCCACTTATGGTTCCACTGAATTTAATCGGAAAAGACCTCACGTCAGCGATGAGCCAGTTTCGCTTGTACGATACGTCCAAGATTATTTATGATATTGCTGGGCAGACTACTTGGGAGCCTAATTGGGTGGGGAGAACCATTAAGGATGCGCTATCGCAATATCTTGATTCACTTCCTGGCATCATTATGTTTGTAATTATGGTGGCCGGGCTTGCTTTCGCATTAGTTTTCTTTACGCGCCTTTTGGTCAGCGGCGGCAGTGGAAGCCTTGCTGATAAACTGTTTCCCTGTTTAACTGCTACGTTTGCGGCAGTCATGTTCTTCATCTTGCTGGATACTCTTGAGAGACCGCTGGCTTACACGGCGGACATCAGCGCTGGCACGATTGTGTTTGGCAGTTTAGCAACGTTATTGTTTACTTTGCCTGTGGTGTTCATGGATGTCACGCCTAAGCAGACAGTGACGATAACTCAGGTTAGGGAAAGAGCTCAAGCGCTCAAGGAACGGCTAGGACTCTTTAACGAGCAAATAAGAAACGTCAAAGAGAATATCCCCGTAAGTATGGCTTCCTCGGAAGGCAAGGCTTTGGTGATTGGGGATTCATTTGATGAATTGTTCAAAAAAATAGAAACCGACAATTACGACCAGTCAGAACTGGACCCCACTTTTGATGCGTTAGGCAAATTGAACGCTGACCTCGAATTTGCAGAGGCTGAGCTTAACGCCACATTGGCCGAGTACCAAGTCTTTGTCAACTGTGAATTCTCAAATTGGGTTGGAAAACTCAAGGAAGCTGGCTTGGATGTCAAAACCACATTAAACGCTGAGTATCACAAAGAGCTTTCTGTGGCTGAGAGAGTTGTGGCTATCAAGGCAGTTTTAGAGGCTGGGCGTGCTCTTACTCAAGAGGTTATTGTGGTTGCAGACCCACTTTATGGCATAATTAAGCCATTGTATGATCCGTCGCTTCCAGAGAAATGCCGAGTAGTTGAGTTTGCTTCTCAGAAGTTGCAGACTAATGAAGCACCTTGGATTGCTATAGAAGCTCTCTATAATGCGCTCAATAATTGGAAGCGGCAGTATGGCTCTGAAATCCGAGCGTCTATGCGTTATCTGCATAAGTCATTGTCGCCGCTGGCTTATTTGAGTGGGCAAGCTGATGTTTTGCCATGGGTTTTTGGTGATAACACCCCTAAAGTGCTTGCTTATTCAAAGAAGGCTGAGGATATGAAGAGTGTAGCGGCGCAAAGAATCGCCAAGGAAGAACTGAGCATGGTGGATTTGTTCGCATTTAAGGATGATGTCCAAACTTCTCTTGCTATGTCAAACGATGTACTTTCCATGCTTTATGCTGAATTAATCAGCGAGGAAGAAACCATTGAACGCTTGCTGCCAACTAAGGATTACATTTGGGAAAAGAATGGAACCTTGCGCGAGCGCCTCAAGGTAGCAACTGAAACGCTTTCCAATCCGTCTAAATTCAAAATCAACCAGATAATGGAGAACCTGCCGACTTACCTCTCTTACATGGATGAGGCTGTGCAGACGTTGGCGGTTTACAGCGAACGCAAAGAATTATTGCTCAATTATCCATTGGCGGAAGCAGCCATAGAGGAGCAACTTAAAGAGAAAGAGAAGTTAACACCAAGGGATCTGCCGTTTCAGCCTCAATTCGCTGGAGAATACCTGAGGCTCTATTACACGCAAAGGTATGGCGAGTTCGCCTTCGATAAAGACAACCTGATTTTAACCAGAAGGAAATAAGCGAACTCAACAAAACTAAACTAAGCTTCATGCTTCTTGGCTTTTCAATTTTTCTTCTAAAAGAGCCAACAGTTCTTGAGGTTTGACAGGTTTAACTAGGTAAGCATCGGCACCTTCATCGAGGGCTTTGACACCAGTTTCAAGCGACGGAAATCCAGTAATCATTATTTTCACGGTTTGCTGGAGTGGCTTTTTGAGTTTTGCAAGCAACTCTGTGCCATCAATATCTGGGAGTCTGATGTCTACTAGGGCTAGGTCGTAGTGGCGTTTTTCCGTTTTCTCCATAGCTTCTTTGCCCGTTTCCGCCGTGTCAATTTCATAACCGCTCTTTTGGAGTATACGGCTGAAGGTGCGAAGTATAGATTTGTCGTCATCAACAACTAGTATTGTTTTTTTGGGCTCCGACACTTTTCAACATCCTTTTATTGTGAATATCTCGCCTTTTGCTTCACTGGAAGGTGAAGTGTCAAGTCAACGTAACATCAATTATTTAATTTGATGTAACAAAGACTTGCCACCTTGCGGCAACTCTACAGATGTTTTCCGAGATTTATAAACGCTGTCCTCTTCGTAACCTCCTTGATGGCTATAGCTATTTCGCCTAATTGAACTGACATTTGTAGTGCCAACATGATACACCATAACGTTATAACGTGGAGAAGCTCTTGATTTAGTGGCGAAAAGGTCAGAGTCAGTGAGATGACCGAGCCTATTTTTTATAGTTATACTCCAGAAGTGCCGCATAGTTTTTACAATAAGCTACTTGATTTTATTCATACCCAGTATGTGCTTCCTCAGAAGCATCGATTTGTAGATGTTTCTAGAGAAACGACAAGTCAAGGTGAATTTCTCTCGTATGTTATTAATGACATGCGGAAGAAGCGGTCTATTCAAGTGGAAGTTAAAAGCGGCAACCCCTTTGAATTGAAGGTAACTCCCATAGACCCTTCAGTTACGCAGTCAACCCTTGATGAAGCAAAACAGGACGTTCTAATTGCGATGCAAATCTTCTCCCAGAACGCCAAAAACTCAACTGTTTCCTTTGCATGGCGTGAAGGCGAAGAAATAGTTCCTGAGGCTTATATGAAAGCTAAAAAATCCTTCAATCATTTCCTTTTTGAGGTGCAGCTTATCTTCTTTGCAGTGTTCATTTTTTTGGGTATGACTGTATTTTTGACCATAGCAACAGTATCACCTGACATCTTTTGGATTGCCCCTTTAATTCTTATAGCGTTTCAGTTTGGTTTCTTTTTTTTCTCTAATCACTTCATTGAAAAATCAGCTGATTGGCAAATTACACAAGCCAACCCAACTATTCATCTTTTAGAATATTTCTTGCCCGACTGTGAAAGCGACTTTAACAAAAAGTATTCGCGAGAAAAGTTGACAACAATAAAAAAAGAAATCTACAAGGAAATAATCGCTAAGCAAGGTCAAGTTGACACTGAAGCCGCTGGAAAAATTTTTCTCAAACATGGTGTGCCCTGCGAGCTGGAGAATCTGAAGGTGAAAAAAGTCAACGTTTACGAACTTGTCAAAAAAGTCGCTGACAAGTTTGGTTTTCCCGTGCCCAAGATTGTTGTGTCCAATACTATGGTTGCTAATGCTGCTACTTCAGGTTCAAGCCCCAAACGCGGGCTAGTTTTGATAACAACGGGGCTTCTTGCTCAACTCCAAGAGAACGAAATTTTAAGCGTTCTGGGCCATGAGTTTGGGCATCTTAAAGGACGAGACCCGCTGATTTTGTACGCATTAGTCTCCTCTGAGTTTTTGTTCAGGTTCTACGTACTGTTTCCGTTGCTTCCGCTGATTTTTTCTTCATTTTTGTTTTTTGCTTACTTCTGGTCTGTCATGGTCTTGATATTTTTCATCGCTAAATTCTTTGAGGCTAGAGCAGACTTAGTGTCCGCCATGTTGGTTGGTAACCCACATGTTTTAGCAAGGTCTTTGGAGAAAATTGGTTATCAACGGTTGCTGTCTGAGCGGGCGCCTTCTTATCGTGTTCAAGAATGGATTGGTCTTGACCCCCACCCGCCCATTTACTTTAGAGTGAATCGTCTTGAGCAGCTCACATCTGAGAAAATTAAGCATCCGTTACTTCGTTCCATTAGAGATGTGACAAACGCGTTTATTGCCACATTAAAAAGCTAAAATCCTGCTTCATTTTTTAGATAGTAGAAATCCTTATGCATTAGGATTAATTCAAAATATGGCAGATAATTATCTCAAGAGATGTTTTAGCATGAGTTACTCCGTGCAGTTGATTGACGCTGACGAAAAAAACCGCCTCTTTGAAGCTTACGAGCATAGATTACTCTATACGAACAAAGCTGACATTTACGGTTGTTGCATAAAACTATTGACTGACTCCGAGCAAATACTAAACAAGTGGGAAGACAATTTTTTCACAGCGAACGAAAACACGCGCTCTCATGGCAGGCTCATAGTTATAAACGAGCCGAAACAACCTTTAACAGTAAAATATGACCCTTACACAAAAACAGCTTTTTTGGTTAACGTTGACTATTACGGTTGGGTGAAAAGCATTGCGCTTGCAGTAGCTGGTGACATTTTGGAGGATGCGCACCGAATCTACTCTGTGCATGGTGCGGCAATTGACATTAGTTGTTTGGGTGTTTCAATTATTGCGCCTTCAGGCACAGGCAAGACAACGCATTCATGGGGTTTGTTGCGGATTCCGAACGCGCGCTTGGTTTCTGATGATTGGTATTTCGTGCGGCTCAGTAGTCGTGAACCCTTAGCGTTTGGTTCGGAAAAGAACTGTTACATTCAAGCTGATATAGGCAAAATTTGGAATGAGTACGAACGTTTGGTTGATAAAGCCCAATTTGACAACCGTGGCAGGGCAATCGTTAACGTGCGGTGGATTGTAGGTAGTGGCGGCGTGATTCCTCTGACAACGATGAAGCGAATAATCATGCTTAAACGTGATTCATCAGACAAGAACATTGTGACACCGCTGAACACGGACGAAGCAGTGCAATATTTGCTGGAGAATAATTTTTGTAATCCTCACCAATTGACGCGAGACAACCGAAAAATCGTTTTGAGAAAAAACTTCTTTCGAAGGCTCTTCGAACAAAGTAGCGTTTTCCTTGTGAACACTACTGATACGCCTCAGCGGACTCAGAGCGAGATTCGAAGGATTCTTTCTTTAGAAACATAGTTTTTGGATGCAAAAAATAATAAAGGAAACTATTTAGCTCTAACCTGAAGGAGACAAAAAGGGTTTGAAGTTAATTTACGTTGCAATTGACGGTATGGGCGATTTGCCGATTGAATCTTTAGGCAACAAAACCCCCCTTGAAGCGGCTGAAACGCCAAACTTGGATTCCCTTGCCAAAAACGGAAAGACAGGCTTAATGTACACAGTTAGGCAGGGTGTGGCACCTGAAAGTGATGTAGCGGTTATTTCACTTCTAGGCTATGACCCCTTCATGTACAGCACTGGCAGAGGCGTCATTGAAGCTGCTGGTGTAGGCCTGAAGATGCAAGATGGAGATTTAGCGTTAAGATGTAATTTCGCCACGCTAGGTCAGGGAAAAGCCATACTTGACCGCCGTGTAGCCCGAAGCTTAACAACTGAAGAAGCCACCACGCTAGCGGAAGCCGCTAACAAGGAAATCAAGCTTGAATCTTACCCCGCGACGTTTGAGTTCCGCAACACGCTGGGGCACCGTGCAGTGCTGCTGATAAAGAGTAAGGCTAAACCTCTCTCAAGCGAAATAACCAACAGCGACCCAGCATATATCCTTGTTAATGGTCTTGGCGTAGCAAAGCTTGATGTTGACATGGTTCTGAAAACTTGTGAACCTGTCGTTGATACTGAAGCTGCGAGGGTTTCTGCCGCTTTGGTTAACGAGTTTATCGAGAAAACTCACAAGTTATGGGAAAGTCATCCCATCAACGTAAAGCGTGCCGCTGAGGGCAAACTTAAAGCAAACGTTGTCTTAACAAGGGATGCTGGGCACGAACTGCCAAAATTCTTCAACATCAATGAACGATATGGGGTGCGCTTTGCTTGTTTAGCGGATATGCACGCTGAACGCGGTATAGCTCAGTTGGCAGGTATGGATTCCTCCCTTCTCCCTCCGCCTTCAGGAAACCTGCAACAAGACATGGCGGTTAGAGTGAAAGCGCTTCTTGATGCGTTGCCGAAATATGACTGCTTCTACATTCACCTTAAAGGTCCAGACGAACCTGGGCATGATGGGAACTGTGTGCTGAAGACAGAGGTTATTTCCGCCATTGACAAGTACTTTTTTGGTCCGTTGCTGGAGCAGATTTCTCTGGAGGATACTCTTGTCTGCGTCACAACTGACCATGCGACGCCTTGCAGTTTGAAAGTGCACAGCGACACTATGGTTCCAGTGCTGCTTTCAGGTGATAAAGTTGGCAACGGAAAAGCAGGCAAGTTTTCTGAGAGGGAATGCGCTAAAGGTAGTCTTGGCGTTTTGGAGCGTGGATGCGAATTGATGCCTAAACTGATGGAGCTACTCAAAAAATAGCTTATCCAAGTTCTTTTAGTTTTTAGAAGTGAAGTTCATCAGTATCGTGGCTTATTTATAACAACTTTTATATATTGTTATATATTTGAATGCGTAATCGGTGAAAAGAGTTGAAGGATACAGACGTCAAGAAAGCTGTAAGAAAAGCCTACTCAAAAATCGCAACCAGTAACAATTCTTGCTGTTGCTCTTGCGGTTGCGAAAGCGCAAACACCGAAGTCGCCAAAAGAATATCAAAAAGCATCGGCTACTCTGAAGAAGAAATGAACGTTGCCCCTGAAGCGAACCTTGGCTTAGGCTGCGGAAATCCAACTGCTTTTAGCAAAATAAAAGAAGGCGACATCGTGCTTGATTTGGGCAGTGGCGCTGGTTTTGACTGCTTTTTGGCATCTCGGAAAGTTGGTAAATCAGGCAAAGTCATAGGCTTAGACATGACGGAAGAAATGATTGCCAAGGCACGAATACTTGCAAAAGAGCACGGTTACTCAAATGTTGAGTTCAGGCTAGGCGACATCGAAAAAATACCGCTTGAGGACAACTCGGTTGATGTTATAATTAGCAATTGCGTGATTAACCTTGCACCAGACAAATCAAAGGTTTTCAAGGAAGCCTACCGCGTGCTCAAAAGCGGCGGCAAAATGTACGTTTCCGACATTGTCCTTCTTGGAAAGCTGACGGAAGAACAACTAAACGACGAAGAATTGCTTTGTGGCTGTGTTTCGGGCGCTATGCAAAAAGACGCTTACGTTAACGCCATTAGGCAGGCAGGATTCACAGTTAACATCATAGGCGAAGACAGAAACATAAGCAAGACCCAGTACGGCGGGTTGCCGCTTGAAAGCATAAAAATAGAAGCACTAAAATAGAAAAGAAATTAGTGAATAATCACCCCCTCAACATATTTGCCGCCTATAGTGGTTCTATGTTGAAACCTATAGGGGGTAGTGGCGGTTTCTCAAGCCAAAAGCATGCCGAAAAATCGATGCTTTAAATAGGGGGGATAGGGGGTCACGGTAAAGCAAACAAATAAGTTTAGAGTCAATCGCGCATAACCGAGCGCAGGCACAAAAATAGAGAAACATGCTTTCTGGTGTGGCTATTATTTTTAAGGATTTATGAACAAGAAAAGGAATAAACAAAGATAGCGAACTTTAGTTTTGGTCTACGAGATGTGCTGTGCCATCTGGGCAGTACACTTTCTCATTCTTGCCTACAAGCCTGTAGCGTTCGCTGCACATGTGTTGCAAACTGCAACCATCACAGTCTCTACTTAGCACTTGCTTTTTCGCCTCCTTGCTAGGCATGCACCATAGGAAAATCATCTTATAAGATTATGTAATATGCATGTATATACAGACACTAACGTTTCTTGCGTGCGATGCAGGTTTTGTAGGCGATGCAGCCCTCCGAGCAGGGGATGGCGTTTTTGGTCTGGCAATCCAACACTATCGTGCTAAACAAGTTAGCTCGCCTCGTTTGAAAGCTACTTTAAGCGCACGTTGAACCTGTAAGCGGACATACCCCAGAAACACAAAGGGTAAGGCAAACAAGCCTAACGCCAATATCGGGATTGCTAAATCCAACACGCCATTTCACCGTCTTTTATTTTTGCTCTAAACAAGCTTATGTGATCGCTAATATAAAGTGATTTGAGAACTGTTCATACAAATTAAGAAAAACATTACAAAAGTTAAGTAAAATGGCAATTTTTTAGCACTTATGAACGATTAATGAAAGCAATACTAAACAAATAGAAACAGCCCAATAGAAGAGCAATGTAACCCTTAAATGATAAATCATCAATATACTAAGAAGAGTAACTTGTTCCAAGAAAATCTTCAAATAAAAAAATTCCACTTCCAAGAAATCAACAAAATAATCTACTTCCCACCTCAAGGTAACCAAGGAAAATACCGCACCTACCAAGTGCAGCTTAAAACGCCAGAAACTGCAAACCAAAACTGTCCGCCAACTATGCTTGGTGAGTTTCTGGATAGCCAAGAAGTGGAAAATGGCTATCCCCATACAGTAGGATACTTTAAAGAATCAACAGGTGAAAGCAATAGCTTTAAACCTGAATACTTAGAACTACGCAAAATTTACAGTGTAGAAGAGTTTTGGCTGTTCCTCAACGCATGTAATATCTAACGACACTTCAACAGCAGTGTTAACGCACCATGTTTATCTTGCTATTTTCTTGAATTCAGCCCGAATCGATTTAACCGCTTCAACTGTGAAGTGTCTACTCGCCCACAAAATTCCCGACGTCAAAATTATAAACCCAATAAACTGAACGGCAAGCAAGGGGTCATTCTGACTCAGCGGCTCTGCGACATGGAAAGAATAACCTACATCTTGGTTGGGTTGCACTCGGAAAATAAGGAATGAGGCTGTCGCTAATTGCCGTGCAGCATAGAAGTCGGCAATTAGTGACATTACTAACAAGACAAGCCCTGTGATGCCGACACTTAACAGGACGACTCTTGTAACTTTAACCGACTGCTTAGCAAATTTTAGCAATGAAAAACTTTTGCTGGCTAATGATGCGGTGGCCAAGCTAAAGAACGGCAAAGAATGATAAACGTACTTGATGGCGCTGGTGTAGGGTGCTTTTAAGTTTAGATTCACAGCCAAATACATGACTATACCTAAAATTGACAGGATTGTTACCAAGCAAACCAAGTCTGAAACAACTGATTTTTTCTGAAAGCGTTTCCAAAAACAAAAACCAACAATTAATGAAAAAACAAATGTAACTACAAAAAAGATTCCTAAGCCGTAATCAACCAAAAAAGTAGACATGAAAGAATAAGAGGGAACAACCTCTGGGAAGTTTATGTCCTTAAAATCATTATGATTAAACAAGTAAAACAGTTCCTTTCCAAGGATGATTTGGTACCACAATAACGAAGAAAAAACCATTGGCAAACTAAAAGCGACTACTTGACTGGGCACCATCTTTGGTTTTTTTGGTCTATGGTAAACATACAAGAGCAATAACGGAATCAGCATAAAAACAGCATATTGCTTGGTAAGTAGGGCAGCGGCGAAGAATACGCCTGAAACAGCGGCAAGTTTAATCGAGTTCTTTCGTATAGCCAAGACTCCGACATATAAGTAAAGCAGGCTCAGAAACAGGCATTGCGCATCTATAAGGAACGCTCGAGTAAGTACTAGTTGCCATGGTGCCAAGCCAAAAAGCGCAGCGGCAAACAACGCTGTTGCTTCACTGTACAGTTCCTTTCCCAGTTTATACACCATAACCACGCTGGCTATTCCAAATAGCGTTATCAAGACTATACCATTCTCTAAGGCTTGACCGAAAATGCGGAAAAACAGAGCTTGTGTGTAGAATCCTAACGGTGGCATGTTGAAAAGGTCGCCATAACTATCTTGATGTGGCTCGCCGAACCTGTCCAAGTACGGATAACCCCATCGAAGAACGCCACGGGTGGTGTTGTATTCTAATTCTGTATCGAGTGTTTGATAAGGACCCATTATAAGAGATACAAGTATGACGCCGATTATAATTGCTAACAGAGGGTAATATTTACTCAGCACTCTTCTGAAGCTGTGCCTGCCCGACATGCTAATTATTGCCTCTTCAGTTGAGCTGATACTTGTAGGAGCGAGTTTTGTTTACGTTCATTGATAAGGAACGCTTGGAAAATAAAACTTTGCAAATGTTCTACTTATCTATGTGGCTATTCATCTTCACAAGAGGCTTACCCATAACCTGACGTAGAGTGCTTGCCGTTAAGAAAGGGGAACGCAACAGTGATAACTTGGTTTCAGGTTGACCTTTGCATGTAACAATTAAATCGCCATAACCAAAGAGCCACCCGCCAATTGATTGGTAAATAGTTAACTCGCCAAAAGTTTTTGCATTGACCGTAAACGAACGCGCCGCTAAAATTCCCTGTCTAACTTCCAGTTCGTCTTGCCGTAGAATATATGTGTTTGAAGCCCAAGAAATCACCAATTGCACTATGCCAATCAGCCAAACTGTAATGAAGAATAGTAAAGTTAAATCGAAAAGGGTTAACCCTGCAAACTGAGAAAAGCCAATGTTATAAGAGAACTCGAACCAGAAAACCAAAACAGCAATAAGCCCAACAAAAAATGTCCGAACAATGGCTTCCGGGGCAATCCATGGTTTACTAACCCAAACAACACTACCATGCTTATCAAAATACAACTAAAAAGCCCACCAGCATAGACCATGGTAAAAAGTGTATTTAAGCGTGTTTTACAACCGCTCAGTTAAAAAATTTAAGAGCCCCGCGTTGAAATGAGTTCAGAGCAGGTTAACTTACATGAAGGTCATTAATAGAAAACACATGTTGGAAAAACTGTTGCTCTGCTAAAGACCCCTATCCCCCTATATAACAGGAATCAAGATTTTTGTTTGGTTTTGTTTTTCTATTAAAAGAAGAAGAAACACTTGGCTTTGTTTCTTCATCTTCTTTTGGGCTTGGCAGTGCAGTTTGTTGTTGTTTTTGCGTCTGTTTCGGGCTGCTGGCTGGTTGTGGCGGACTGTACAAAAGCAAAGCGGCTATTTTTTTGATCTACTAATAAAAGACGTTGGGTTTTATGGTTGGGTGCTTATTGCGTTTTCTTGTTGTTCATATAAGGGCTCTTTTTTCCAGTTGTAAGCGTGATTCCACGAGTAGGCAAAATAGTTTTGCATCAATCCCAATAAGCCGTCATAGTTTGAAAATAGTATGGGGTTTTCTCCAAGGTTTTTCTCCAGCGTAGTACTTATCAGAAGCATTTCATCATCTATTATCAGCAAGTTTCCTCCAGTCTTAGGAATAAACTTTAACTCAAATTGGTTGCTTTTGAATAACTGTTTATTTAAAAATTTTTGGCCTTGAATGCCGTCAGGTGGGAATTCAACAATCTGTCTTACCTTCACGCCTCTATTCATAAGCTCTTCAAATGTTGTTTCATAATTTTGCCAAAGCTGCGTAAACCGTTTCCACGTCTGCAATAGATCAACATGCAATTTTGCCTTTTCCAAATATTTCCTACCTCTGTTTAAAGTGTAGACTTTGCTGGATGTTAGCAGAATTTCACGTTTAACCTGAACCGCGCTGTTCTTTTTAGGAAGTGTGTCAGCAATTTCTTCAATTTGGCTTTCAAGCCTTAAAATTTCCTTTTTTCTGAGTTCAACTAAAAATTGAGCAGCTTCTTTAATAGGAATAGCCACATATGTTCCAGACTCAAGCTGTTTTTCAATCAACCCTTGTTTTTCAAGAAATTTCAGAACTTCATACAGGTGAGTCCTATGAATTCTCGAAATCTGCGAAATAGCCGCTACTTTTGAAGGGCCGTTGGAGGCAAGAGCCAGATAAACTCTGGCCTGTGAAATGGTCAGCCCCAAACTTGTTAATACTTTTTCTTGGTTCGAGTAGATCACATAGGCCACGGGTGGGTTTACCTTTTGAAATGCGTTTAAACGTTTTCCCAAATTTTAACCAAAACTGCGGCTAATGTACGTGCAGTCTGTACGTTATACCCTTTTAAATTTTACATTCTGCACTTTTTCTCCTGCTTTGACAAAGCTTCAATTGAGGTATAATTTGAGGATGCCTCGTTAAAGCCTAAATAGGGATGATGGATGAGAATACCTTTCTCTAGAACTTTAAAACAAACAAAAACGAAAGGTTTAGTCAAAACCGTTGCTTTGATTTTGGCAACGGCTTTGAAAACAATTACAGAGCATCTAAAATATCGTCCCGAAAAAATAATTTTAGAGATTAATCGGTCTAAAATGATGGTTTTTCCCAGAAAAGGTGCTATTCATGCCGACTTATTTTTATATAAAAAACGGGAACCGCTCTGTACTGACTACCTGATAAATTCAGGCGTAATCAAGAAAAATGACGTTGTATTAGACATTGGTGCTAACATAGGTTACTATGCATTGCTTGAATCTCGCCTTGTGGGAAACGGGGGAAAAGTCTACGGTGTTGAACCCGTTTGTAGCAATTTTGAATTGCTAGAAAAAAACGTGAAATTGAATAATCTCAGTAATGTTGCCACTTTTCAGCTGGCTTTTGGCGAAAATAATACCAAAGCAGAGATCTTTGTTTCTGACAAATCTAACTTATGCGCCATGAATAAAGAGGCAGTCGGCGGAGAAATCTTGGGCTTGCAAAATGTAACCGTGATGACGGTGGATGAGTTTGTTAAGGATAAATCGCCCCCGAACTTCATACGGATGGACGTTGAAGGTTATGAATATGAAATCATTAAGGGAATGCCAAACACTCTAAAAGACAAAATAAATATCCTCTTAGAACTCCACCCGCTACCATCCTATTTAAGACCAGAAAAGCTTGAGAAAATGTTTCAGATTCTTGAGGAAAATAGATTCAGGGCAAAGTTTGTTGTATATGAGCGTAAAGTTGAAGAGAACTTGGTCTCACGGCTTCTTTTCAGAAAAGCTGGAGAGAATTTGCCGTTTGTTGCATCCAATATTTCTATACAAGACTTAAAGAAAATCGTTTACGAAAATGCTCATCTCGCTAGCCCAAATATTCTATTCGAAAAAGTAGATTAAAAAAGAAGAAAAAATTGTTTATTTGGTGAGTTGCTTTCGTAGTTCGTTGTATGTGGCTTTGATGTCTTCGATTGAGCCTTCGTCCTCGATGGTTGAGGTGTCGCCTAATGGCGCGCCTGACAATACTGCTTTGAGGAGCCTGCGCATGATTTTGCCGCTGCGTGTTTTCGGTAGCTTGTTAACCATGACGATTGCGTCTGGGGTTGCGATTGGTCCAATGGTTGTTCGCACGTGTTTTATGAGTTCAGCTCGAAGCTCGTCTGAGGGCGTGAATCCGCCGCGCAACACTACGAAGGCTACTGGGACTTCGCCTTTCACTGCATCTTCTTTGCCCATGACTGCGGCTTCGGACACTGCTGGATGCGAAACCAACGCACTTTCTAATTCAACGGTTCCGATGCGGTGCCCAGCAACTTTGAGAACCTCGTCAGCTCTGCCTAGTAGCCAGAAGTAGCCGTCAGGGTCACGGATTGCGTAGTCGCCGACATAATAGATTCCTGGCCACCTGCCAAAGTATGTTTGTTTGAATCGGTCAGGGTCTTTCCAGATGGTTTGAAGCATTCCTGGCCAAGGTGACTTGATTACTAGGTAGCCTTTGGTTCCTTGTGGAACTGATTGGCCTTTTTCATCGAAGATGTCAGCGTCAACTGCTGGCAAGGGCAACGTGGCTGAACCTGGTTTTAGCGGTGTTATTTCTATGCCTGCTGCAGGGGAGATCATGAATCCACCTGTTTCTGTTTGCCACCAGGTGTCGATGATTGGGAGTTTTTCTTTGCCTATGACGCGGTAGTACCATTTCCATGCTTCTGGGTTAATGGGTTCGCCAACAGAGCCTAACTCGCGCAGAGTGCTCAAATCGTGCTTGTTGACCCATTCTTCACCGAACTTCATGAACATGCGCACAGCAGTCGGGGTTCCATACAGGATGGTGATGCCGTGGCGTTCAATCATATCCCACCAGCGGTCTTGGGCTGGGTAGTCAGGTGTGCCCTCAAAGAGGAATGCGGTTATACCGTGGCTGAGAGGGGCATACACGTTGTATGTGTGTCCTGTAATCCAACCGATGTCAGCAACGCACCAGTAAATATCTTCGTCAGTGGGGTTGAATGCCCACTTAAGTGTCCAATAAGCCCAAACCAGATAACCGCCCGTGCCATGCTGGACACCTTTCGGTTTGCCTGTGGTTCCAGAAGTGTACAAGATAAACAAGGGGTCAGTTGACTTCATGCTTTCTGGTTCAACATACACATTGGCGCCAACGTTCGCCAAAGCCTCATGGTACCAAACATCTCTTCCCTCTTGCATCTGAATCGGCTGACCAGTGCGTTTGACAACGATGACTTTCTCGATGCCCGGCATGTTTGGCAATGCGCGGTCTGCTGTGTCTTTGATTGCAACTGGTTTTCCACGACGGAACGAACCGTCAGAAGTCACCAAAATCTTAGCGCCACAATCATTCACCCTGTCTGCGAGGGCTTCAGCGCTAAAACCAGAAAACACAACCGCATGGACACCGCCAATTCTTGCGGTCGCAAGCAAAGTTATCGGCAACTCGGGGATAACAGGCAAGAAAACAGCAACACGGTCACCTTTCTTTACACCATAATCCTTGAGTACTTTAGCAAGCCTGTTTACTTCACGGTACAATTGGTAGTAAGTGTAAGTTTTCACTTCACCCATTTCGCCTTCCCAAATGTAGGCAAGCTTGTTCTTGCGGGCAGTCTTGACATGCCTATCAAGCGTGTTATATGAGATGTTTAATTCGCCATCAGGGAACCACTTAAAAAATGGCGGATTAGAATCGTCAACAACCTTGGTGAAGGGCTTAAACCAGTCGATTGCTTTAGCTTTTTCACTCCAATATTCTTGAGGATTATTGATTGATTTTTCCCATTCTTGTTTCCTTTTGTCTCCAAACGAAACATGGACAATGCTTGGGCTATATTTCTCGTCGAAAGGTAAACTTGCCTCGGACATTATAATTCAACCTTAAATTTGCTGGGAAAATAAGCCTCAGAGCATATAAGTTTTTTCAAGGAAATAGATAAAATAAAAAAGTAAACTGGTTTGTTTTTTAGTCAACTGGGCATATCGGCAAAATCGTTCTCTGGTGCGTTTCATTTAAGATTTCAGCAAATGCAAGGTAAACTGCGCTGGAACCGCATATTACGCCTTCAATTCCTACGATTGTGTTAAACCATTGTGGGTTGCCAAGCAACTCACGCGCCGTCAGCAAAAAGAACAGTACCGCCAAACTCATGAACACAAACTGCAAAGCACGATTAGCCTTAAGCGTTCCAAAGAACATAGCAAAGGTAAACAAACCCCACATAAAGAAGTACGCCGCCATCGCCGTGTTCGACGGAGCACCGATTGGCGCTAAACCACCAGCATTAAAGAATGACAAACGCGGAACAGCCCAAAGCGTCACCAGAGACCACCAGAAAAGCCCATAGGACGTAAACGCAACAGTACCAAACGTGTTTCCCTTCTTAAACTCCATGATGCCCACGATAACCTGCGCTAAACCGCCGTAAGCAATGCCCATAGCTACAATCATCGAGTCAAGCCCAAACAAGCCAGCATTATGCAAATTTAACAGTACCGTCGTTAAGCCAAAGCCCAACAGCCCCAAAGGAGCAGGATTCGCTAACTTTTCAACTAACGTCATAGTCAATCACTTTTAAGTCCAAGTGTGTAACGGTTTTTCAATATAACACTTTCTAACGCTAACATGCCTTTGCTTTTCTGCAACCAATGTATTTGCCGATTTCCAGCGCGGCAAACGCAATACCTGCAAACAGAATCGCCAATGCCCAATCCATCAACTCTGGACGCGCTACACCAAAGATACCCTGAACACCAGGAACATAGAGTACTATTAGCTGAAGCACCATAGACGAGGCTATCGCATACCACAAGAACTTGTTCTTGAACAAGCCAACCTTAACCGTCGGGTACTTCAATGACCGCGCAGCCAAAGCATTAGCCAACTCCATCAAGATAATTGCCGTGAACAATTGCGTACGCGCCTCAATCAATTGCTGAGCCCCCTCCCACGGTCTGTAAATGAAGTAACCTAACAAAAGCAATGCGCTCATCAGTATCGGGGCAGCAGTGAGGTAAATCTTGACATCACGTGTGAATAGGCTCTCCTTTGGGTCGCGAGGCTTACGTTGCATCAAATCTGGGTCGCCAGGGTCGAGACCTAAAGCAATAGCTGGCAAACCATCAGTCGTCAAGTTAACCCACAGAATCTGAACAGCAGTTAAAGCAATAGTAGCCTCACCAATAGCAACGACATCTGCGCCTGGCGAAACCAAAGCAGCAATGTAAGGTACAGAAATCACCGCCACAAACATAACAATAATTTCCATAATGTTGCAGCGCAACAGGTAAGTTAGGTATTTTTTGATGTTATCATAAATCTCTCTGCCTTCGCGCACAGCCTTAACTATGGATGCAAAGTTGTCGTCAGCAAGAACCATGTCTGAGGCTTCTTTGGTGACTTCGGTGCCGCTTATCCCCATCGCAATGCCAATATCAGCCATCTTCAGCGCAGGAGCGTCGTTAACGCCGTCACCAGTCATTGCTACAACTTGATTCTTTGCCTTCCAAGCCTTAACAATCTTGGTCTTGTGCTCAGGAGCAACCCGCGCATAAATCGAAATCCTATCCACCATCTCAACTAACTGCTCATCACTAATTTTATCAAGCTCCGCACCTGTTAGGATTTTATCTTGATCGTCCTCGCCGACGAGGTTGAGTTCTCTAGCAACCGCTGTAGCAGTTAATTTATGGTCGCCAGTAATCATAACAACTCTAATGCCGGCATCACGGCAAAGATGAATGGCTTGTTTAACTTCGTCACGTGGAGGATCAATCATACCTACAATGCCAACGAAAACAAAATCATGCTCATCCTTCTCTTCAAAGCTTGAGCCAGAACCCAGTTCCTTATAGGCAAAGCCCAAATTTCTCAGCGCTTGGAGCGCCATGGCTTCAGTAACTTTTAACAGTTCAACACGAGTTTCCTTTGATAACTCTACAACCTTGCCGTCTTTGAGGATGCTTGAGCATTTTTCCAGCACAACCTCAGGAGCACCCTTCATGTAAGCAATTCTTTTCTTGTCTTTGGTTTCATGGATTGTCGTCATGCGTTTGCGCTCGGAAGAAAACGGAATCTCCGCTATTCGGGGCTCTTGCGCCTCAAGCTCTTCTTTAGAGACACCTGCTTTTGCGGCGGCAACTATTAAAGCGCCTTCTGTGGGGTCACCGTTAATTGTCCATTTTTCCTTTTCTTTTTGGAGTTTGGCATCGTTGCATAAGTTTCCCGCTCGCAAAAGCATCTTTAACTCGTCACCTGCACAGATGGTTTTTCCTTCGCATTGAAATTCGCCTACAGGAGCGTAGCCTATGCCTGTAACTTTGATGAAACTGCCATTGATGTAAATGCGTTGAACGGTCATTTCGCCTTTAGTCATTGTTCCTGTCTTGTCTGAGCAAATTACACTCGTTGACCCCAAAGTTTCAACAGCTGGAAGACGTTTAACGATGGTGTTGACTCTAGCCATTCGATACATACCTACTGCAAGAGCGCCAGTTACAATTGCAGGTAACGCTTCAGGGACAGCCGCGACGGCTAGGCTTACTGCCCACAGAATCATGGTGAGTATGTCTCTTTGTTGAATAATTCCAAGGGCGGCAACGCTGATGCAAACAATTATGGCTAGTATGCCTATCCATTTGCCAACACTGCCCATTCTTCTTTCAAGGGGGGTTTGTTCTTGGCTTGTTGACTGGACCATTGTTGCGATTTTGCCAAATTCAGTAGCCATTCCTGTGGTTGTAACCACTGCTTTTGCTCTTCCGTAAGCAACGATTGTTCCAGTGAAAACCATGTTTTGTCTGTCATTTAGATCAGTATCTTCAGGCAATGCTTCAGTAGATTTACCAACTGGAGCTGATTCACCTGTTAATGCAGCTTCATCAACTTTGAGGTTAACTGCCTCGATTAGCCTGGCATCTGCAGGAATCTTGTCACCAGTGTAAAGTACAATGATGTCGCCTGGAACAAGCTCGCTGGCAGGAACCTTTGTTTCTTTTCCGTTACGAAGAACACTGGCTGTTGGAGCGGTCATGCGTTTTAGTGCTTCGACGGCTTTTTCACTTCGGAATTCTTGCGTGAAGCCTAATGCTGCGCTGGCAAGGATAATGGCGAAGATAATGATTGCACCGTATATTTCCTCCATTGAGTTTTCGTAGATGCCTAAACTTAAAGACAAGAGCATGGCAAGGATAAGAATGACCATGAGAATGTCGGTGAACTGTGACACAAAAAGTTTGAGCGGCGATTTGCCTTTTTCTTTCCTTAATTCATTAGGTCCATATTGAGCTAAACGCTTTTTTGCTTCTTCAAAACCCAAACCAGCCTCATCAGAGCTAAGCGCCCTTAAAGCCTCTTCTTTTTCAAATGAATGCCAAACGTTCGATATTGCACTTCCAACCCTTAATTATTACCGCTCCTTTGAAAAAGGGCATCTCTTTTAATATTTGTTTCCTTGGATTTTTCCATGGTAAAATACAAGAAAAGAAAAAGGAGTAATGCATTGAACTTTTAACGATTTGCTTTGCGATTATTATTTCGCTAGCTCCACTTCCAAAGCTTCTTGTTCATTGTAAATTCAGGTAACACCAATAGTGCCAACGCTGAAATGCCGATTACGTACGCTAAGTCCGTGATGCTCAAGGGTACAAGGTGGAAGAGTTGCTGTGTAATTGGTAAGTAGCATATGCCTAATGTTGCAGCGATAGAGATTATTTCTGCAATGACGAAGAACTTGTTCTTGAACGCGTCTCTTCCCATGCGCCAGACACTACGTTTTTCTGAGCGGCAGTTCCAGACAACCAGTAACTCAAACATGGCTGCTTGAACGAACGCTGTTGTTGTCGCTTCTTCATAGGTTAGTTGTCTTGCTGCTTCGTCGATTACACCGTTTATCATCCATGGGTGTGACGGGAATATGTAGTATTCCAAACTGAACACTAAAATTGTTCCGATTGACTGCAAAATAAACGATAGCACGATGAATCTGCCCATGCCATGCAATATGCCCTCATTAGGTTTCCTAGGTGGTCTACTCATGACATCGACATCAGGCGGGTCGGTTGCGAGAGCCACTGCTGGGGCGCCATCTGTTACGAGGTTTATCCAGAGTATCATCGCAGGGAGCAACGGCAATGGGAATAGCCAGTTGCCGAAGATTCCGCCTAAGAGTGCGAATGATCCGATGACTAATAATTCATCGAAATTGCATGAGATTAGGAAACGCGCGTACTTGCGTATGTTGTCGTAAATGACTCTGCCTTCCTCCACGGCTTTAACGATAGTGGCAAAGTTGTCATCTGTCAGAATTAAGTCGGAGGCTTCTTTGGTTACGTCGGTGCCTGTTATGCCCATTGAAACGCCAACATCAGCGGCTTTGACTGCGGGTGCATCGTTGACGCCGTCGCCTGTCATGGCTACAATGTGACCTCTTTTCTTTAATGCGTTCACAATACGCAATTTGTGCTCTGGCGACACACGTGCGTAAACTGAGACCTTCTCAACTTTCTCAGCAAATTCTTCATCATTGAGTTGGTCTAGTTCTGTTCCAGTTAAGACCAAGTCGCCTTCTTGGAATATGCCTACTTCACGAGCAACTGCAACAGCAGTAAGTTTGTGGTCGCCCGTTATCATAACTGTTTTTATTCCAGCTTTGCGGCAAGTTTTGTTTGCGTCAATGGCCTCTTGTCGGGGTGGGTCAATCATGCCTTGTAAGCCTACAAAAACAAGGTCTTGCTCAATCGCATCATCGCTGATTTCCTCACTCTGCTCTGGCAAAGATTTGTATGCGAAAGCTAGAACACGTAGTGCATCCCCGGCCAGTTTTGCGTTTGCTTCTAAAATCTTGTCTGCTTTTGCCTTTGTAAGTTTCGTTTCTTTACCGTTCTCAAGAATAAACTTGCATCTCTCCAGTATGGTCTCTGGAGCACCCTTCGTGTAAGCCACAACTTTGCCCTCAGGGGTTTTATGCAAGGTGGTCATGCGTTTGCGCTCAGAGGTGAAAGGAATTTCCCTGATGCGTGGATAAGCATTCTCAACCTCTTGCTTTAGGACACATGCTTTTTCAGCAGCAGTAATTAAGGCGCCTTCGGTTGGGTCGCCAAAGATTTCATAACCACTATTATCGCTCTTCTTTCGAAGTTGAGCGTTATTGTTTAAGACACCCATTCTGAAGAGCAGTTCTGCTTCAGGTTTAGGTTTAACAGCGGCTCCGTTCTGTGTACATTCTCCTTTCGGCTCATAACCAACACCCGTAAGCTCTAAGAATTCGTTATCAGCGTATACTTCTCGAACAGTCATTTCACCTTTTGTTATCGTACCCGTCTTGTCAGAGCAGATAACTGTCACCGCACCAAGGCTCTCAGCAGAGGATAGTCTGCGAACGATGGCGTTACGTCTTGCAAATTCGCGTGCTCCAAGAGCCAAAGCCACCGTAACTATGGCGGGTAAGCCTTCTGGGACAGCGGAAATCGCCAGCGATATGGCTGACATGAAGGCTAAGATGAAATCGTTAATTATGAGTTGGCCCGTTCTGATGACATCGAAGATTTCGAGGACAAATATTAGGACGCAAACTCCAACTACAATCTTTGCTAGTTTCCCTGCGAATTTGTTGAGTTTCTTCTGCAGGGGGGTTTCCTCGTCTTCGGTTGTTTGAACCATTTCAGCGATTTTGCCGAACTCCGTGTTCATGCCAGTGTTGACTATAACAGCTTTTCCTCTTCCATAAACAACATGCGTAGCTGTAAACAGCATGTTGCGCCTTTCAGAAATAGGAGTTTCATCGTTTACAACTGCTGTGCCCTTATTTACCGGTGTCGATTCACCTGTTAAGATGGCTTCACTTGTTTTAAGCTCAATGGCTTCCATAACTCGTGCGTCTGCAGGCACATGGTCGCCTGATTCCAAGACCAAAATGTCGCCGGGAACAAGTTCCTTGGCTGGAATGATAACTTCTTGCCCGTCTCGAATTACCCGCGCTTTGGGCGCCGTTAGCTTTTTCATAGCGTCCAAGGCTTTTTCAGTGCGGAATTCCTGCACAAACCCTGTAATGGCGACTAAAAGCACAATTATTCCGATAATTAAGGCGTCAGCGAAGGCTTCTAAAACGCCTTCTGCCGTGCCAGTAAGTATGTCGTAATATCCGATAACTGCCGAAATTATAGTGGCAGCGATTAAAAGGAGAATGAAAACATCTTTGAACTCGTCGAGGAACATGTGGAGAGCGGTTCGGCGTTTCTTTGCCACGAGTTCGTTGTAACCATATTTCTTGAGTCGTTCTTGTGCTTCTTGACTAGTTAATCCCTTATTTGTAACGTTTAGTTCGCCTGTTACTTCTTCAAGCGTTTTACCATGCCATTGTTTCGCCACTTGCGCTCTCCTCTCTCTAACAAGTTATTATCTAATGCTTTGCTTTGCTATCTACTTATAATATTTTTGATAGGTTTAAAAAAAGCTAATAAACAACTTACAATAAAAACGAACAGCTAGCGATAAAATAAGGTGAAAAATTTGGAACCATGGTTAATAGCACCAATAGCTGCATTAATTTCAATTGTAGTCGGACTTTACTTCTATAGATACGTAGACAAACAAGACAGCGGAAACGAAAAAATGCGGGAAATCTCCGATGCAATCAGGCTTGGAGCCCGTGCTTTCATAAAGCGAGAATACACGGTATTATTCATGTTCGTCGGCGTCATTTCTGTTCTGTTACTCCTCTTCCTTCCTAAACCAATCTGGACAGGCAACATACTAGAAAATGTTTCACTCATGTTAGCCTACATCTTCGGCTCAGCATTCTCCGCACTAGCAGGCTTTCTAGGCTTAAGCATCGCAACCAAAGCCAACGCCAAAGTCGCCAACGGCGCCCAACAAGGCTTAAACAGGGCGTTTCCAATTGGCTTCCGAGGTGGCGCAGTCATGGGTTTCTCAGTTGTCGGCATAGGATTACTAGGTATAAGCGTCGTCTATTTCCTAACAGGCGACCCACAAATCGTCTTAGGCTTTAGCTTCGGAGCCAGTGCTCTCGCGCTATTCGCCAAGGCAGGCGGTGGCATCTACACTAAAACTGCAGACATTAGCGCTGACCTTGTTGGCAAAGTAGAACTTGACCTGCCAGAAGACGACCCAAGAAACCCTGCCGTGATTGCTGACAACGTTGGCGACAACGTGGGCGATGTTGCTGGAATGGGCGCAGACCTGTTTGACTCTTACGTCGCAAGCATCGTTGCAGTCATGATTCTGGGCGCAGCGCTCTCCTTAACTGGTGGTACTTTGTACATTCAGATACCGCTGGTATTTGCAGCTGTAGGCATATTCGCTTCCATAATCGGGTCACTGAGCATTAGAATCGGCAAAAAAGGCAACCCCGGATTCGCCCTAAATATGGGCACATACATAACATGCACCATCTTTGCAGTCTTAACAGCTATAACAACATATGTTTTGGCATACGACTGGAGAATCTGGGGCGCAGCCACCATCGGCATGGTCGCAGGCGTTATAATCGGAGTAACAACAGACTACTTTACTTCAGAAGATAAAGCGCCAGTGCTAAAGACTGCTGAGGCTTCAAAAAGCGGTCCTGCCATAAATATCATCACAGGCTTCTCGTATGGTCTACGAAGCATAATTTTACCATTGATTGGCATAGGCGTCGCAGCGGCAGTTTCGTACTTGCTTCTTGAACCTTTAGGCGGAGTCACCTTCGGAGTTTTCGGGATTTCAATGGCGGCAGTCGGCATGCTTTCAATCGTCGGCTTAACAGTTTCAAACGATGCGTATGGTCCAATCGTTGACAATGCTAAAGGAGTTGCTGAGCAATCAGGACTAAGCGAGGAAGTTATTGCTATTACTGACCAACTTGACGCTGCAGGAAACACCGCTAAAGCCATAACGAAAGGCTTCGCTATCGGCGCTGCAGGTTTAACGGTGATTTCACTTCTGGCTGCTTTCCAAGAAATCGCGGCAAGCGCTGGTCACGTTGCAGTCTTTGACATCATGAACCCGATGGTTTTGCTTGGAGCGCTTATCGGAGTAGCTATCCCTGCTGTATTCTCAGCGATGCTTATGTTAGGTGTAGGCAAAAATGCAGAACGAATGATAGCTGAAATCAGAAGACAATTCAACGAAATTCCAGGCCTAAGAGAAGGCAAACCAGGCGTAAAACCTGACTATGCCAAATGTGTCGACATCGCAACCGTAGGTGCAATTCGCGAGTTAATGCCTGCCAGCGTTGTAATCATTGTAGCTACGCTACTAGTCGGCTTCATTGGCGGAATCAACGCACTAGGCGGCTTCTTGGCTGGCGCTATACTGTCAAGTTTGCTTTTGGCTCTGCTTATGTCTAACGCAGGAGGATTATGGGATAACGCAAAGAAACTCATCGAAACAGGAGTTCATGGCGGTAAAGGTTCAGAAGCGCACAAAGCAGCGGTTGTCGGTGATACGGTTGGTGACCCATTCAAGGATACTGCTGGTCCTTCGTTGAATACGATGATTACGGTTATGTCGCTTGTAGCTTCACTGTTTGCAGCATTAATTGTGCAGTACAACCTTCTAGGCTTGCTAGGCATAGGTGCCTAACCCATTTTTCTTTTTAAACTCTTTTAGTTAGGCGTTAACATTTTTAAGAAAAAATTTTGAAGGATAGCACTTATAATTACGTTTTACGTTGATTAGTCGCAAAGGTGCCGCAGCCTGAAAAGCTTACGAAAAATACTCAAACAAGAAAACGTTGGTCCGATAATTCGCCGATTCTTCATTAACACACTTTTTGATTCAACTTTTATGCTGCTTGGAATAATCGTCGGCTCAGCCTTAGCTGGCCATGCAGGTTTAAACGTAATAATTGTTACTATGCTCACAACCAGTATCGCATTGGGCATTTCAACAGGTGTAAGCGTTTATGAGGCAGAAAGTTTAGAGCAAGAAAGAAAAATCGCTGATCTAGAAAAAGCGTTATTTACCGATCTAACGGATACGAGCATCCAGAAAACTGCAAAATCAACTATACTTCTTGCAACCGCCATCAACTTTGCAACACCACTATTCTCATGTGCCATAACTGTTACGCCGTTCGTTCTCGCCTTCATAGGAATACTTCAAAGAGAAATAGCTGGGTGGGTGTCTGTTGCGTTGGCGTTAGGCACGTTATTTGGCGCAGGAGTTTTCATGGGGCGGGTTGGAAAAACAAATCCCTACAAAAAAGGATTAAGAATGGTTGCTTTCGGAGCGCTTGCTTTTATCATTGGTTTCTTGCTTGACCAGCTTATCTAGCAAGCAGGGCGTTGCTTTACTTTTGCCACGTTCACTTCGTCAACGCCTTTGACTGAAACACCGTTATCCTGAAGAATTGTCAGGATGCCGCTATATTCAATGTTGGTGCCACGTACCGTGAGCTTTATGGTTTCAGTTTTTACGTCCACGTCGGTGACGACAATGTCGCATTCTTCAACACCGTTCACAGAACAAAGCACCTGAGACAAATCCACAAGGGATGTCTCTCGAGCTTTTAGGGCTTCAATTAAAACACGTCTAATTTGAATAGTCATTATCTTTTTATCTCCGCAATAGATTTAACGGTGTTACCTTAAAACTCTTTTTCCAATTTGATGCCGAAAAAAACTGCGGTTAAACGTTTTTCTATTTGCTTATAAGTAAGCTTCAGTTACGTAGCGGTGCATCATTCTGTGGCTGTTAAAATAGTAGGCTATCTTACCAATCGAGTTTTTCATCATCTTTATCCATTCATCACGGTTATTGTAAAACATCGGTGTGATTATGTACTCAAGCTTGCTGTAGAGGTCATCGGTTTCCTTGAGGAAGCAACTTTGGTCTTCTAAACCTTCATCAGGATGCGGACCTATAGACCAACCAGTAAGGTTCTCTATCCAACCCTCAATCCACCAACCATCAAGAACGCTAAAATTTACCGCGCCGTTGTGAGCAGCTTTCATTCCACTTGTACCTGAAGCCTCCATAGGTCGAAGCGGCGTATTCAACCACAAATCCACGCCTCCAACCATCTTAGCTGCGATGTTCATGTCGTAGTTTTCCAAATAAACTATTTCCACATCACCCTTTAGCGTTTTAGCATAAGTATAAATTTGTTCTATGAGTCGTTTACCTCCGCCATCCCGCGGATGTGCCTTCCCAGCGTAGATAGCTTGAACCTTGTTCTTCCTACTAATTTTTCTTAATCGTTCAATGTCTGAGAAAAGCATAGTTGCTCGCTTGTATTCTGTTGCTCTACGCGCAAACCCAATCGTAAACACATCATTACGTAGCTTGCCATTAACGGCTTGATTGGCAAAATTAATCAATGCATCCTTTTGTTCTTTGTGCGCTTGCCAAATTTCTTCGTCTGGAATGCGGTCAACCTTCGCCAAAAGTGCAGGTTCTATCGTCCAACCGGGCAGGTACTTGTCATAGAGTCGTCGATAGCTCTCGCCTGTCCAAGTGTAGGAGTGCACGCCGTTTGTTATGGCGTTAATTGTGTAGCCGGAGAACATTTTTTGCGAAACCTGCTGGTGACGCTTAGCCACACCGTTAACGTAGTTGCTTAGGTTCAAAGCCAAAAGTGTCATGTTCAACCGTTCAGTGCCTCCGTATTGCCGAAGTAGCGTTAAATCTGTAGAGTTGCCTAATACTTCGCGCACTAAATCATAATTGAATCGGTCGTGACCAGACTCCACAGGCGTATGCGTAGTGAACACGCATAATTCACAAACCTTTGATGAGTCCATGCCGTTCTTATGTAGAAGTTCCAGTGCCAAAAAACTAGAGTGTCCTTCATTCATGTGGTACTTTCGAACCTTAAAGCCCAAAGCATCCAGCATTCGAACGCCGCCAAAACCCAGAACAGTTTCCTGTTTTAGTCTGTAGCGTTCGTCGCCGCCATAGAGGTAAAAACTGATTTCTCTATCTTCAGGTAGGTTGCCGTCAAAATCGGTGTCAAGGAAAAACACTGGAACAACTCCGCCAGTTACGCCCTTGTATTTGTAGAGCCAAGCCTTGACCTTAACAGGTCTGCCCTGAATTTCAACAGTAACTTCATTGGGCAAAAGGGTCATAAACTGTTGAGGGTTCCATTCGCTGGGTTGCTCGCTTTGTCGTCCCTCAGAATCAAGCTTTTGCTGAAAATAATTTTTCTTACTAATTAACGTAACAGCCACAAGAGGAAGTTTTAAATCTGCACTTGAACGAATAGCGTCGCCTGCAAGAGTGCCTAAACCGCCGGCATACGTTGGGATTTCGTTTGTTAAGCCCACTTCCATGGAGAAATATGCTATCTTCTGCCCTCTCAAGACACCCTGCAAGTCATCCATTAATACCCCCTCCAATTAACCTCTCCAACGATGCGACTCAAAGAGCCACCGCATTAGCGTTAATGATATCATTCATGCGCTCGCCTGAAATATCTATCTTTCCATAGTAACAGCAGAATGCTGAAAGAAAACAGGGAAAATGTTATGTAGTAGGCGCTGGGCGTGTTCCCAAAACCACGGGCACATCGACCTGTTCGCTTCCCCTCATAACGGTGATGAGGAGGGTGTCGCCTGGCGTTGTGTGTTCTTCTAAGTAGCTTGCTAAGTCATCGTTGTTTGTTATACGTTGCCCGTTTAATGCGATGACTATGTCTCCAACGCGTAGTTTACCATCGGATGGTGCTCCCCGCGTTACAGAGGCGATTTGCCAGCCGTAAGTTACGTTTGCGCCGACTTCTTGAGCTAAACTGTAGCTCATATCTCTGCCAGTGACGCCTAAATATGAATGACCACGATATGTACCTGTATTTATAAGCGCAGAGATTTCTCGCAATATTGTGTTTGAGGGGATTGCAAATCCTAAACCTTGTGAGTTAGAAACTATAGCTGTTGTAATGCCAACTACACTGCCAACTGCATTGAGCAGTGGACCACCAGAGTTTCCTGGATTTATCGGAGTGCTGGTTTGAATAATGTTAGCAATACTAAAGCCTCCAGCTGTATCCTCAGTTATAGTTCTTCCTAGAGCGCTCACAACTCCTGTGGTCAAGGAGCCTACGAGTCCATAGGGGTTTCCTATAGCGATGACTTGTTCACCTTCACGTAATGTGGACGAACTAACGATTGTTAATGGCTTAAGCTTTGATTGCGGCGCGTCATTTACTGAGAGAACTGCTAAATCTGAGTATGGGTCAGTGCCGAGAATGGTTGCTGAATAGCCCATTCCATCGTAAAAGGTAACGCTTAAACTGGTTGTGCCTTCAACTACGTGGTAATTTGTTAAAATAACGTTTCTGCCTTCAGCATAGTAAACGAAACCTGACCCTTGCACGCCTCCGTCACTGGTTTTGCCTTGTATTAGAACAACCGATTGCCGAACGTTAGAATAGATATCGGCGAGCGATGTCCCGTTTTGGATTATGGTGATGTCTTGGTAGGTTGCGTTTTGGTTGCCTTGGAGAGCTGAAACCTTACTCTGTAATTCTGATAGTTGCTCGGTGAGACCGCTTATTTGACGATAATTCGCATAGTAGAGGAGTAAACCTCCAACCAGTAATCCTGCGATGAAAATAAGGATGAAAAAGCTTGCTGAAGCTTTACTGTAGCTCTTAGTCGTTAACATGTCGCGTGCCTCAAAAGAGGATTTGCTTTTATGAAAATAAAAGTTACTATACCCTGCGGTCAATGATATCTAAGGCTTCAGGGCCTGTGCCGATTAGAACGATGGGTACGCCTGTTCTGTTTTCTACTTCTTTTATGAAGTCTTTGGCTTCTTTTGGCAGGTCGTCATATTTTCTTGCACTTCTGCAACTTGGATAGATGCAATCAAGCTTTGTCATTGCAGCCTGTGTGGCACCGTTTATCCTAGCAGTCTTTTTTGCCAAGTCGAAGTCAAAGGGTGCCGAGCGTCGGTCTCTGCCTGTTCCCGCCGCTACTTCGAACCAACCTCGCTTTAGTGCTTGTTCTTTGGTTATTTCTCCAGGTAGGGGTCCAGCGCCTACACGTGTCATAAACGACTTGTACACTATCAAAACATCATCTACCCTTGTTGGTCCAACGCCTGCTTCTGAGGCGATGGCTGATGCACCTGTGTCTCGGCTGGTTACGTATGGGTAGCCACCGCTGAGGAAAAGGGACAACATGAAGCCCTGTGTTCCTTCAAGGATGACTTTTTTGCCTTCATCTAAGCCGTCGTTTACCTCAGTGATTTGGTCGCAAAGGTATGGTTTGAGTTCAGGTATGTCTTTGGCAAGTTTTGCTGTGCGTCTGGCGCGTTCTTCTACGGCTGGTCCAACGCCGCGGCCTGTGGTGCCGATGCCTTTGTTTACAGCGCTTGCTTTGTCTTGGTCGCTGTGTTTCTGCTCGATGATGGACGCGTTTTGGTCTACGCCTAGTCTGCTTGTGGGCACTTGGGTGAGTTCTTGCTCCTGCAATAACGTGGGAACATGAACATTTGCGCCTGCAGCGAGCAGAAGGCGTGTTTTGGGATTAAGAAACGCCGCGGGAACCATATGTAGAGCGTATTTTTTGCCTTCAAACCAGACGGTGTGTGCTGCATTCACGGAGCCTGTTCTAACACAGAAATCAATATCGTCTTTGAGGGCTAAGTATGAAATTATTTTTCCTTTGCCTTCGTCTCCCCAGAAGGCACCAACTATTACTGAGCAGGGCATGTTTTGTTCACCTCTGGTTAGTCCGCTTACGAATTATTTAAAGTTGTAGGACTTTTGCTCAGGCAACTGGTGTTGCAGGCGCAGGGTCAAGCAAAAACTAAGTTTTTTTAACACCTGAACGCCGCTCCATTGCTTCTGCATCAATTCGCTCTAAAAGTCGGATAACTCTTTTGCCTTTGAGGGTTTTTTCCTCTTCAGTTATGGTGTTTCTGGATTGGCAAATAGTGTCTAAAACAATTCCGTTCTCCTCGTCGACGATCACTGGGTAAACTCTGCAACCTGTGGGTCTATCATCGTAAACGATGCAACGGTGTTTTTTACAGTCATAGAAGACACAGTACCCATCGCGGTTTTTTAGTTGCGCGTAGCCTTGTTTATCGTATCGAACGAAGCTTTTAGGGCTGTAGCCTTTGTTTTCTAAGCGTTTAATGTCTTTTTTGGAGAGTAGCATTTCGGTTTGTGTGCAACAAACTCCACAATGTGAGCAACGCATAAACGTAGTTTTTATTTTGTGGTATATTCGGTTTTTGGAATTTTGAAGCTTGTTGCATAATAATTAATTAAAAAGTGCGGTAGCGCTTACTTGTTAACTTTGTAAACTAACCAGGCATATCCATTGTCGAAGATTTCTTTCTTATGCAGTGTTAGGTTAAGCGTTTTATCGACTTCGCTAAACATTGGATAAGCGTTTTTTCCGACAATGAGCGGGTGTATTAGTAAGCTGATTTCTGAGACTAACCCTTGATTCAAAAGCAGATTATTTAGTATACGTCCTGTGTCAGTCAGTATTGTCTTGATAGCGTAATCTTTGGCGAGGGTTTCAAGTGCAGTTTTCATGTCCACATGTTCTTTGCCGACTTTGCGGTAGTCGTAGTTTCGTTCTTTGAGGTATGTTATGTATTCTTTTGGTGTATCTTCAGATATTAACACGATTATGTCTCTGGAGAACTCGAATCGCCTAGCAATGTGAAGTATACCCTTTAGCGCCCCCTTTGTGTCAATCATTACCCAATAAGGTAAGGTGCTGTCTCGTTTGGGTTTTTTGAAGTCTACTTTTTCTTCTTTCGGAATTTCTTTACTGTATAGTGTAACGCCTATTTTTGCCGTATTTGAACCAATCAAGTGCGCATCAGGCTTGTATGTTCCTGCTATTTGGTAGTGTAAGCCCATGTTTGGCTCAAAATTTGTGAGAGAGCCATCTAAGCTTATAGAGTTGTGTATTATTATTTTTGGCAACATGCCATTACCTATATGTTAAGCAGCTTTTTGCATTAGATTAATGTTTAGCATTTCTGCCCACGCAATGATTTTGAGTGGTATGCGGGTTGCTTTGCCTTTTCCTTGGGGCACATATTCGATTTGGTTGTTGTTTTTTCCTGCTGCTTTGTGCAGTTTTGTTAGGTGTACGTTTATTATTACGGCGCCGTCTTTTAGGTGCAGGTTGACGTTTTTTCCGATGTAGGATTTGGCGCTGTTTGAGCTGAAGCTTTCCATTGTTGGTTCACCATTCCTCTTCTTGGTCTGCGATTTTGTTCCAGCATTGCTGGCATATAGGCAGATTTTCGCCTTTTATCTGGATGTAGAGTTTGATGTTTTCGCTTTTGCAGTTTCCTTTCCAAGGGTTTTTACAGTGTTCCATTTTTCTTTCCTCGGGGCAACGGTTTGGCTGTTTTTGCTTTTAAGGCGCTTGTTCAAGCTACTGTTGACGGCAGGGGAGAGATCGGTGAAAGTAAATCTTTATACTCACAATCACTTTTATAATCAAGTGGAGTTTTGTTATGTCTGTTTTGGATGCCCCTCATGCGCTTGCCGCTACAGCGAGTTTAGCGATTCAAATTGTTATTTTAGGTCTGCTTTTGTTTGCCTATTCACTGAAAAAACAAAACAAATTTCGGCAACAAAATTGATTCACTACCGAAAAGAATTATATCTCAATTATCTGCGGAGTTATCGTTTGCTTAGTAACTTTTAACAATCCAACTGAAGGTTTATTACTGAAAGACTCTGGATCCGTAGGACTACCTGGATTAATGTAGAGGATTTTGTCTTCCCACTTAATGCTGGCAATATGTGTATGCCCATAAACAAAAACGTTAAAGCCGTGATGCCTAGCAAGTTCCCGCATTCTGCTCAAACCGTATAGAACGTTTGGATCATGCATAACACCGATTTTCCAATCAAAAACCTTAAGCGAGTTAAGTCTCGGTAGAGCACCCATAATATCTAAGCCATCCATGTTGCCGTGAACCGCTAAAACGGGTGCAAACTGCTCTAACTCATCAATTACAGCAAACTCCACCAAATCGCCTGCATGAATGATGTAATCAACGTTTTGAAAGATTTCAAAAACTTTAGGAGGTATACAACGTGCTCGCTTAGGTACATGAGTATCAGAAATTAAACCGATGGTTTTGCTGGCTTTGAAGTTTGCCTGCTCTTTACCAACTAACGTTTGTCCACCAATCATTGTCGCAATTGCTCCTCAGCCAGATTAAGGGTTTGCATACAGTAACGAGTTTTTCATATTAATAATTAACCCGTGGAACTGGGATTAAGTAATGAATCTTTTGACCACTTCGTAGAAAACGCTTGTTCCAAAAACAAGGTTCTCCACCGTTATACGCTCATCTATTCCATGCATACGCTTTTCCAACTGGTCATTAGGTTCATCAGGGCGCATGGGATGAAAACCATAGCATACGCTACCTGTTTCCCTAAAGAAGCGTGAGTCAGTTCCGCCAGTTGTTAAGGTTGGGGTTACGCCGCAAGTTGGGTCAAACTCCTTTAGAACACTTGTAATGGCGTTGTAGAGTGGCGTTTGTGTAGTAGACTCTGAACCATTGTGCATTTGCAAGGTCTCAAACGTTAATTTTTCCATGCCAACGTCCTTGAGCATGCTTTTGATTAAAGCAAATGTTTCATCAATGCTTTGGCCAGGCAGGATTCTGCAGTCAAACACCGCTTCGCATTCTGAGGGTATTATGTTCTCTTTTACTCCGCCGTGAATCATGGTTGGAGTTATGGTCATCTTTGTTCTTGGCCTGATTTCTTCAGCTAACGGCTTGTCTTTTTTTGCTATTTCATCAAGTATCTTATCGCTTTGTTGCGGGTTTGCCAGCAGACGAGCGAACGGTTCGTTGAATTCAGGGTTGAGTTTTGCCACTTCGGTGAGGAACTCTTTGAGTGTTGGCACGAACACGATTTCAGGTTGGTAACTGCTGAGTATACTGAGAATTTTATTTATGCGCTCTATGGCATTATCAGCCATGTTCGGAGTGGAGCCGTGCCCAGGGGTTCCTTTAGCTTTTATTTTTAGCCACAAGATTCCTTTTTCTGCAGTTTGTACAGGGAAAACGTACCCTTTCTTCTGTGGGATTGCTAATCCGCCGCCCTCGTTTAGCACATAGGGGCACCAGATTTTCTCTTTATAATTCCGCATCAGGTAGCCTGCTCCTGCTTCTCCGCCTTTTTCTTCGTCAGCTGTGGCAGCTAAGACAACATCCCCTTTTAGCGGAATTTTGTTTCTCTTTAAGAGTTTGAGGGTTAATACTTCAATGGCGGTCATGCCCTTCATGTCGATGGCGCCTCTACCGTAAACGTAGCCGTCTTTAACTGTTCCACTAAATGGGTCAACAGTCCATTCTGCTGGATTAGCCGCAACAACATCTAGATGGGATAGTAACAGAAGGTTGGGTTTTTCGCCTGTGCCTTTGAGGCGTGTAATTATGCTTCCTCTGCCAGTTTCAGATTCTATGATTTCTGTATTGAATCCGTCCTTTGCGAGGTATTGTGCTAGAAAGTTTGCTGCTTGGCTTTCATTTCCAGGTGGGTTAGTGGTGTTTATACGAATCAAATCACTAAGTAACTGTGTAATTTCTTGTTTTATTTCGGTCAGAAGGGGTACGGTCATTTTTTGTGGGCTCCTGTATGTTTTAAACGGTTTTTTCTCTTAAGAGTATCGTTGTTGTGCCCCTGTTGAACGCGGATGTTTTTTTGGTTTTTCAACAACGATGTTTATATATAATGGCAAAAAATTCTATTAATTTGTAAATGGGAGAACTTGATTGCAATGAAAGAGTTAAAACCGATTGACTATAAGATACTTTTTGAGCTGATGAAAGACTCGCACAGAAGTGATAGGCAGCTGGCAAAGGCTTTAGGTGTTTCTCAACCTACAGTGACTCGGAGACGTGCAATGCTGGAAGAAAACTTCATTGAGGGATACACTGTTATTCCCAAGTTCGGACAAATAGGATTAGAAATTGCAGCAATAACATTTTTGAAGAGCAAACTAAAGTATCAAACAGGCGAAGCAAAAACCCAAGCTCTGCGTAAGATGAAAGAATGGTACATGAAGCAAACAAACGTAGTTTTGGTTATGGATGGCAGAGGAATGGGTTGGGATGCTGTATGCATTTCGCTTCACGAAAAGTTTGCTGATTTTGCAGAGTTTATCCGAGCTCACGACTCAGAATTGTCAGAATGGGTTGTTGAAAGTCAAACCTTCCATGCTGACCTAAAAGGCGGCATAATCATTAAACCGTTTCACCTCAAATACCTAACATCTCTCAAACAGTAGCTTACTAAAACTCCAAATTGCCTTTTTTTATTATTTTGTTAGGCTACCGTTTCTTTACCTTGCCTTAAACGATTATCCGTAAACCACTTTTATCTACGCTTAATTTTCCTTAGCAATCGTTTCTTAGGTAGCTTAGGCTTCTTTACTCTGTTTGCATCCGCAGTCAAATCAATCACTAGCATGGAATTATACCGCTAGAAACAATATAAAATCAACGCAAGATGTTACTCGGAAGCTTTTTCGAAACATATGCAACAAGCTTTTTCCATGATTATTTGCCACAGCCTAAACATATTTGGGGCATATTAGAGGTTCTATATTGAAACCTATAGGGGGTAGGTCGTTATTTGTAGTTTCAGGACAATTTTTGAGTACTTGAGGTTTAACCACTACATTGGTGGTGGCTCGAATAATTCAGCATTCAGTCTTTTTATACATAATTACTTTGTAAAGAGTTCTAAAAACTAATAAAAAAGAGGGTTAGGTTGTTGTGTTTTGTTTGTTTGCTAATGGCTTGCGCCGTTGAAGTTATTTGACAGCCTGAAGCAATCACCAAAGACTAACAAGGTGTTTTGAACGTTGTTGGTGTATATTATTCCCATGTCAACGGACGTGATATTTGCGTTGGTTCCACTGTTTGCTCGTATTTCCAGTATTTTTGTGCCGTCCACGAACATTTCAGCTAAGCGTTGGGCTGCGTTCCAGTGTAGTTCTACATTATACCATCTATCTGTTGATATTGGTATTGTTGATGATGTCTTGTAGGTGTCGCCTGCATAAAGTGTCCACTTGTTAATGCCGTTTTCGCGTCTTATTCCAGCCCAAGCTACGTCTCCCTGATTTGCCGCAAATCTCAGCAGGTAGAATCTGTCGTCGTTGTCCTTTAGAATTGAAGAGCCTGTTATGCTACCAGCGATATTAAAGTAGCCTCTTGCATAAGCGTTTTGCATGTTTATGGTCTTTCGCAAGAAAGCATTTTCACGTCCGTTACTTAGACCGTTTGTGTAGAAGAGTGCACTGTAAGAGCCGTGATGTGGTCTGTTTTTTGTGACTGATACTGTTTCACCGGAGGTTTTGCTTATTCCGCTCCAGCCAGTCAAAGCTGCGGTTTCGAAGCCATCTTGGTTTGTAATTGTTGTTGCTGGCGTCGGTGTTGGTGTTGGAGTGGGCGTTGGTGAAGGCTTTGGTGTAGGTGTTGGGGTTGGATTAGGTGTCGGTGATGGTGTTGGTTGAGCAGTTGGTTTTGGAGTGGGTGTTGCCGTTGGTGTTGGAGTGGGGGTGGCGGTTGGAGTAGGCGTCGGGTTAGTTGATTGCTGAGGTGCTGTCACTGTTGGGAAATCTAGGTTCAATTGTTGGTATCTTGGCATGTTGTTGAGGTTTTCATTCATCCATACAGTGTTGCCTATGCCCATGCTTGCTGTCTCTGAAAGAAATTGGTTCAATTCTGAAACTGTGGCTGAAGTGTAACTGTTGTATTCGTTGTAGTCTGCTCCAACTTCTGTGTTGATGAGTTTGATACCTTTAGATTGGGCGGTTTGCATCTGCGATAGGGCGCCTGATGGGCTCCAACTGTTGAAGTAGAAGTGGTAGCCTTGGAGTGTGTTATCCAGTGGGTCGTTTATGGTTGTCCAAGCTTGGTTCCATTTGTTCACAACTATGGGGTTTGTGTATCCTGCGGCTCGAATTTCAGTAACTAAGCTTTGCATGCGGCTGTAGAAGTCTGATGATACGTACTCGTTGATGAGTTCCACCATTACACGTGGGTTGTTTGGATATGCTTCCAAGACTTCAAAGATGCTGTTTCTTACAGTTGCCCAGTTATTGCGGGCTGATGTCGCTGATTCTTCGGTGGGTGGATAGAGGTGGTTACGGTCTACGATGATGGTGAAGTCGCTGTGGTCTAGTAAGTATTGGACAAAGTTTTCGTGGTATGGGTGTGGGCCGCCTGACCATGCTGGGTTTGCGCTCATGCGGTATGTGTTTAAGCCGTTAGCTTTCATGGTGCTGATTATGTTGTCAAGTTGTGTGGTGCTTGTTGGGTAGCCGCTGAGTCCGAGAAAAACTCTGTTGGTGGATTGGTTGACTGCTGCCTGCGTGTTTGTCGCAAATATGCCTAAAATAATAGGCAGTATTATGGTTAAGGCGACGAGTGTTTTTATTGTTTTTTTCATTTCTCTCTCTCCATTGCTTACCAACCAAGCGTGTGTAAACGATAAATATGATTTTTTGAAAAATTGGCTTAGTCTGTTTTGCAAAGTTTTAATGTTGGCTTGCAAAATTTGTTTTGCAATGTTGCAAAGTTGGTTAACAAACGGCTGTTTATGTTTTTGGAGCCTTTGTTATGGCTTTTTTGGTCTGTTATGGCTCTGGGTGTTTTGTTTTTTCTTTAGTTGTTGTTGAAAGGGAGTCCTTAGTACAACATCAACCAGTGGATTGTGGAAAACGTTGCGTTTTGCTTTCTGATTTGGGTTTTGGGTAGCTGGCTGGTTGTGGACGATGCCACAAGCAGTGCAGCGCTGAAGGGGTTGTTTGATATTCTTTTGTTGGAGAAAAGCGTGCTGCTCTGCAGCTACCCCCTATCCCCCTATATTAAGCACTTGAATTTGGAATCGAAACTAAGCTAATCTGAAAGGATGTTGTGGATGGTTGTGCATCTTTGATTTTAAGCGTTTTGCTGCTCGCTTATCTTTGCGGCTATGTCTTCCCAGTTTAGGAGGTCGAACGGGATGAGTGTTTCTGTTCTTGTAACGAAAGGTAGCTTTCGCATTTCCAGTATCCTGTTATCTATTTCATGTTTGGTTCCTGAAAGGACAATTATGAGATCGAAAGAGCCGTGAACAAAGTCTATTCTTTCAACTTGTGGGTCAATAATGACGCCTTTGGAAATGATTTCTTTTGCGAAATCTTCCTCTTTGCCTGGTTGAAGTTGTATTAAAACATATGCTCGTTCAGTCATAAAAAAACCCTAAAAGAATAGTGGTGCTTTATCATTATAATATTTTGCTCCTGGTTGTGCATTGCCTTCTATAGCAGTTTTATACGTTCACTTTTTCCTCTGCGTTTTATTTGCCAAAAAAATAAAAGCAATTGCCTTCTAATTTGTTTGTTAAGTGCAATGTCAAAGCCAAGTTTCTATTCACCGATAAAAATCGGTTTCCTCATAGTTGCCATAGCATATTTCATATTTACATTCCATGCGATGTTTACTCTTTCTTGGATTGGCGAGTGGGAAGCTTTCAATGAACCCCTCAAGTCGATTGTTTTTGTTGAAGACATTTCAGCGGCTATAGGGGTTGCTTGCAGACTTGCAGCCAGCGTCATCGCTTTTGGGGGAGCTATTCTCTACTTTGTTAGGAAGGGTTTTCCAACAGAGACCATGATGAAGTTGTTTAGGTTGGTTTTGGTTGGGGAAGCCATATACTGGCTGGGGCTTTTGACTACCAGTGTTTTGTCCTTATCTTCCACGCTTGGTTTCACTATATGGCGTGTTAACGGGCACATTTCGACACTGCCAGTTTTTACTTCCATTTTGATATACGAAGTGCCCTTGCTGGTAGAATCCATCGCTATCCCTGCTGTTTTGTTCAAATTATCCTACGAGTTGAACCCGAACAAACCAGTGAAGGGAGCGATAAAGTGGGGGTTGATTGCAGGTGCATTGTACATTTTAGTTTTTTGGCTTACTAACACTGCGTTGTGGGTAGCAACTGTGATGCGGCAGGGTCTCCAGTATTTGATTTCTTATCCAGAGAACCTCTTTAGTTTTACCTTAACCTCGGTTGGGTTGCTTGCACTTACAGTTTTTACGGCTTATTTCGCGAAAAATTCTATGGGAACCGAAAGCTTCGATAAACTTGATATTCAAAAAATCGGCATCATAGTTACTGCGTTGGGCTTGATTTACCTCTGGAATTACCTCACGTGGATTTTCTTTGGAAGGGATGAAATCTGGAGCAACTGGTATGTGTGGTTCTTGGGGAATAACTTTAACTTGTGGCTATTGTCGATTCCGATGGTGGGCTTGCCGTTACTCTTCGAGCACAATCTCCTGAAAAACTGCCATAGTGATAGATAGCGCAGTAATAACTCAACGTTGATCGATTTTTTGTTTTACTATTTTGGTGACCATTTCGGGGTTTGCTTTGCCGCGGACTTCTTTCATAACTGCACCCATCAGCATGCCGAAAGCGCCCTTGCCCTGCTTTTCTATAACTGCTTTGTTTGTTGTTATTACTTTGTCAACTATGGCTTCAAGGTCTGCTTGCGAAAACATTTTCAAGCCCAAAGCCGCAGTAGCATCTTTTACTGTTTTTTCTTGGTTTTGTGAGAGCCAGCGAAACACGTCTGCGATGGCTTCTTTGGTCAGTTCGCCTCTGCCGACAGTAGCGAACAGCGCTTTGATTTGGGTCTCATTGACGTTTTCTACGGCAACGGCTTCACGCTTAAGCGACTTGACCGTTTCGGTTAAGAAGGCTGCAATTGTTGATGCTGGAACTCCGCTTTCTTTGGCAATCTCCTCAAACAAGATGCCGTATTCTGAATCTGCAAGCTGCTTTGCCAATTTTTCATTTAAACTGTACTGTTTCATTAATCGTGCAAGCTTCTTTTCTGCGCCCTCGGGCAGGTTTGAACGCACTTTTTCCATGAGTTCGCGTGTTATTTGCTGAGGTGGAATGTCAGTTTCAGGATACATTCTGGCTGCTCCAGGTCTTGGACGCATGTATCTTGTTGTGCCATCCTCTTTTGCGGTACGTGTTTCTGCGGGAACACCCGCCAAGGCTTCTTTGGCGCGTTCAACCACCGCTTTTAACGCATCTACAACGTTCTCTGCGGTGTCAGCCACAAAAACCACAGCATCATCCTCTTTAGCGCCAACTGCCTTGCGTAATGCTTCAACCTCTTGGGGTGTTATGCCGTAGTTGGGCATTTCATCAGTATGGAATATTCCGCCGACTCTGCCCCAGAACTTTGCGCGGTCAGAAAGCTCGGTGCCGACACGGAAGTTAGGCATCAACTCTTTTCCAAGCAGCCCTGCGAAGCCTTTCAGTTTGACAGCCATGGCTTTCTGGTTTTTCTCCAGTGCTTTTTTGATGACCTTACATTTTGTATCTTTAAATATGCTTGAGACATCAACAAAATCCTCTGTTAATGCTTGCTGGGTTATGCCTCGTTTTGCCAGTTCTTCTTTGACGCTGATTAAACCGAGTTGGCGTTGAACCTCATACTCCACGACTGTGGAAATTAACTCAAGCTCTTGGACGCCTTTAATTTCGATTAAAGCGCCGTTCGGAATCGACACGTTAAGGTCCTGCCTTATTGTGCCTAAACCGCGCATGACTTTGCCTGTGTCACGCAGAATCCTGCCGATGGCGAAAGCGACCTCCTGCGCTTCCATTGGCGAATAAATCACAGGCGCCGTTGCAACTTCGATAAGCGGGATTCCTAAGCGGTCAATGCGGTAGCAAATAGTTTTCCCCTCATCCATCGTTCCCGTTTTACGCGCGGCATCTTCTTCGAGGCTAGCCGCTTGCATCGGAATAGTTTTTTCTCCAACCTTTATCCAACCGTCCAGGGCAATTACGCTGGTTCTCTGGAAGCCAGTAGTGTTTGAGCCGTCAATGACTGTTTTGCGCATCACATGAATTTCATCAACAGGTTGCATATTCATCATCAACGAGGCAGTCAAAACCACCTCAACTGCATCCATGTTGATGGGGTGTGGTGGCTCCTCATCCATCTCCACAAGGCAGGAACTGTTGCGGTTTGCTTCGTAGAGGATTTTTACGCCTTTCTGGAACTCAAAGTAGGCTGCTGGGTCAACTTGTCCCAGTTCGCTCTGTGTTGGTCGTAGTCTGCGCAGAAATGTGATTTCTGGTTCTTCTTTGAATAGTTCGGGTGGGCAACTGCAGAACAGTTTAGAGTTCACGTTGAGTTGCTGGTGGATTTCTAAGCCAACTTTCAAGCCCACTTTTGCGTAATCAATTGTCAACTTTATTGTCCTCCTTCAAATTGGAGTTTTTCTTCTTGCGGAAGCGTTCTGAGCGAGAATTCGCCTGCAATGTTAGTTTTCAGCAACTTGACGGCTTCTTTGGGGTCATCGGTTTGCCCTAGCACCCACATAAGCTTCACGAGCCCTGTTTCAGGGAACATGTCATCAAGCGGAACAACACCAAAAGACAACAAATCTCGCCCCGTATCGTAAACGTTCATGTTCACGCGTCCCCAGATGCACTGTGAAGCTAACGCAACAACCACGCCTTTAGCTATGGCTTTTTTGATGCTTTCAAAGCAGTATTTGCTAACGTGCCCCAAACCTGAGCCCTCAAGCAAGATGCCCTTTATGCCGCTGTCAACGTAGTAGTCGATTACTTTTGGGTCTAGTCCCGGGTAGAATTTGATTAAAGCGACTTTTTCGCTAAAGCTTGGTTTGAGAATCAGCTTTCTGGCGGGGTCTCGGCGCTTATACTCGTCAGTTTGCATTGTTACTGTTTGGTCTACTAGTTTGGCGATTGGGAAGCCGTTGATGGATTTGAAGGTGTCTCTGCGGCTGGTGTGGCACTTTCGCGCTTTCGTGCCCCTGTGAACCACAATAGCTTTGTCTGAGACGCTTTCATGCATGGCTAAACCGACTTCTGCAAAGGGGGCTTCGCCTGCTGCTTTCACTGCGCCGATGAGGTTGGTTGCTGCGTCACTGCTGGGGCGGTCGGAAGAGCGCTGAGCGCCGACAAGGATAACTGGAACAGGCAAATTTTGGAGGGCAAAACTTAATGCAGCTGAGGTGTAAGCCATCGTGTCTGTACCGTGAGCGATAACCACGCCGTCCACACCTTGCTTGATGCGTTTGGCTACGGTTTGTGCTAGTTCAGTCCAGTGCTTTTGGGTCAAGTTTTCACTGTAAATACTAAACACGATTTCAGTGTCCACTCTCGCAACATCGGCGAGTTCTGGCACAACACCGTATAGGTCACTGGCAGACATGGCTGAGCGGACTGCTCCTGTGCGGTAGTCCACGCGACTGGCGATTGTGCCCCCAGTACTCATGATAATCACATGTGGCAAAGCAGGGTTCTGTTTGGGCAAGGGTGGCGCTGCAAAGGTTGGTTTTGTGCCTTTGCCGATTTTTTCCACCTTTACGTCTGTGTCGGCTTGGATACCGATGTTGTAGCCGCTTTTCATTTTAATAACGATGCTTGTGCCTTCACCGAGTTCTGAGCGCGGAATGAGGATGCCTTCGTAGACTTTGCCTTTACTGGTGATTTTGAGAATATCGCCAACGTCGCAGTCGGCTTGTTTTAGAAGGCTCAATGCCTTGCCTTTGTAACCTGATTTTTCAATTTGGCTCATGTTTGGTTCAACCTTTTTGAAACGTAAACTCCATCGCGCTCGTAACCCAAACGCATGTAATATCTCCTTGTTCCTATTGCACTTATGACTAAAAGCTTTTTCAAACCAAACTGCTCCCTTGCTATGCACTCAGCTTCACTTAGGAGCACTTTGCCGTAGCCTCTGTGCTGCCAAGCACCCGCGGTGTGTTTCCCGACGGGAACAAGTGGCCCGTAAACGTGAAGTTCCCTAACTATCGCAGATGGCACAGCGGTGATTTCTGGTCGGTGCGCTTTTTGTGAGGGAACACGCAACCGCAAATATCCTAAGAGAACATTGTTTTGTGGGTCTTCAGCGGACAAGAAAACTTCAGTGCCTTCGGACGCTTCGTGTTGGTGAGTTAAAATTTTGACTTTTTCTAAGTCAGGGTTAATGTGGTCAACTACCAATCGGTGCCCCACTTCCCTGCAACGTATGCATTGGCATTGAGCGCCTTGTTCTTTGAGCTTTTTCTGTGCAAGCTCGCGTAAATCGCTTTTTTTTACACCTGCCAAAATCAGCCGCGCTGGGATATCTCTTTGCACCCGCATGACTCTTACCCATGGCGGGATGGTTTTTTTGATTTCTGCGATTATGCTGGCGGCTTCTTCTGTAGTGTAGGGTTGGTATGTGCCTTGCTGGTACCATTCGTAGGCTTTCGTGTTTGCGATTGTGAGGCACGGGTAAATTTTTACCATGTCAGGCTTAAACGCTGAATCAGTGAATATGCGCTTGAACGCTTGAATGTCTTTTTGCGGGGTGGAGCCCGGAATCCCAGGCATCATGTGGTAAACAATTTTTAGTCCCGCGTCTTTAGCGATTTGCGTTGCTTCAGTGACATCTGCGACTGTGTGTGTTCTGCCGACGAGCTTGTAGATTTGGTCGTCTGGATTTTGTACGCCCAGTTCGATGCGTGTCACACCCATGTTCAGCATGGCGTCGATGTGGGGTTGTTTTGCCCAGTCTGGTCGAGTTTCGACGGTGATGCCCACGTTTCGGCGTTTGCTTGTTTCAGCATTGGTTTTTGCTTCTTCTAGGTCTGCGCTAGTTTTGCCCGTTATGGCATCTAGGCAACGCTGGATAAACCACGTTTGGTACTCCTGCGGCGTAGCTGGGAAGGTTCCGCCCATAATGATTAGTTCGATTTTGTCCACTTTGTGCCCGATGACTGTGAGCTGGTCGATGCGGCTTTGCACTTGCAGGTACGGGTCAAAGTTGTTCTGTGCTCCGCGCATGGCTGCTGGTTCATGTCCAGTGTAGCTTTGCGGGCTACCCTGTGTTGGTCCTCCTGGGCAGTAAGCACAGGGTTCAGGCTGCGGGCACGGGTAGGGCTTGGTCATAGCTGCAATGACTGTTACGCCGCTTATGGTTCGGGTTGCTTTTCGTTTAAGAAGTGGCAGAAGCTGTTTGGCTTGGGCTGGTGTGAGAGCGCTAATTATGTCCGCGTTGGATGGCACTTCTTGAAGGTGATATTTGGCGGCGGTTTTGATTTTTAGGCGGTTGACATCGTCACGTGTGGCTGATTGCATAGAAAGGAGCGTAGTGATGATTTCTTGTAGGGCAACTTCTTTTGTCAAGATTTGAGTACCGAAATAGAATTTATGTTACCAATAAATAAACTACACTAAGAAAAAACTGAAAATCCACTCCGCAAAGGCTTTTTTGATTCCATGTTTGTTTATAGAAAAAGCGCCATTCGATATTCATCTATGTATTTGCCATTCAGATGCATTTCTCTTCGAAGGGTTCCTTCAACCTCAAATCCTGCTTTCTTGTACAGAGCGATGGCTTTCGCGTTTTCAGTGTTTACGATTAGGTACACTTTTTTGAGCCCTTTTTGTCTAGCGATGCCTAAGAGGTGGCTTAACAGGGCTGTCCCAATGCCCAAGTTCTGGTAGTCGTCATGCACCGTGATGCCCAGTTCAGCTTTGTGGTTGAAAACTTCCTCTGGGTGGAACTTTAGTGATGCTGAAGCGATAATTCGTGGTTTATTTTTGTCTTCTGTTACTGCGACGATGGCGAGAACTTTACTGAAGTCTATGTTACTCGTCCAGCCTTTTATTCTTTCACGTGTAAAGGGCGGAATCAAATTTGAAACGGATGCTTCAGATAACGTTGAGAACATTGCCCATAGCATTTCGGTGTCGCTGGCTTTTTCTGGGCGAAACCGTAAGGGCTTGCCGTTTTTTGCCCTGAATTTTGTTTCCCACTCAATCTGGTGTGACATAGCGTGTACCTCAAATATACGTAAGAATTCTTAACAGGTAACTGTGTATTTATGGTTGTTCACGGCATCATTCAAGTAGGGCGTTGTGATTGGATATTTCTTTTCTTGGACATATATCCAATCGGAGAATATTCCAGATACATGCTATTTATTTAAAAGAAACATGCGGCTAAAAGCATCTTGGGAGAAAGGAGGAAAATATCGTGGAGGCGACCGTAGCAACTTTGCTTTTAGTTACTTCAGCAGTAATAATAGCTTGCGTGGTTGTAACTTACGCTGTAGTCATAGTTGAGCAAACTATGAACAATCAGAATGTTCCCGAGCTTGCGCGGCTAAAAGAGCTTCAAAATAGGCTTTTAAACGAAACCTACGGTCTATATAATCAAACAGAGCCGCAATTGCCTGATTCGCCGCCGCTTCCCTGACCAACCTCTTCTTTTAGTTATTGCCAAATGTTAAATCTTTAGGGTGTATCGGGAATATTGTTTGTGAATTCATAAATCCTAATACGGTTGGTTACAAATTACTCAGGGAAGATTCATGTCAACAACCCCCGCGGCCCCCGAAATCTCGAGGTTCGATGCTGAAAATGCAACTGCCCTTACGGCTGATTTCTTAAAGAGATTAGGGTACAAAGGGAACTGGTTGCCCATGAAAGTCGCGTTAGATGGGGAACTATATGTTGTTGAGATGATGTTTGAAAAGTTGACGGCGAAGGTTCAGATTAATTCTAAAACTAAGGAAATCAAAGAATACGAGTTCCAGCAAGGCGAAGCTGAAGCAAAAAGTTTTCCCTTGTCGAAGGGAAAGCTGATTTTCTTAGTTGCTGCAATTTCAGCAGGAGTTGCCATAGTGAAATTACTAGGCTTCTTTTAATGAGGCATTGTGCGCTAAAATAACATTGTAACCGCATAATTCACTATTATGGTGATTGCATAAATCAGCATCGAAACATGGAAAAGCGGCAGTGCCTTGAGTCCCACTTCAGTGCTCTTTTTCTTGAGTATCATCACGTTTCCAAGAGTTAACAGGATAAGACTGACCATAAAACCTCCCAGCGCCCAAAAGCTTCCAAGCACAAACAGGAAAACCCCTGCCATTACAAAATGAAATACGCTAAAACCCAGTATCCAGTACGTTGTTGCTTTCATGCCGTAGAGTGTAGGAATCGTGTTCATGCCTCGCGCCTTGTCATTCTCAACATCAATGAGGTCGTTGACACCCAAATGCGCCAGCGCTAAGGGATAGAAGAACAGGAAAAGCATCAAAGCTGTCCAGTCTGGGTTACCGATGCAGAGGTAACCAGCTACAAGGAAAAGAGCAAAATCAACACGTCCGATAACTTGGGCAAGGGGAACTTTTTGTTTTCGTTTCTTAATCTGATAGAAAACTTCCAAGCAATAACAAATTATCATTATGCTAAAGACATAAAGCGATTGAGGGAGTGACAACGTGAAGATTAGCACGGTTGTTATGCCTGCGAAGACTGCAAAAAGTGCGGTTGCTTGACGTCTGGAGATTAAGCCTTGAGGAATTGGGCGTCCTCCGAATGGTCTCCAATATTTGGTCAACCTGTTATCTGAGGGTAAATCTCTCTTGTCTATGTTAGCGTCTATAATATCGTTCAAGATTAGTCCTGCATCGAAGCCGAAGAAACCAATCAAAACCGCCTTCAAAACCAACAGTAAGGAAAAGCCGTCGTGCGATTGGAAGGCAAGAAAAAGTCCCGCGCAGAAGAGTGTTGGCCAAACAAAAAAGAAGTGCAATCGTGTCAAGTCAATGTATGCTTTAATCTTCTGCCCGGTCACATAAACCCCTTAGGCTTCATATTCAACCTGTCTACATAAATAAGCATTCGCATCAATAATGATTGAGAGAGTAAAGCATGGATTTAAGCCGAACCATTCTGCCCCTTCTCAGAGTAGTACGCCTTCACATAGTCATTGGCGGAATCTTGGCTTTCTCGCTTGGCGCACTCTTGGCGCTTGTGAACGGCGGAGTATTCAACCTTTGGCAAATTCTCTTGTTTTATGCAATCGTACTCTTCGGAGACCTTTCAACACATTACAGCAACGACTATTTCGATGTAAACATTGACAAGAACATAACTAAGAGAAAGTTTTTTTCTGGAAGCAGAATCCTTGTAAATAACCCAGCGCTTTTGCCTTTAGCTAGACAAATTGCTATCGTATTCTTTGCGCTCTCGAACGTTTTGGCGCTGTTAGCCGTTACTTTTTGGGCTGCGCCAATTGAACTTTTAGCAGTGGCTTTAGGCGCAAACTTTTTGGGCTGGGCATATTCAGCTCCGCCCTTGCGGCTTATTTCAAGAGGTCTAGGCGAGTTGGCTATTGCGGTTGCGACTGGTTTTGCTATTCCGGCAGTAGGCTACTTATCCGTTAGAGGGCAGTTTGACTCGGCGTTTTTGTTTCTTGCTTTGCCGTTCATATTGTACGGGTTTATTTTGAGTTTGAGCTTGGAAACGCCTGATGTTGAGGTTGACCGCAGAGGAGGCAAAAATAACATGGCTGTTCGCAGGGGCGAGCGCATAGTTCTTGCCGTGGTGTTGGTTGTGGCTTTAGTTGCTTTTTTGATGTTTGTTTTTTATGCTTGGCAAACGGCCATACCTACAATTGACTTGAAGTGGGTTGTTGCTTTTTCAATTGTTCCGCTGGCAACTGGCGTTTGGGGTTTCGCGGTTGCAATCTGGAAGAGGAGGACTGAGCCCGTGTGCACAGCCAATATTTTTGCTCTTTTCATCTTTAACTTGCTCATGATTGTGTACTTGGTTGCTGTCGCATTAGCCTTTTAGGTTAACCTTTGGCAAAGGATATTAATTTCAAAGAATCCTTTGCTGTAAGGTCACCGTATTGAAGAAAACAGTGTTCATTTCAGGTCCCATCTTAGGCAGAGAAAACAATCAAGAATACCGAAAAGCCATCATTCATGTCTGTGCAAAGCTGGGCTTGGACGTGATTGACCCCTGGAACAGGGAAAAAGCGCTCTACAAGGGCAACGAGGAGTGCTGGTGGAACACTTACACCACGTTTGATTTTGTTCAAAGAGACTTAGACGATGCTGACAGGTGCGACATAATGGTCGTGTACTTGCCGATTGTTTCAGCAGGAGCTTGCATGGAAATGTTTTACGCGAAGCGTAAAGGCAAGAAGGTTGTGATTGTTTCGGACATGGAGTGCCTTAGCCCGTGGGTTATCGTTCATTCTGATGTGATAATTAAGAGTTTTAGCCAGCTTGAGGAAGCACTAAAAAAGCTTCTCTGAAGTTCGCTCATTCCAAATAGGTGAGCGCTTTTTATTTAGAAAACGCCTATATTGTTGAAAAGCCATGAAGAGCTAACCAACTGGTGAATCGATGGATGCTCTGACCATCATCGTGATTGCTGTCGGCTTAGCTATGGATGCTTTTGCTGTTTCAATTGCGAACGGAATGGCTATAACAGCTAGTAGGCGAAGGTCTGCTTTGTTAACGGCGGGTTTTTTCGCAGGCTTCCAGATGCTGATGCCGCTAATCGGCTGGTTTGCTGGTCTTAGCCTAGAAAGCATCATTAAAGAAGTGGATCACTGGGTGGCTTTTGGGCTTTTAGTGTTCATTGGTGCTAAAATGATTTATGACGGAGTAAAGAAAGAAGAGGAAAAACCTGCTTCAACCCTTAGGCTTCATTCGTTGTTGATTTTGTCGGTTGCTACCAGCATTGATGCTTTGATGGTTGGTTTCAGTTTTGCGCTACTTCAGACGGCAATTGTTCTACCTATTGTTATGATTGGGGTAGTTACTTTTGGGCTTTCATTTGCTGGATTCTTTTTCGGCTGTGGTTTAGGTCGTGCTTTTGGGCATAGAATTAAGATTGTTGGTGGTCTTGTTCTGATACTTATTGGGTTGAGAATATTGCTTGAACACTTGGTTTAGTGTTTGGCAAACTCGTCTCGGATTTTCATTTCTCTGCGTTTACGGTTGTAGCCAACTGAGAAGTCATGGGCGGTATCCCGAATTCTTCTAAGCAGCAGCATCATGCGGCTATTCTTCTCAAATACTTTGGGCACAGCATCATCTGGCAAGTAGATTTCTTCGCGCTCCTTAGCCAACCCAATCAACGGAAGCTGCAGCCCCAACTTTTGCAGTGCAGATTTGGCAGCGCTCACTTGCCCTGGTCCACCATCAATCATTACCAAGTCTGGAAGCTGGTTCTTCTCTTCTAATTGGCGCTTGTAGCGGCGGGTTACAACTTCGTGGACTGCTGCGAAGTCGTCTTGTCCTTTGAAGGTTTTGATTTTGAATTTGCGGTAGTTTTTCTTGTCAGGCTTAGCATCTCTGAAGGTGACCATGCCTGAAACCACGTGCTCGGTTCCCAAGTTGGAGATGTCGAAGCATTCGATTATGCGTGGAAGTAGAGGCAAGTTGAGTTTGTTCTGTAAATCAACCAGTGCACTATCAACGTCAAGTGATGCATCCAAGTTTTTCTCTGCCAGCCGTACAAGGGCCAGCTTATCGGCGCGTCTTGGAATTGTTAACGACACAGGCGCGAGGCGTTTTGCTGAGAGGAATTCTTCGAGGGCTTTTTTCTCGTCGTTTCCCTGCCAGCACGGCTTGTTTAGCAGTATTTCGCGCGGTATCTGGTTAGTGGTGTAGTAAGCTTTCAAGAACTCCTCTTCAATCTGTGGCTGCAAATCCACTTTGAATTCTTTTTTGCCAAGCAACACGCCTTTTCGAACGCCCATCTGCACCACCAGCATCTTCTCGCCTACTTGCCTAAACACCATAACGTCTTGGTCAAAGCGGCGTTCGTTATCCACAATCTGGCGTTCAGTTAAGAGCCTGATGGATGCGATTTGGTTTCTAAGCTCCAGCGCCTCCTCATACTGCTGTGCATTAGAGGCTTCCAGCATTTTGGCGTTAAGCATCTCGAGTGTTTGCTGATAGTTTCCGCTCAGAAAAGAGCGTGCCTGCCTAACCTGCTCGCCGTATTCCTCAACGGTGACGTTACGGACGCATGGTGCAGTGCAAAGATGAATGTGAAAGTTTAGGCAAGCCCGCTTAGGCATGGTTTTGCATGTACGTAATTTAAAAACTCGCACTACCAAGCGTTGCAGGTCTTGACGCGTGAAACCGTCAGTGTATGGTCCAAAAGATTCAAGTTTGCGCGAAACCTTGCGGCTCATTAGCAGTCTTGGAAAGTTTTCTCTCGACAGTGAAATGTAAGCGTAGGTTTTCGCGTCTTTAAGGTTGACGTTGTATTTGGGCGTGTGCTGTTTGATGAGCTTATTTTCAAGAAGCAGAGCTTCGACTTCGTTGTTGACGACAAACCAGTCGATTTGGCGAATCCTAAGCACCAGCTGGCGTGTTTTGGCTGGATGGTCATGACCTGAAAAATAGCTTTTCACTCGTGACCGCAAGTTTTTTGCTTTACCTATGTAGAGGATTTCGCCCTGTTCGTCTCGGTAGATGTAGACGCCTGGGTCAGTTGGGATATCGATGCTTGTGAAACCTTCTGGACTGGATATGTTAATCATGAGGTTTGCCGCTACTATCTCACTAAACGTTGGATGCATTAAGCGTTTCCCATAGCCGCACAAAATTTGGGGTGTACTTGTTTTTTCTAGTATTAGAAGAAGAAACGACCGCCCTTATTCATCTTCTTCTTGGAGACTTTGAGAACGGTTTCTTTTTTGTTTTAGCGTTTGCTATGGATTGTTGGTTGGTTGAGGCAGATTACTTAAGGGGGTGATGTTGAGGTGTCAATAGAGAAGTTAATTGTTGAACCTGGCTTGTAATGTTTCCAAGTTGTTATAATTGGGTCGTAATAAGAATAGTATAGAGTTATAGAGTGTTGACCATCAGTCAAGTTCTGCAACTCTATGTTGCATTGATATGTCTTTTCTAAAAGATTGTTGGGTAGGGGTTTTTCTGAAGTTATTGCCAAGTTTAGCGGCATTAAGTTTAGCGGTATCTTTTCATCAGGTTTCTCTTCAAATTTGTCCTCAATAATTGGTACATCAATGCTGTAATAGCAGTCATAAATGCAGACCGTTTTCCAAGTCAAAGTTATGTTTAGGCTATCTGCCCCCTGTATAACAGAATTGTTTTGATTGTTTTGGGCCCAAGCCAATTTATAAAACGGATCCAAGTTATACACAGATTTATCAATTTGACCAGGTTGGATAATATACACGTAAGTTAACATTAATGCAGTAATAACTATTAGCAGGATTATTATTACGGCAATTATCCTTCTCATAACGTCCAATAGTCTTTAGATCACTTGATTATAAGAATTTTTCATAAAACCTCTTTACTTAGTTAAGTTAAAGTTTCTTGACTAGAGGCTAAACGCTAACGAAACCGCTAAACCAATAGGCGTTTGAGGAGAAAGATAAGACGGAATTAAAAAGAAAAAGATAGCTCGCAGTTAGGTGACATTAATTACTCATTGGCGACAGCGATTGCCTTTTCCAGTTTATGATTGAATATCTTGTCCAGAAACATGCCTGTGTAGCTACGACTGTTTTGTGCGACTTCTTCGGGTGTGCCCTCTGCAAGGAGTTCGCCGCCTGCCGCGCCGCCTTCAGGACCTAAATCGATGAGGTAGTCGCAGCTTTTTATGACGTCTATGTTGTGTTCGATTATGTAAACCGTGTTGCCATTGTCCACCAACCTGTTGAGCACTCGGATGAGACGTTTGGTGTCGTCAAAATGCAATCCCGTGGTTGGCTCGTCAAGCATGTAAACTACGTGTCCAGACTTGTGCTTGCTGAGTTCACGCGTGATTTTGATGCGTTGGCTCTCGCCGCCCGAGAGCGTGGTGGAGCTTTGCCCAAGTTTAATGTATCCTAACCCTACATCCAGCAAAGTCTGAAGCTTTCGTGAGACTCGCGGCGTGTTCTCAAAGAATTTCGCTGCTTCCTCAACAGTCATATCCAGCACTTCAGCAATGTTTTTGCCCTTATAGTAGACGCTGAGGGTTTCTTTGTTGTAGCGTTTGCCCTTGCAGTCGCTACACTGGACGTAGACGTCTGGGAGGAAGTTCATTTCGATGCGTAAGACGCCGTCGCCTTGGCATGTTTCGCACCTGCCACCCTTCACATTGAAACTGAACCTACCTTCTTTGTAGCCGCGTGCTCTGGCTTCTTTAGTAGAAGCAAAAATACGCCTAATCTCATCAAACAGCTTAGTGTACGTGGCAGGGTTGCTTCTGGGTGTTCTGCCGATGGGGTCTTGGTCGATAACTATGACGTTGTGCACGGTTTCGGGCACATGAATAGCTTCGTGCTTGCCGACTTTGTCTACGTGTTCGCCAAACATTTGGCGCAACGCTGGGATAACGGTGAGGTTCATTAGTGTGCTTTTGCCTGAGCCTGAAACACCCGTAACCCCGCACAAAACGCCCAGCGGCAACTGCAAATCCAAATGCTTAAGGTTGTTTTCTTGCGCGCCTTTAACAGTTATGTATCCGACTGGTTTTCGCCTCTTTGTAGGCACTTCAATTTTCAGTTCGCCTGAGAGGTACTTGCCTGTGAGGCTTCGCTTGTTCTGCATGATTTCTGCGGGTGAGCCTTCAGCTACGATGTGACCGCCGTGAACACCTGCGCCTGGACCCATGTCTACTATGTAATCAGCGTTGCGTATAGTCTCCTCGTCATGCTCAACAACAATTAGCGTGTTGCCCAAGTCGCGGAGCCGATGGAGGGTGCTAATGAGTTTCACGTTATCTCTCTGGTGCAAGCCAATGCTCGGCTCATCAAGAATGTAGAGAACGCCCATGAGGTTGCTGCCAATCTGCGTTGCCAAGCGGATTCTTTGAGCTTCCCCGCCTGAGAGCGTGCGGGCGGCTCTGGAAAGCGAAAGGTAACCCAAGCCCACATTCTTTAGAAATCCCAATCGCTCGTTGATTTCCTTTAGCACCTGCTTTGCAATTGCCATTTCCTTATCGGTTAAGTGTTCTGGCAGATTACGGAAGAATTCCACTGCCTCCTCAATCGAGAGGTCAGTTACATCGATGATGCTTTTGCCCTGAATTTTTACCGCGAGAACCACAGGCTGGAGTTTTTTGCCTTTGCATGCGTTGCAGGGACGCGAGGTCATGAATTTTTCGATGTCTTCTTTACGCCACTCGCTCTCGGTTTGACGATACAGCCGCGCAGTCTGCGGAATTACGCCTTCCCAACCGTCACGCATCCACATGTTAGCGCCGTTTGACCAGTTGCCGTTGATTGGTTCGTGGTCACCGTAGAGAAGCACGTGGAGTTGGTGTTCAGAGAAATCCTTAATGGGTGTGAATACGTCGAACCCGTGTTTTTTGCCCACCATCGCTAATTGCTGTGCCCGCCAGCTAAGGTCCATTCTGCCATAAACCGCAAGTGCCCCGTCCATGATGGAGAGGTTCCTGTTTGGAATAACTTTGTCTTCGGAGATTTCGGTGATTTCTCCCAAACCGTGGCAGGTCTTGCAAGCGCCAAACGGCGAGTTGAAAGAGAACATGCGGGGCTCAAGGCTTTCGAAAACGATTTCAGGATGGTTGGGGCAAGCACCGAAAGTGCTATACATCGTCTCATCCTCGAATCGCTCCAGCTCTTTTTTCTTTTCGCCATTAGCCTTTTCAGCGTCAATAACTATCATTGTTCCCTTTCCAAGCTGAAGCGCTTGCTCCACAGCCTCAGAAATGCGGGAACGCTCTTCGTCAGTGATTTTTATTGTGTCGATGACGGCTTCAATCCAGTGCTTCTCGTATCGCTCAAGTTTAACTTCTTCTTTGATGGTGTCTGCGTCGTAAATTCGTTGGTCTGCTCGGATTTTGGTGTAGCCTTGCTTTTTTAAGTCATCGAACACTTGCTCGTGTGTGCCTTTGATGCCGCGTATGATTGGCGCAAGGAAGATGAGGATTTTTCCTTTTTCAGCCATAATTAGGCTGGTGATATTCTCTGGGCTTTGCGGGTGAATAGAACTGTCACATATTGGGCAGTGGTGCGTTCCAATGCGCGCGTAAAGTAGCCTTAGGTAGTCGTAGATTTCGGTGACTGTGCCCACGGTTGAGCGCGGGTTCTTGCTGGTGCTTTTCTGTTCAATCGAGATTGCAGGAGACAAGCCCTCAATCGAATCCACATCAGGCTTATCCATTAAGCCGAGGAATTGGCGTGCATAAGCGGAGAGACTCTCGACGTAGCGGCGCTGTCCTTCAGCGTAGATAGTGTCAAACGCAAGAGTGGATTTTCCTGAGCCTGAGAGCCCAGTTATAACTATCAACTTGTTGCGGGGCAACTCTAAATCGATGTTTTTAAGGTTGTGCTCCCTTGCACCCTTAATCGAAATATTATCGCGCATTACTGTTACCTGTCTTTTCCTTCTCCGCTTCTCGAATTCTTACCTGTTTTAGCTTGAGAGATTAGAACCTTTTTGCATCAAACCGCTAAATTTCTGGGTTAACCGCTTCATTTTTCTGCCTTCTTAGAGAGTGAACGAGTTAACTCTGCAATCGCATCACGGAGTTCAATCGCTCGTTCAAAATCAAGCTTCTCCGCGGCTGCCCTCATCTCCGCGTCTAGCTCAATTATTTGCCGCTTTATGTCAGATTTTGGCAAGTGCTTAGTGCCTTTGATTACCGTTTCTTTCTGCGTGACACCTTTCACTATAGTCGTGGGCGTGATGTTATGTAACTTGTTGTAGCGTTTCTGGAAGTTACGCCTGTACCGCGTTATCTCCATCGCTCGCTTAATCGACTGAGTTTCTATGTCCGCGTAGAGGATTACTTTGCCGTTAACATTCCTCGACGCACGCCCAATAGTTTGAATCAGGCTACGCTCGTCCCGCAGAAAGCCTTCCTTATCAGCATCCAAGATGAAAATGGTTGCCACCTCAGGTATGTCTAAGCCTTCACGAAGCAAATTGATCCCGACGAGTATGTCAAATTCGCCCACACGCAACTGCCGCACGAGTTCGATGCGGTCTAAACTGTCAATTTCCGAGTGCATGTAACGCACACGGAAGCCTTCTTTTGCAAGATAATCGGCTAAGTCTTCAGCCATCCGCTTTGTCAGCGTGGTGATTAGAATGCGGTCGCCCCGCTCGATTGTTTTCTTTGCTTCTGCCATCAAGTGCTGCATTTGCCCTTCGATGGGGTGGAGCTCAACCTCTGGATCTAAGAGCCCTGTTGGTCTTGTGATTAACTCGACTGGCGGCCCGCTTTTTTCCAGTTCGTATTCGGCTGGGGTTGCGGAGACGAAGAGGACTTTGCCCATTTTCTGCTCAAACTCCTCAAACTTCAGCGGCCTATTGTCCAGTGCGCTTGGAAGTCGAAAGCCAAAGTCCACGAGGTTCTTTTTTCTTGAGTAGTCCCCGTTGTACATGGCTCTGGCTTGAGGGATAGTCTGGTGGCTCTCGTCGATTATGAGCAAGTAATCTTTGGGGAAGTAATCCAGCAATGTGAACGGCGGCTCGCCTGGTTTGCGTCCGTCAAAGTGGCGGCTGTAGTTTTCCATGCCAGCGCAGAAGCCGACTTCTTTTATCATTTCAAGGTCGTAATTTGTGCGCTGTTTTAGCCTGTGGGCTTCCAGAGGCGGCAGTTCAGGTAACCGTGCTTCCAGTTCCTGTTTGATGTGTTCAAGCGCTAGCGCGTGTTTCTCTTCAGGAACCACGTATTGACGCGCTGGGTATAGCGTGAGTTTATCCACTGAAACCTTAACGTCGCCATTAAGCAAGTTAACTTCCTTTATCTTCTTGATAGTGTTGCCTTCAAGTTCAACCCGCAAAATATCATTTTCATACGAGGGCACAACATCAACAGTGTCGCCGCGGACACGGAACCTGCCTGGCTCAAGCACCATGTCATTGCGCTCGTACTGCATCTCCACAAGCGAGCGAATAAGCTGTTGCCGTGACATTTCCTTTCCAATCTCAAGTTCCACAGCCATGGTTTTGAAGTCGTCTGGGTTGCCTAAGCTGTAGATGCAACTTATGCTGGCAACAATTATGGTGTCGTTTCGGCTCACTATGCTGGAGACGGCATGCATACGCATCTTTTCGATTTGCTCGTTGACCTCGGAGTCTTTTTCTATGTACATGTCTTGCGCTGGCAGGTACGATTCTGGCTGGTAGTAATCGTAGAAGCTGATGAAGTATTCCACGCGGTTATGCGGGAAAAGCTCTTTCAATTCACCGTAGAGCTGTGCTGCCAGCGTCTTGTTGTGCGCTAAAATCAGTGTCGGCTTCTGCAGTTTGTTGATGACGTTTGCCATCACGAAGGTTTTGCCGCTTCCAGTGATGCCGAGAATTGTTTGTTTTTCTTTCGTGGAGAAGTTCTTCACTAACTGCTCTACGGCTGCTTTCTGCCCCGGTGAAATGGTGTATGGTGCGACAAGCTCGAATTGCACGTTGCTTCCCCACAAGTAACAGGGTTGTTTGAATGAAGGGTTTGTCTAATAAATTTTGTTAATGCAATCACGGCAAACAATGCAATCTAATTTGGAGCAAGAAGTTAAACTGCTGAACTTTTAGACGTTTTGGTTTTGACCTGTGTTTTCGAGAGTTTGTTTTTTACGTTTTTTTACTCGGTAAAATTGCCAGCGTTTAATCGCAAACGCAAAGATTGTAGCTCCAAACAAAACGTTTAACGCAACCATAACGATGGGGTTGAGGATAAAATCTGTACCTGACAAGTTTGCATGAATTATACCGAAGAATAGCGCAACGTACATTAATGCGTGGAACCAGCGCCAGTAAGCGGCTATTTTTCGGCGTAAAAGCACTGCAGCGATAGCGATGTAAATAATGATTAATGCTTGCCTGCCCCCGTAAAACAGGAAAAGGTAGAGTGTCTGCAGATTTGGCAAGAATACTGCTGGATTGAGAAATTGAATCGCGAGCATAATTGGATGCAGTGTAATTAGCACCAGCCCAGCAGCGGCAAGGTAGTGGTGCACTTTTAGGAACGGTTTTTTCAAGTAAATAGTGATTTCTTTGAGAAACGCTGTTATTATAGTGGCTATGCTTAATGCGATGAAACCGTTGATGCCAAATAAGCGCACGGATAGGTTAAACGGGTTTCTGTAGACGGTGTTAACGGCAAGAAGCGAGATAGCAACTGCGAAAAGAACTATTAAAGTAAAAAATGCTGCTTCTTTTTTTAAAACCATACATAAGAACTATGGAATCAGAAATAAAAACCTTGTTAGCGTTTCCTTCAAATAGGAAAATGGTTATTCGACGGTTAGTTTGCCGAATTTGCCAACGTTAAGTTGAATTTCACCTTTAAATGAGGTCACGTAACCGTTTTCAATCTTTATTTTATCGCCAACGTTCACCATGTCGATTTGCTCGTTCCAAAGTGTTAGCTTGATGCTTCCTGTCTCATCTGCGATGACAGCGTCAACTATTCGGTACGTTTCATCTTTAAATCTTGAGCGTACTTCCCGCGGGTCGCCTTTCTCGACAACTTGCGCTTGAACGTCAACCCGTTTGGCGCCATCATGTAAATCCTTAATGTCTACCAATTTGCTTCACTTCTAAACTGTTCGCTAACCGTTTTCCACTTTCAATCATATAAATCTTGCTAACTTGGCGATAAAACAAAGAAAATGATGGAAAAAAGGGTTTTACCCCTACTTTTTGTGCTCTAGGCAATGCCTATTATAAAAAGCAAGAGCAAGATTGTTGCGGCAACGCTTACGCTTGACATCGCAATCCGTTTTATGAGCGAAAATTCTGGTTTTAACTCGCCGACAATTATGGTGCATAATCCAGCAAGCCACACGTACGAAATTAAGAATATCGCCGACGTCATTGTCATCAATGTCGACGTTGCTGATTCGAAGATGCCGATAGCGGTTTGAGTCTGAACAGATAAAGTGCTTACCGCTTCAGCAGGGTAATAAAAGACTCCGAACGCGTTAAATCGAAGACCAAGTGTCATGTCAAAAGGCATATAAAGCGTAGGCAGAGTGAATGTTCCAACTAAATTTACAAGCCCACGGATTACCATAACAAATAACGCGAAGCCTACGGCGACAAAAAGTGGCTTCCAAACAACAGCGCCCTTGAAGGCTTTAAAGAAGAGGTAGAGTATTGCTGAAAGAATTAGCCAACCAGCAATGAATTGTAGTGTGAAAACTTGGAGGAATTGCAGGAGAACTGCTGCACTGTTAAACTCAATTGGCGACAGGTATTGACCACGGAAGAACAACGCGCCAACTCGCAGGGTTATGTTTGAGTTTTCTGGATATGTGAGGTCAAGTGTTAAAGCAGTTATGTTACTCCAAGATGGCGTGCCGTTGCTGGTCCAGCCTTGAGCGGTTTTGCCAATCGGGATGGTCAAGTTGCCCCACTGGTTAATGATGGATGCAGCTGACAACTCTGATGTGAGGTCATATCGGTAAAAATCAGTATCGCTAAGCGAATACAACGTTAAAGTTGCTGTTTGAGGCGCAGTCTGGGGCTCTACCTGCTTTATCGTCATGGAAAGATTCTGGAAACCAATCTCGCTGCAATCAACGTTAAAGACGCCACCTAAAGCTACGGTGAGATTACTTGTGTTTGTGGCTTCAATCTGCAGGCTACTATTTCCAAAGAGACTATAATAGCCCAGCGGGTCGGTAGGTGTCGTACCAAAGCTAGCTATGTAAACGCTGTAGTTGAAATAGTCAGCATCATGGTTGGTTAAGGTCACACCTGGACTTGCAGTCCATGCAGAAGCGTTTATGAAAGTTGGAAATTGGTCAGCTGTCGGTGCTGTCTGTTCAATGTTAGTTTTTGAGAACTGAGAGTACTCATACCCCACTTGTAGAGCTAAAAATAAAACCAAAACAATAATTGCGCCAAGGTATTTTGGATTAGCTATGATATTTTTAAATGCTTTTTTAGGCGCATAAATGACCTTAAGGATGTCGTCGATAATCAATTCCCGATGCTCCTTTTCAGAGTGAAAGTCACACGGGGTTTATTTAAGCATTGTTACATTCAAACTGCACTCACGTAACCAAACCAACTCTAACAAACCAAAGAAAACACAAAACCTCACACTCCTGCCCCACTTGTGCAACGTCCACAACCAACAAGCAACCCAAAACAAAACACAAAAAACAACTTTTTAAGCAACCAATAGGTTGATGTTGTAGACGAGAAAAACACTTTTTTCAACAACTAACAAAGAAATATAACCAAGAGTGGCGTGCATCCAAAAAATAAGGAAGAGAGAGGGGGTAAGGGGAATCTTATGGATGCACGTCACACGTTCATTTAATTCCTCACACATTGACGAAAAAGAAAACCACAAGTCCTTCTAGATTTGCTGTAATTTAACTGCGCTTTAGTCCTATGATACTTGAGCTTCTGTGAACCTTTACTCGTAATGAAAACGGACCCACCGTTTTTAAGATGCTCCTTTACATGATAAAAATTAACCTGTTTAGACTCTTGAACCTCAACATCTTGGCTGTCACCGTTATCAAGGAGCAGCACTTGAAAAACCGACGGCTTACTTTTTTTACTTTCCAGCAGTGTCATCTTTCTCCCCTTCAGAGCAATCTATATTTTCTTCGAAAAATTCTTAAAGCTATGTGACTGCTAAACAACTACCACAAGGTTATATTAACACAAAATAAAACGCAGAATCTCAGGGTCTTTTAGCGTTTCAACGATTAAATCAGGTTTTTCCTTTGCAAGTTCCTCTTTCGAGTAAACACCCGTCGTGACCGCGACACAAGCCATGTTTGCAGATTTGGCGGCTTTAACACCGAAAATGGAATCTTCCAAAATGACGCACCGCTCTGGTTTGCTCTTGAGTTGTGAAGCAGTTTTTAGGAAGATTTCAGGGTCAGGCTTGGAATGGCTTATTGACTCAGCTGTGAGAACCACATTAAAACAATCGCTGATGCCATTCGTTTTTAGCATATGCATAATGACAGAACGGTTATTCATAGAAGCCAACCCCATCTTAACCTTTCCTTGCAAAGCTCCAAGAAGTTCTCTTGCACCCTCAAACAACTCGTCGCCATTTGTCAGCTCGATTTCAATTGTGCTCTTCCGCTCAACCAAACGCTCAACTAACTGCTCATCAAACTGCACCTTAGCTGACCGCAGAACTTCACGAATCGTTTCTGCTGCGCCAATCCCTATTCTGCGCTCAATAAAGTCCTTGCTGACCTCAACGTTGATTTCACCTAAAGCTTTCTGGAAAGAAATAACAATCACTCGTCTTGTGTCGCCGAGTGTGCCATCCCAATCGAAAATTACGGTTTCAAACATGGCTGAGTCTAGCTAGTTCAGGTTTAGTTTCTCTCTGATAGCTTGGCTTTTCTTGGTGGCTTCTTCGATGGCACGTATTATGGCCGGTCGAATTTGGCTTTGCTCAATCTGATAAATGGCTTCAATGGTTGTTCCGCCAGGCGTCGTGGTCATGTCTTTGATTTTAGCTGGGTCTTCTTTAAGGTCTATAACAAGTTTGCCTGTACCCATAACTGTTTGCGCTGCACTGGCAAGTGCGATGTTTCTGGGCAATCCCACTTTTAAGCCAGCATACGTTAAAGCCTCGATTATTATAGCCATGTAGCCTGGTCCACTGCCGCTAACCGCCGTGATTGCATCCATGTATTTCTCGTCTACTTCGTCGCAGACGCCCATCATATTCAATAGAATTTTAACTTTCTCTTTGTCTTCTGCCGTTACATTCTCTTCACAGCAATAGGCGGTGTAGGAAGCCTGCACCAAAGCGCCAAGATTAGGCATTATACGCACAATCCGCGCTTCAGGAGCGTTCTTACGCAGAAACTTTAAGGGCACCGTGGCAGCTACCGAGATAAGCAGTTTGTTCTTGATTTCTTTGCTGATTTCTTTTAGAACTTTCTCCACATCGCCAGGCTTAACAATGACAAAAACGATGTCAGCGTCGCCAGCGGCTTTTTTGTTATCGGTTGACGCTTTAACGCCGAGGTTTTCTAATTCTTTGAGTTTTTCGTGTACAATATCAACCGCTATTATTTTGCCCTTGTAACCACCCTTTAACAGGCTTTTGATTATGGCGCTACCCATCATGCCCGCGCCTATAACTGCGATTTTATCGTTCATGAGTGTTCACTTTACTCTTTAGAAACAGTTGATTAGCTCTTTAAACTTTTGTTGCCTAACCACCCGTTGATTGTTTAGCAGTCACGCTTTCTCTGAGTAGTTTTTGCGTGGTTAGGGCTGGCGCGTCTGTTTTTATGCCGCGAGAGTTAAAATGGGTTGCCACTGCCCGAAAACCATTGTTTTGCAACGTAGACAAAAATGATTGCACACTCGAAGAGGGCAGGTTCAGTTTTCCGCTTAACTTGTCAATTACGTAGTAAGTTGCAGGCATCCCTGCTTCTTTTTTAGCAGTTGAGAGGAGTTTGGTAATTTTGGCGCTGTTCCTAAAAGCAGTCTTCTGGTTTTCCTCAATTACATGCTCAAGAAAAGCTTCGTCAGCAATGGTGCCTATCCATAAGGGGCCAGCGTAATCCATTTTGGCTCCGCATTCGGGACATTGCAAGTTGCCAAAGGGCTGGCGAGTGGCTTCTCGGTGCAGACATTTGAAACAGTGCATGATGTAGCCCATGTTTTTGAGGCTATCGTCTGCTTTGTTACAACCGTAACCGATTTGAGTATACACGCGAATGTAGTGGTCACTACTGTGACTAAAGAGAAAACGAATTCCGATGTCATGCTTCGCCGCCAGCATCGCCATGCAACCCGCCAACAGCCTCACCGCCAGCTCGTGACAGTACTCAGTCCGCAACGGTTTTCCACCATACTTGCGGATGCACGCTTTCGCATGTACGCCGCAAAGTGGCGCCAAGTCAGTAGCTGTAGCCGCGAGCAATCCTTTATTTTTTAAGGCACGAAACGCCGAATCCAAGTAAGGAACAGGCGTGCCAAAAGGGTCGATGTCTATTATGTCGAAGCGTTTTTTAGGTGAGGCGTTGCAACTTAAGACGCAGTTGGCGTCCTTATGCTTAAGCGTAATTTTATCCTCAAGTTTATTGAGTTTGATGTTATGTTTTGCCAGATTGTAAGCTCGCTCATTTATGTCACTGAGCAATACCTTCTTTACGCCTTCAATCTCAGTTGCAAAACGAAGCCCCCGTATTCCTTGACTCGTTAGAGGTTCACAGATACTAATTTCATGGTTAACCATACGCTGGTAGGTTTTGAAAGCTAAAACTGTCAGGTCACGGTTAAACTCCATCACAGGATTGTAGAAGACAGGCGCTTTGGAAGGCGCATAATCGGATGGCACAACACCGTACGCTTCAAGCTTGGGCACCAGCACTTGCACTTTGCCTTCCCTGATTATTTCAGACGGAAAATCTGCAACATACTCTTTCTCAGCCATCATGGGTGCTCCAAGGACATGTGGTTATCAAAAGAATTTTTATCGACATATTAGACTATTGGTCGTAGTGGTGCAAAAGACTTTGGTAAAGCGCATTCTGCTTTTGACTGGTGCTCCGGGAATTGGAAAAACAACCGTTCTCATAAAAACAGTTGACGCTCTAAAAGCCAAGGGAATAAGCGTCGGCGGCATTGCAAGCCGTGAAGCAAGAGAAGGCACTGTGCGGGTTGGTTTTGAAATCATCGACTTAACCAGCGGCAGACAAGGCTGGCTGGCACACATTAACCAAAAGAGCGGACCGCAGGTTGGCAAGTACCATGTCAACATAGACGACCTAAACAACATTGGCGCAAAAGCTATCACGCAAGCCATCGAAAAAAGCGAAGTCATCGCCATAGACGAGATTGGCCCCATGGAACTCTACTCGCCACAATTTAAGACCGCTGTAAAACAAGCAGTCGAAAGCAAAAAGCCGCTACTGGCAGTTATCCACGCGAAAGCTCAAGACCCGCTAATCTTACAAACTAAACAGAGAACTGACTCTGAGGTTTTCAATGTAACCATCGCAAACCGCGAAACCCTGCCTCAAAAACTAACCAAAGCAATAATCGGGAATTAAGAAGTTTAATTGCTTTAAATAGGGGGATAGGGGTCTCGGCAGAGCAACAAACTTTTTCGCAACATCGCCTAAAATAACGTGATTGAGTTCAAAGCCTTAAATGGGGCAAAATGCATTTTCAATCTCGCAAAGAGAGGACCATATTGGCTAACGAAATCATCAACGAAGGAGACCACGTGCTCATCTACTTGGATGCACGAAGAACCTACATGATTAAAATGGAAGCGGGCAAAACCTTCCACACACACAAAGGCTACTTAAAACTAGACGAAATCATCGGCAAACCATACGGCGAACCCATCAAAAGCAGCCTAGGCATAAACTTCACCACGCTAAAACCAGCACTAACCGACTACATCATGAAATCCAGCCGCAACACCCAAATCACCTACCCCAAAGACGCCGCATTAATCGTCATGTTCAGCGGCATCGGACCAGGAAGCCGAGTGGTCGAGTCAGGCACAGGAACAGGCGCACTAACCACTGCACTTGCACATTACGTTGGTCCAACAGGCAAAGTGTACACCTATGAGTTGCGTAGCGAGTTCCAAAAAAACGCGGCTAAAAACCTGCAACGCTCAAAACTAATAGACCGTGTGGAACTAAAAAGCGGTGACGTTACACAAGGCATAGAAGAGCGCAATTTAGACGCGGTAGTTTTGGATTTGGCAGTTCCTTGGCTTGTAGTTCCACACGCTTACGAAGCTCTCAAGCCGTCAGGTATCATAGTCTCGTTTAGTCCAACCATAGACCAAGTGGTAAAAACCACCGAAGCACTACGAGAAAACGGCTTTGTGTTCATAGAGACAATCGAATGTATGATGCGGGCTATGCAGGTTGAACGCGGCAAAACCAGACCTCAAACACTAATAACAGGACACACTGGCTACATTACACATGCAAGAAAAATCCTCAAAGCCCAGCCTACCGAAACAGCAAAAGAAGAAGCACCACAAAAAGAGGAACCACTACAAAGGAAAGAAAGTGAAAAAGAAACGGCAGAATATCTGCCTAATCTTAGTTTCTATTCCCCTTAGGCGTCGGAATCGGTGTGCTGAGCGTCCAGAAAGCCTGCTTTAACTGTTCACCACGTGTTAAGCCGTAGTAGAAGCCTAGGATTCTGCCAAAGTACGGAATAATGATGTTGTCAAATGCCTTGTAGAGCAATGGGTTAGGTAAGCGGTTTTCTAGGAAAGTTGGCTTCCAAATCTTAATGTTGTATTCCCAGCACTTGATAAAGAAGTCCCAGCGCGCTTTTGAAAGCGAATCCATCTCCGCGCCTTTCTTGTTCATGAGCACGCAGTTTTCAAGTGGCACAAAGAACAAAGGCACATAAAACGCCTTGTAATCCTTTAATTTATCCATTAACTCAAGCGTTTGAAGCATGTCTTCTTCTTTTTCGTCTGGAAGCCCGATGATTAGAGTTGCCAGTGGGTACCAGTCATTATCGTTTAAGATGCCGAATGCGTTTGTGACGACATCTTGCCACTGCTCTGGCTTGAAAGGCAACATTTTACCCGCCATGTACTTCTTCATTAATCGCGGGCTACCTGTTTCGATGCCTGTTTCAGCGGTGATTATGGCTTTTTTGCCAAACGAGTACCAACTCTTCTCAATTAGGATTTCAGCGAGTTCCTTAATCATCTGCGGGTCATGCCAAACTGGAGCCAAAGACATGTGAGAAGCCTGAATGCTTTTGACACCTGGGTAATCGGCAACGCTTTTGAATAGTTTCACTACTGCTTCCTTGTTTGGAATAAACTGTTTATTGTTCGCACCGTAGAGGAACAGGTCTTCGGTGATGAGTGTCACGTGGTCGCTACCTTGAGCAACCGTTAAAGCGACTTCTGCCATGATTTTATCCAATGGAATGTCAATCTTATTCTGCATTGTAGGCGTGCAGAATTGACAGTTACGTCCACAACCTTTGGAAATCTCGACAGCCCCGTGAATGGCAACATTCTTAGTCAAAGGCATTTCAGCATTATAATCCCAAGTGTTTAGGAATTCATCAGCCTTAACGACACGCGGAATCGGCTCATCATTCACGGCTTTTTTGAAAACCTCAACAATCGGCGCTGGTCTCCCACCCAACAGCACACAGTCCACACCGTAACTATCAGAGATGTGTTTACGCTCCAACTGCCAAGAGCCAAAGCCGCCCACAATAATTTTAGGCTTGTAGCGCTTCAGAGTTGGGTGCATGACTAGCTTTTTGAATTCGACGGCGTTCATGGGTTCACCGCCGCCGATAATTGATGAGTAAGTTTTGCTCACGTAGCCCATGCCGGTGGGGTCCATGGATGAGATACCTACGACCTTTGTTTGGGGTCCAACGAATAAGTGCAAATCCTCTGGGTGAGCAACTGCGATGTCGTTTGGTGAAAATCCGCCTTCCAAAAGCATGGATTCTACCTTGCGGAGTCCATACGGTGCAAAGAGTGCTTGCCCATCAGCTTTGCGTCCACAATGCGGGTAGAGGGTTTTTCGAACGTAGGAAAGCGGGATTGGTCCTTTGCCGAAGCCTCCTACGAAAGCTATGAAGGGGTTATTCAAAAAGTCGCTCATTTCAGTGGCTGACGCTGTGAGAACAATTTTTCTGCCAGATGTTGGTGACAAACCTTTCGATTCCTCGCGGAGAGTAAATGATTACTTTTCCAGCCTTTTTAAGAATTACTATCGCTTGCTCCCATACACACCAAGGGATACTTACGCAATGGCACTTTTACGTTTATCATCCAATGTTGCCGAACATCTTGTTATTACAGTGATAGGCGCTTTTTGTTTGCTCCTCTTGTAGAAGACTAGTAAGCCCAAGCATGTACCCACAATTATGGTCACGGAAACAGCAACATCGGTAGCTTCTGGCAAAGATTCGGTTTGGTCGGATTTGGTTCCGTGGTTCTGTCCAAGTGATGGCGTTGTTGAGGGGTCTGTTGGAGCGGATGTTTCTTCTGTTTCATTCCCATCAGCCGAGGTTGTAAATTCCTCTGGTTTCCATGGAGGCATTTCCCATGCTGGCACTTCAACGCTGGAAATATCGAAAGGTACCATCAACGGGAAATTATCATAACCGATAACAATGCCCACTACGCCGCCATTTCCTAGTGTTTCGCTCATTATTGCGTATGGCGTGTCGCCTTTTCCATCAAAGTTCCAGTCAGACCCGTTGTAATCACTCCAGTAGTTGCCTTCTCGCCCATTGTCCCAAAAGTTAGCTTTATTGTCGCCCCAGACTGGCCCGTTTCGGGTGCTGATGATAAAGTTGTTGTGATAGAGAACATTGCCGTGTACGCGAGCTTCAGTGCCTCCGATTCGAGCGCCAAGCCCATTCGTTTCCACATTGTTACCATAGTAAGTATCACCTTGACCGCCCACGCCTAAGTCATAACCGTTTACAATTCTGTTTCCGCAGATGATGTTGTTTGGTCCACCCGAGATGCTTATGCTTTCATGCGTTATTGTGTTCTTAGCGACTATGTTGGATTCACCTCCTATCCGAGCTCCACCCATTGAAACGGTGTTCTCAACAAAGAAGTTATTAGAGCCCTCCATGAGTACGCCCACGTAGCTTTCTCCGTTTAGAGTGTTTTGTGATATATTATTGTAGGAGCCTTTGCACTCGAGAATTTTGTTTCCTGCACCGAAGGTTCCTGCTTTGACTCTGTTGCCGTTGGCGGTTTGATAGTTTCCCTCCATGTTTATGCCAGTGCCAGTAGCATTTATCACGTTGCCAAGGATTTTTGTACCGTTTCCAGAGGCGCTTATTCCCGTTGGGCAGTTAATGTTGTTTCTTAGAATGTCATCAAGGGTTGAGTTGTATAGTGTTATGCCAGTGTCGCAGTCTTTTATCTGGTTGCTTTTGACGGTTGTTTTATAACAGTGCGCCAGCAATATTGCGTCTTTAACGTTACTGAGGCTTAGGTCCTGCACGATTATGTTCTTGCAGTTTGTCAGAATGACACATCCAGCGTCCAGTGGCACGGTTCGGTCTGTTTTACCTATCCAGTAATAGATTGGTTTACCATTCACCGTGTTTGTAGTATCAACATCGTTTATGTAGGAAGAAATTTCGCTTCCTGAAACACCAAAGTTGCGGACATTGTTTGTTAAAGTGTTGGTTGCAAGTTTGTTGTTAGTTGAGGACAGCAACCAAAGACCACCCCAGTTGCCCGTGAGTGAGTTGCCTGATATGTGGTTGCCTGGTGACACTTCGACTCTTATCCCATAATCACAGCCAGATATGCTGTTGTCGGTAATGCGGTTGTCATGCGCGTTATAGAGCCATATTCCAGCGCCGCAATCGGTAATTATGTTTCCGTATATATTGCAGTTTTTAGCGTTGAGAAGGTGGATTCCGATGAGTCTTGTGCTCCACATCCAAAGAGACTTAGGTGTGTTCGGCGTCTCATCGTAAATTACAGAGAAACCAGTAAACTCAACATTGTCATGGCTTACTATTATAACTGTGCCCCCGTTATCACCGTTTATAACAGTTGCCCCCTTGTCCTCTCCTCTCAGGGACAAAGCCTTGTCAATAACCAGTCTTTCCGTGTAGGTTCCTGACTTCACAAAAATTGAATCTCCATCAGACGCCCTTGCTATTGCCATGCTGATGGTTGAGTAATCATCAGGCACCACAATAGTTCTGGCTTGAGCTTTAACAGGCAGAAGACTTATTGTTGACGAAATAACTAGGAGAGCAACGACCAATAGAGCAATTGTTTTACGCATGATTATCCCGCTAAAAGACACGGTTTTTGGATTGTAAAAAGCATTTTTGTCAAAGATTCTGGACTAAGTGAGTCTTTTTTAGTCTACATTTATGAACAAAACTAAAAAGCAGTTTCAAACAGATTTTTTGCGAGTACCGTATTATCGGCTATCAGGTTGTGATTAAAGCAAGCGACGGCAAAATCCTCTAAAGCAAACATACGGTGTCATGTAAAAGCAGTACCCAAATCACCCTGAAAAACAAGTCGTGCAAAAAAAAGAGGGGTAATGTATCATGGTTTTTTCTTAAGTATTAGTAGACCTACGAGTGCTATTGCAATTATTACCGCTATTCCTGTTCCTACAACGTAAAGTTCAGTTGGCGGTAGACTAATCTGCTGGATTGGTGTGGGCGTTGCTTGTGCTTCTTCCACTACGATGGCTGTTTCTGAGTAAGAGCCATAGTAAGATTTTGTTCCTTCAAATCTTGCAACAATCGTGTATTCGCCCGGCACTTGTGGAGTGAACGATAGTTTGTAGAAACCGGTTGCATCGCTTGTTGTGCGTCCAACTTCATAGTAGTTGTTGTTGGGGTCAAGAACTTCAATGACGACTTCAACGCCCGTTGTATTGGTTGGTTTTGGAAGTTGTTTGTAGACATATGTCATGAAATCACTCATGCTGTCGTCAGAAACTGCTGGAACACCATCTGGGAAACGCGCTGTTATAGCGTATTTCTTTGTGCCTGGTGATATGTCAGTCACACGCCCTTTCACGAGTATGCTACCGCTGCCAAACGTTGAAACTTCAGGCGAGGCTTCAACTGAGGTAGCGCTTGGGCCTTTGCCTACGGCGATGATTTGCAAATTATATGTGTCTAATTTTACAAGAGTGCTATCTCCGATGTATCCTCGACCGCCCCAGTCAGTGCCACGCATAAGACCATTAACTCTCCAGATAACTTCACCTGTTGTTGCATTAAGACAAACATATGGTGCGCCTCGGGGTAATGGTTGGTTGTCAGAGTGTGCGCTGGTTCGGACGTAGATTTTCCCATCAACAATGAAGTCTATGCGAGCAATCCAATTGTTGCTCCACAAGATTTCGCTAAGTGGATCAGTCATCGCGTAGCTCCATAATTTTTGGCCGTTGGTTGCATTATAGCAATCGATCATTCCTTTTGTGCCATGAGTGTAGACTTTTCCATCAGCGATGATAGTCCATGTTTCAAGGTAACTCAAGTAGTACTCAGGCTCTGTGGTTGCCCACATGTATTCTCCAGTGTCAAGGTTATAGGCGCGCATGGTGCCAAGGTCTTTCATGTATATGACGAAAAGTCTATCCTTTACTCCCACACGTGAATAACCAAAGGTCACGTTGCCTGGTGGCGCTGCGTAGGTTTTGTTGTATAAAAGTTCGCCTTCATGTCCAGGTTTCAAGTTTATAGCCCAAATAGTAAATGGTGGATTGTTTATGTTTTCTGGACTGGCTCTATAGTAACCGATGACTATGTCTTCAGCGACGTAATAGCTGGGTGAACCTGGTAAGCCTTGAGGTATCGTTACGTTTTTCTGATAGCCATTTAATCCGAATGGTGTTTGATACGTGGTTGCTGTTGGTCCTGTCGCGTTAATGGTTTTTCCCTGTGGTCTCCATGATCCCCAGTTAGGACTGTTTGGGTTTGTTCCCCAGTAGCAGTCGATAACTGCTGAGGAATTCCATATGAGCATGTAGCCGCGTGTTTGATCAAGTACATATTTTAGAAATTCTCCGTTTGGACCGACCAGAGTGCTTGCACTTGGAACGTTAGTCATGGTGAATAGCCAGCGACCATTTGCAGGGTCAAATGCATACCAAGTGGTTCCAGAACTACCCCATAAGTAAGTGAATGCACCTTGAACATTAAAGGATGTAAATTTCATCACTTGCCCGAATGATAGCGTTACGTTGGTTCCGTCTGGTGCCCTTAGCGTTCTTGACCATAACTCTTCGCCAGTATGTAAGTCAACTGCAACAACGTAGTTTTCAACAGGGGTAATCCCAGTTCCACTTGTTCCGATAGTGTTAAATTTATTGTAGTAAAAGATTCCGTTAATGATTACTCCGCCTGATAATTTGCCTTCATAAGCATCTCCGCCGAATACTGAGTAGTCATAGTCTCCGACGAGTCCACCGTATTCTAAGGGCTTAGTCCACAAAACGTGTGCACTCTCCGGGGCATAATCGTTGTTTGGAATTACTGACCCTGCTAGGTTGTCTCCAAACTGTCCTATTCCAAGCCAGTTTCCGCCAATTGTTGCCCACTCTCTAGCTTGAGCATCAATTGGGCGGCTCCAGTATTCTGTTGGTAGTGGTACACCTGGATAGAGAGGAACCAGTGTTTCGATTACGGTTAGGTTTAGCACTTGACTGTAAGTGTCCTCATATAATAAGCGATATTGCGTATTTCCTATGCTGTAGTTGTACCATTGCTCAGGAAAGTGTGTTTGCAACTGGTATATACCTGCCACATCCGGTACAAATGTTGTCCCTGTACCTCCTGTTGAGTCTGTTCTAAATGGTCCCAATGTTTCTTTTTTTCCGTCAGGTTTGGTTATGATAACGGTTATTCCTGTCCAGCCGTCTAGTGTTACTCTCAAGGGTTGCGTGATACCCATATGTAGCAATGTCTCTTGACCAACACCGACAGGGTTAGGTGTCGCACCGATAAAAGCGTAAGCCTTTATTTTACCGACAACTTGGGCGTCAGCAGAAGGAAGCACGGTAATAGGTAAAAGCGCTGAGAGCAATAGAGTCAAAGCGAGCACAGATATCTTTTTGTTAGACATCTCTATTCTCCCAAATTTTTTACGCGAGATTTTCTCGCTAAACTGTTATAGCATCTTATAGGCTATTTAAGACTTGCTAAGGTCTCAAATAGGCAACAAACGAACATGCATGGCTCTCATGCAGATTAAAACCATGGAACATAACTCCAAGCATGTTAACATGTAAACCAATACTTACAAAACAAATTAAGCTTTAAACCACTTAAACATCAAATACCGAACCTGTCCGTTCGCCAAATCAGGAACCGCGACAATAAACCGCTTACGCACAGTCGTCGCCAACCGCCCAATCCGAACAACCTCAGTCGCCGACACCTCACCGCCAGACGGCTTAACCGTAACCATAAAAGGCGCATGCTCAACGCCTGGACCAAACTTGTAAACAGCAAAATCACAACCAAACTTTATCCCAGGCGTAACAATCAAACCGCTATCACGCAAATCACGGTAAACAGCATATTTTTCTTCAAACTCACCATACAGCAACTTGGCTTTTTGGCGCAGCTTTCTTAAGCCTACCTTTGTCTGCTTTGCCCACTCATAAACCGCAATCTTGCCCTTCTCAGCAAGATACAACCCCTCCATCAAATCCAAAATCAAAGGCACATCAAACTCGAACACCTTCGGCTTGGGAATGCCAAGCGGCTTGCCGTAGTAGCTGTTTTTGTAGAGTTCAGAGCCATCTGTGGGATTCCAAACGACTAGAAAGTTTTCTATCAATTCAACCTCTATTTTTGACATTGCAGTCGGCTCTCTACATGATGAACGAAAGCATCCGCGCGACATCAGCGGCATCTTCAGCCTTGTCAGCGGAGTTCTCTAAGAGTTGCAAGACATCCCTCAAGAGCAAGAGCACAGGAACATCTAGTTTGCCGCTTAACACTTTAATGGTTAATGTGCGGTATTGGTCGTCAACTACGCGCTCAGCAATTTCAACGTCCTTTGCGCGTTCTAAGGTTTTTTGTGAACCGTAATTGAGAACCATCATGGTTTCCCTGAGTTTTAGAACTGAGTCAAGAACAGCTGAGGAGAGTTTTATGAGGTCTTTTTTCAGGTCTGGGGGAATAACCCAGTTGTGCTCCATAATCTCAACAAGATAATAAGCGATGCCCTCTGAGAAGTCAGCGATTTCGCTTGATAAGTTTGTGAAACGTAAAAAGTCTTCTCGGGCAATCAGAATGGCACCAATTTCAGCTAGTTCTTGAGACACCATGCGTCTTGCTTTGATGACTTCTTCTTCGCCTGCTCGGATTTCGCTGAAGAGTTTTCTGGCGTTTTCTTTGTCGCCGCTTGCAAAGTACTCTACGAGCTGCGGGATTTTCCTTGAAACATCAACAACCTTACGTAAGTTATCTTGGCAAGCATTTAGCGCTCTTCTCTTGACGCGCTCTTCTGTTTCTGATGGAAGTACCAAACTGTTCCCCCGCTATAATCTGCCCTTATTCTATTCATTTAGTTAACACGTGTTTATTAAAAAAGCTGTCTGCTTAACTTTTGATTATTTTCCCTAACTCTTCAAAGTTTATTTTTCCTTGGAAGTAGCTGTGCAGTAACTCTGGTAAATCAGCGATTTTGGTGCGTACCTGCTGCCAAGAGTCACGGTCGCGGATAGTAACGGTTTCATCTTTTAAGGTGTCGTAGTCGATTGTTATGCCTAATTGTACACCTGCTTCGTCTGCCCTTGCGTAGCGTCTGCCGATGGAACCTGTCTCGTCATACTCAACCATGAACCCTTCACACGCAAGCAGTTTTTGCACTTCGAACGCTTTAGTGTCTAAGTCGTCTTTGCTCATCAACGGATAAACCCCCACTTGGATAGGCGCAATGCTTCTTGGAAAGCTCATGACTACGCGGTCGTCTTTGATGCCGTAAGCGTACTCTAAAGCAACGTAGAAGAGGCGGTCTGAGCCGAAACTTGGTTCCACAACGTGTGGTATGAAGCGTGTTCCGCGAACGATTGTTTTCTGTTTGCTAATGTCAACTTGATCTGCTTTAACCTCGTACTTGTCAACCATGATGCTGCCCTGTTTTTGCATGGCGTCCGCAACCTCTTGAGCAGGAACTTTGGCGAGCAACGCAGCGACTTTGGCGGCTTCACCCTTGTAGATTGGACCTAGTTTTGCCATGTTCGGTTTAACAACAAGTTCCTCCTTCTCCACAGGATTAGTGTATTCTTTGTAGACAGTCATGTCTACGCCGCTGGCTTTCATGTGGCAAGACAAATCGTAGTCAGTGCGGTAAGCGTGCCCAGAAACTTCTACCCAGCCCCAACGGTCAACCAAAACTTCTTGATCAAAGCTCTGCGTGCTGTAGTGGGCTTTTTCCCATGTGAGTTTTTCGATGAAACGTTGTTTTTCTGCAGGTACACCGAGTTCGATGAGGAGGCGTTTTGCCATCGCCATAAAGAATGCTTGCCACTCGGACGTGATGACTTTGCGGTCAAGGGCTTCTCGCACAGTTAAGTCGGTTGTGTCTTCGCACTCTTTAAGTCTCGTACCACAGAGCAGGATAGGCAAAACTTCGTTTTCAACTTCACCTATAAATTCGCAGGCGGGTTCTTCTGGGTCAAAGAAAAACTCCAAGTCAGCAATCGTGAACTCGCGAAGACGAATCAAGCCCTGCCTCGGCGAAATCTCATTGCGTAGCGCGTGCCCAATCTGGATAACTCCGAACGGTAGCCTCTCACGCGCGGTTGTGTAGAGACGATTGAATTCCACAAATATGTTCTGTGCAGCTTCTGGTCTGCCGTAACCAACCGAGCCCGAGTAAGGGCCAATAGTGGTTTGGAACATGGTTAAGTAGCGTTGGGGTTCGCCGAATTTGCCTCCGCAATCAGGGCACAAAACGCCATGCCGCTCCAACTCTTCCTTGATTTCTTCTAACGTCATTTTTTCTGCTTCAGCCGAACTGATGCCCTTTTCTTCGAGTAGGTGGTCTGCTCGGAATCTGCCGTGGCAATTTTGGCACTCCACCATCGGTTCCTTAAAATGGTCAACGTGACCGGAAGCCTCAAACACCTTGCCAGGCGCAATGACGGATGCTTCCATCTCGTAAACGCCGATTTTTTTGACAAAGAGTTCTCTTAGTTTTGCTTCGATGTTCTGTTTTAGGCGTGTGCCCAGTGGACCATAAGTTACAAAGCCGCCGCTTCCACCGTAAATTTCAAAGGACGGCCAGAAAAAGCCTCTGCGTTTGGCTAACTCGTTGACGGCAACGAATTTGTCACATTCAGGCTTACTGCATTTAGCTTCGCTACTGCTCAATTGTGATTACCTGTTTTATTGCTAAGAAGCCACTAACAATTAAAACATTACCCATAGAATCACGATATCATATCAAACTTATCGCCAACTTGTGTAAACAAGATAGCCGCATAGGCAAAAGCTTGTATTGCCTAACGGTTACAGGGCTTTTTTTAATGATGTTTCAACATGGCAAAGAAAACGCGCAAAAGCAATGAGTGGTCAATCAAAGGATGAGAGTGTCAGATTGAAATAACAGAAGTTGGCGCCGCCGAAAGGATTCGAACCTTTGACCGACTGGTTAACAGCCAGCCGCTCTACCGGGCTGAGCCACGGCGGCAAAGCATTTCACGTTTCTGCCACTTTTGAGTTTCAATATAGTATTTAAGGTTAGCCATTTCGAAACACTTTATTGTATTTGCCTAACCTTATACTTCACCACTTCAGTAAACCCCTTATAGAACGGGCGCAACAAACGCTGATACCACCTGTCAGAAAACGCCCAATTCACCAAGCTGTCAGCCCAATGGAAATCATGCTCAACGCACCTAAACAGCAACTCCTTATGCCGCTCATTTAACTTTGTGTTCGTAAACCAGTCCTTACTTTTCAACTGACCCAACGGCACAAAAAACAAAGGCACGATTAAACTTCGACAATCCCTCAAATCATCAACCAAATCCATCGTCGCCAAAATATCCTCCTCACGCTCATCAGGCAATCCTACAATCAGTGTAGCTGCTGGAACCAACTTGTAATCATGCATCAATCCCATGCCCTCAACAACGACATCGTGCCAGTTTTCAGCCTTAAACGGATGCGCCTTAGCTGGCATAATTTTTTTCGCTATATCGGGAGATCCTGTTTCTACTCCAATTTCTGCTCCCCACCATTTCTGAATTTGCAAAATACGTTCAGACAACTTCGCAAAAACCTTCGGACTAGCTGCCACCGCAGCTAAAGAACAATGGCTCCAGCTAATGCTTTCAGTCTTTTTTAAAACCATATCATGTAACCGCAACAGTTTCTCTTCATCAGGCATAGTAGTCTTTGAACCATACAACATTACGTCTTCAGCGTGCAAGCACACATTCTTTGTCTTGCCAGAATTAACGTTAACATTTAACTCACGCTCAACTTTATCTAAAGGATACCACCGCAACGGTCGAAGAGTAACATTACAAAACTGACATCCGCGACAACAACCCCTGCCAATCTCGATTAACCCGTTAATAGAAGGCGCAACAATATCAGGAATCTCCTCCAAAGATGGCATTTCACCAGCACCCACTTCATAATACTGAGGAATTTCCTTTCCCTCAAGGGCATCTCTAAAAATCTTTCCTAAGACATTCTCAGCTTCTCCCTCAATAATGCAGTCAATACCTAGCTCCTTAACCGCGCCTTCTCGGTAACGAAACTGCCACGCGCCAGGTCCTCCGACAATAACTTTTAATCCGTTTTGTTTTGCCTTTTCAACTGCTGGGGATTTCAACAGGTAGTGAAAGTGTTTTGCTAGGTAGGGCTCCTTTTTGAAAATTGAGGCAAGAGTTGTTGAAGCTGGACCTAACCCAAACGGGTCCATCGCGTGAATGCCAAGGACTTTTGCGTCTTTTAGGTGACTTGCTAAGTGATGGGGGCTTACGGTGTCAACTTTGAAGCCTTCTTTTAGTAGTTGAGCCTCAGTTTTTCTTAACCCATATGGCGCTGCCAATGGATGACCTTTGGCTGTTTTTAGAGGCGGAAAGAAGAGGTAACTATAGAGCCATTCGGGGAAAAAGTTCGGTGGTGCACATGTACCGAACCCTAAGAACTCGTTGTTGTGATAGTTGCTCATTAACGTTCTATCAGCGGTTAAAATCACCTCAGACATTCAACTTCCTCCTGAGCCCACGCTTCCATTAAAATGACTTCGGAAGCAAAAATCTATTCACTTCTACAAAGATATAACTGTATTGCTTGCATGCTTAAGCAGCGAGCGTTGAAACGCTTGAAAATATTTGGATTGGTTAAATTCTGATATCCCGCTTTATTAGCAAATTAGTGATTTTACGTTAAGTTTATGTAGTTTTTGACTTTACTAGAAAAATGTATATAGGTATTTAACAATTTATTCAGAAATACCTTTGGAGAAGGGACTCTGCTTTGGAAAAGCTTGTTGAATTTAGGTGGCACGGTAGAGGCGGTCAAGGGGCTTGGACAGCCAGTGAATTGTTGGCAAGGACAGCCCTTGACGAGGGAAAATACATTCAATCATTCCCCGAATTTGGACCTGAGCGCATGGGGGCTCCAGTAACCGCCTTTACACGCATAAGCACCGAACCGATAAGGTTACATTGCGCAATCTATGACCCAGATGTTGTTGTGGTGTTGGATAATACATTATTGAAAACGGTGCCAGTAACCGCTGGGATAAATCAAGATGATAACATATTAATTATTAATTCCACAGAGGAGCCAGCTGCCCTAAAAGAGCGACTTAAAGTAACAAAAGGCAAAGTCTGGACGGTTCCAGCAACAGAGATAGCCCTAAAAATCTTGGGAGCTCCAATAACAAACACAGCATTGCTTGGGGCCGTTGCTAAAGCCACAGGCATCATAACATTAGAAGGCATACATAAGACCTTGCAGGGTCGTTTCCGAGCAGACCTTGCCGAAAAGAACTTTGCTGTTATAAAGGAAGCGTATAGGGAGGCAAAAGCTAGTGAGTAAAGAAAAGGGTTGGAAGGAAATTTCGATTGCTGGCATTTGTTCAAAGTCAAGTGCTGGTTTCATGACGGGTGACTGGAAAACTTTCATGCCTGTATATGAATCGGCAAAATGTACCAAATGCCTAACTTGCGTAATGATGTGTCCTGAGGGCGCGATTAGTTGGCAGCCAGAAAAGGGTAAGGTGGAATTTGATTTCGGCTTCTGCAAGGGCTGTGGAATATGCGCCAACGAATGTCCAACTAAAGCAATTACGATGAAAATACCTGAAAAAGAGGCATAAGAAATGACACAACAAGTTAAACAACAAACATTGGCTTTAAACGGTGACGAAGCTGTTGCTTACGCAGTTAAACAGTGCGACGTTGACGTGGTCGCTGCTTACCCAATTACACCACAAACAATCATGGTTGAAAAATTCAGTGAGTACGTAGCAAACGGTGAAGTTAACACAGAGTTCGTCTGCACAGAATCTGAACATAGCGCTATAACGGCTTGTTTAGCGGCTTCCGTAACTGGAGCAAGAGCCTTCACCGCAAGTGCTTCTGCAGGATTAGCGTTGATGCATGAGATTCTTTTTGTGACTTCTGGCTCTCGAGCGCCAGTTGTGATGGCAATTGCTAACAGGGCTTTATCTTCGCCGTTAAACATTCATGGCGACCACTCTGACAGCATGGCTGAACGTGACAGCGGGTGGATTCAAATCTATGTGGAAAACGCTCAAGAAGCATATGACACCCTTATTCAAGCCTTTAAAATTGCAGAGGATGTTGGCGTTTCGCTGCCGATTATGGTTGGTTTAGACGGTTTCACGTTAAGCCACTCGCTGGAAAATGTTAACGTGCTTCCTGACGAAATTGTCAAAGCGTTTGTTGGTGAGAGGCAGCTTCCAATGGTGCTTACGCATGAAGGCAAAACTGTACCGTTCAAGCTTGACCCAGATAATCCAATGACCATGGGGCCCATTGCTTTTCAAAATTATTATTTCGAGTTCAAGCGGCAACAGGAAGAGGGAATGAAAAACGCTCTAAAATGCATCCAAGAAGTCAACAGTAGCTACGCAAGCATCAGCGGCCGAAGCTACGGTAATGGTTTAATTGATGCTTACAAACTTGATGACGCCGAGGTTGGTGTGGTTTGTGTTGGCTCAACAGCTGGAACATTAAAAGTCATCGTCGACGAGTTAAGGCAAGAGGGCATTAAAGCTGGGCTTCTACGGTTAAGGACATTTAGGCCATTACCTGTCGAAGAGTTACAAAACGCGCTCAAGAACGCTAAGGCGATTGCTGTTATGGATAAAAGCATGAGTTTTGGCGGTTTCGGAGGCGCAGTTTTCCATGAAGTACGTCATGCGCTGTATGGGTTGCAGACTCATCCACCAATCGTGAACTACATTTACGGTTTAGGTGGCAGGGATTCAAGACCATCTGAACTTAGAAGCATATATGAAGATCTAATACGTATTGCAAAGACTGGGCAGGTTGAGAATATGATTAATTATTTAGGATTGAGGGAGTAATGGAGGCAGACTCAATGGCAACAATACAGGAATGGAAGTTCACAGCCAAAGATATCGCTTTAAAACCAGACCTGTTCCTTTCAGGTCACAGAGCATGTGCAGGTTGCGGTCCAGCATCAGCGCTAAGGCTCATTATGAAGGCGACACGTGGACCGACGATTGTGACTCAGGCAACGGGTTGCATGGAAGTTGTTTCGTCAATTTATCCGTATACGTCATGGGCAGTGCCGTGGTTGCATACTGCTTTTGAGAATGCCGCTGCGAATGCTGCAGGTATTGATGCTGCTTTGAAGGCGATGCGGAGAAAAGGTAAAGTGAAGCAGGAGCACATCGATGTTATCGCTATTGCTGGTGACGGCGGAACTTATGATATCGGTTTGCAGGCGCTGTCTGGTGCAGTTGAGCGCGGCCATGATTTCTTGTTTGTACTCTACGACAATGAAGGCTACATGAATACTGGCATACAGCGAAGCGGTGGCACGCCGACTGGTGCAGCTACAACAACAAGCCCTGCAGGGAAGGTTCTTCCCGGTAAACTGGAGAAGAAGAAGCCGATTACGGAGATTATGCTGGCGCATGACATGGAGTACGTGGCTACTGCAACACCTTACTACTGGAAGGACATGCTGACAAAAGTTCGTAAGGGTCTAGAAGTTGAGGGTCCAGCATTTCTGCACTTGTTTGCTCCGTGTCCAAGAGGTTGGCGCAGTGAACCTGACAAAACTATGGCTTATTCAAAGTTGGCGGTTGAGACTTGTGTGTTTCCGCTTTGGGAGGCAGTTAATGGCAAGAGGCAATTGTCAACGCCAAGTAAGCTGATTGCTTTGGCGCCTCAAAAGAAAAAGCCTGTTACAGATTATCTTGCTGGTCAAGGCAGGTTTAGGCATTTGTTTACGCCGCAGAACAAGAGTTTGCTTGACGAGATTCAACGCGAAACTGATAGGCTTTGGATACGGCTTTTGCAGAAATGTGAATAAGCCTAAACCTTTTTCTTTACACTCTGCTTTTTAGCTCTAAGTGGTTCGAATGAGAGCAGTGGTGCTTACGAAAGATTTAGAAGACGTGTTTTGGAATGTAGTTACAAAGGATTTTTTCGACTATTATTTTTTTATTTATGATTGGTTGCTCCAGAGAGATAAAACTAAGGTTTTAATAGCATTTGAGGAAGATGCCCTTTTGGGGTTAATGTTGATTTATGATGAAAGCGTTGTTCAGTTACGCGGTGAACCTGCGGCAGTTGAGTTTTTACTTCATAATCTGGTTTTAGAGAAGATTGTTGTGCAAGCACCCGAAAACTGTGAAAGTGTTGTTCTCAGGAAATTTCCGAATTTTACGCTTAAGGAAAAGATTCTTCTAATGAACGTTGCGAAGGGTGAAGAGCATCTTGACAGTGTGGTGAAGCCGGAAGTGCTGAGCAGTGCCGACGCTGAAGCGGTTGCTTTGCTTATGAATGAGTGTTATCCTGAAATGTGGAGTGATATTACCGTAAAAGATGTTGAGTGTAGACTGCCTTCTGAAGGTTCTCTGTGGCTTGGAATCCGACAGCAGGGCAAGCTGGTTTCTTTTGGGTACGCAATGTTAACTGCAAAGATTAGTCATGTAACATGGATTGCTACGCACCCGCAATGGCGCAATAAAGGTTATGCCACATCGATTGTATCAGCACTATTAGGAGAGTGCCTAAAAAAAGCACCAAGTGCTATAATCTACGTAGCGGAGAATAATTTAGCAGCAAAAACCGTCTACTTAAAAGTCGGCTTCAAACCTAACAAATCATACATTCTCATAAAAACATAGCATAAACTACTCATTAACCATGATAATTGATGGGCGAAACAAGTTTGTTGCTCTGCCAGCTACCCTATCCTCCTATTTAAAGCACCGATTGCCCAGCAGGCTTTTGGCGCTGGAAACCGCCAATACGACCTACCCCTCTATAGTTTCTGCAACGAGTTTCTAATAGGCTCCAAATATGCCTGAAAAATCCATCACACAAGCAACTTAAGTCTAAGCTGCGGAAGGATGTTAGATTCTGTTGATGTAGAGTGTTGGTTGGGCTTGTTCTTTTCGTTTTTTTGAAGGCGAAACCGAGACAGCCAATTGGGCCGTCATGTGCTGGTGTGTTTTTTGGTTTGCATTGTTTTTCTGTGACATGTTATTTGACCTCTTAAGAGTCCAACGAAGTCTCATTGTAGACTAATAAAGATTATGTATTTTTAGGATGCAATGTAATACGCTCAACAAGTAGACATTTGAAAAGTAGTTCTCTTTGTTAACGGTTGCGGGGTAGTCGGTAGCGTGGCGCAGTTAGGCTGTTGAGAAAAAGCTTGTTATTTGTTTTTGCTGTGGTTCTTCTTTGCTAAAACCTGCGACTCTTACGCCGACTCTGCGGATTTGAAGTGTCGTTTCGCTCAAAAATTTCTCGAGAAGCATTTTTGTGTTTCTCAGTATGGTTTCTTTGTCTTTGGCTGGTTGTTCAAGCGTTATTGACCTGCTCTTGCTGCTTAAATCTGTCATGACAACATAAATTGAAACTGTTTTGAAACTCAAGTTTTTGTCTGATACTTCTTTGAAAATGTCCTCTGTTAACTCAGCGGTTTTCTGCAAAATAAACGCTAAGTCACGTGTGTCCTGTTTTAAGGTGCCGATTCGACTTATGGATTCTGCTTCACCCTGCTCTTGTACAGGTTCGTTGTCTATAGCGTTTGCTGCATTGTGAAAGTAGATACCTAGTGCCTTGCCGAAAACTTCGATGAGCACTTGGCAGTCGTATTTTGCTAAGTCGCCGATAGTTTTTATGCCCATCTGCTCCATGCGTGCAGTAGTTTTTTTGCCTACCCCCAAAAGTCGGTCAACCGAGAGTGGAGCAAGAAAAGCTTGAGCTTCTTCAGGCTTCACTATTGTTAAACCGTCGGGTTTCTGAGCGTCGCAGGCTATTTTTGCTATGAGTTTGTTTGGTCCAACGCCGATTGTGAACGTTATGCCGACTTTCGTTTTGACATCGGCTTTTATCTTCTGGGCGTAATCTTTTGCTTTTTCGAAGCTACCCTCGACTTGTTCTGTAACGTCTAAGTATGCCTCGTCAACGCTGACTTGCTCAACGCTTGTGGCGTAAGTACGAAAAATATCCATGATACGGTTGCTTACTTGGTTGTAGTACTCATGGTCAACGCGGAAGAAAACCGCATCTGTGCCTTCGAGTTTACGCTTCGCCAAGAACAGTGGCATGCCTGACTTGACCGCGTATTTACGTGCAATGTAGTTGCTTGTGCTTACGGCTCCGCTGTCTTCAGTGCGTCCTGAGTAAACGCCCACGACCACTGGCTTATCTCTGATGGCTGGGTTACGGAGTTCTTCGCATTGCGCAAAGAAGTAATCAAAATCTGCCAGCATAATCACGCGAGTCTGCGTTGTTTAGCCTCCTTATCGTTTGGCATGAGCCATGAGCCGTCGCATGCCGCCGTGTTTAGCTGATTTAAGCCTTCTCTGCAAACGCCAAACTGCATTCCGTTCGCCAAAGCCAAATCCCGTATGCTTTTGAGGAGTTTGTATCGAAACTCTTTGGGCAGTAACGTGCTTCCACCAACGCGCTCGCCTTGCTGAAAATAGAGCGGCTTGAGCTTCTCTACTGTTTGGGGCAGGGTTTTGGTTAGGCGCATCCAGTTGTCTGGTTTAGCCTTGTAAGTTGAGCATGTTAAGTGTTTGACGCCTATGCTTGCTAGTTCTGAAATGAGCTTTTGTGGTTCATCGTTTAACATGGGGATAATGGGGTCTATTCGAACTGAGACTGGGATGCCTGTTTTGATTAGGTCTTGGGCAGCTCTTATGCGCTGAGAAGGCAGAGGTGCAAACGGCTCAATCTGCCTTGCTAAGCTATCGTCATCTGTAGTTATGGTTAACGCAACCGTGACGGGCACCTTGCTGAGCAGGTCGTCGTCTCGGGTTACAATGTTGCTTTTGGTTATGATTTGGATTTTGCAGTTGCTCTCTGTGAGGATTTCAAGGCAGCGTCGTGTTAAACCAGCAGACGCTTCTGTTCGCGGATAAGGATCAGAGGAGTTGGCTATCGAGATGGTCTCTCCCTTGAGCTTGGCGGCTTCCTTCTTTAGTGAAACTAACAGGTCTTTTTTGGGTCTGCAATCCTTAAAGTTTGGGATGTAGCTGGATGCATAGCAGTAGGCACATTGATGGTCGCATCCTGTGTAAGGGTTAAACGTTAGTTTGGGTGGGCATGTGCAGAGGCCTGAACGCCATGGATCAAAGCTTGAAATCAACGGCACCATGTTTCACTAAACTGTAATATGCGGTGTAAACAGACAAAAAGTATTCGCTTTCATCTAAAATTTTTAGTCAAGAAAGTTTTACTAACTCTTAGTCAAGAAACCTTGACAAAAACGCTTTTACATCAAAAAAGTGAAGGATTTTTCAGAAGAAAGTGGGCAGTATGGCAACAAACCATTATGTAATAACTCACAGACTCCTTCTGCGAGTCCAAAAAAAAGGGCAGGCTAAATGCCTAATATGCCACAAACCCATTCTCGAAGGACAACGAGTTGCAACCAGAAAAAGCACCGCAATTAGACACGAAGAATGCTACGAGCGGTCTTTCATTTAAAATGCGGCACCAACTTTCACAGAAAGCACAACGCATCACTTGTAACCAACCAACACCTGACTGTAAAGAATATAACTCTGAGAACTCAAAAGAAGCATTGTGACAATTATAGAGATTGGGTGCTGTGGTGCATACTGCAAGACCTGCAGACAATGGCAAAAAGACAGGTACCCAAACGAGCGATACTGCCATGGTTGCAAGTTAGGCTACGATACCGGTGGACGAGACCTAAACAAGGCAAAATGCCAAATCAAGCTCTGCTGTTTTAGGGACAAAAAACTCCAAACATGCGCCGACTGCCCAGATTACCCATGCAAAATTCTGACAACTTTCTGGAACAAGGACGGGACAAAATACAAGCAGTACAAAAAACAGCTTGAATTCATCAGGCAAAACGGCTACGAAGAATACCTAAAAAGAGCAGACAAATGGAAAGGGGCACGCGGAAAACTTTAAGCAATATTGAACCACAAGATGCTTCTGCCTTTAATAGATGGAAGAGCCATCAGAACAAGCAAACTTGTTTTTGTTAATTGTTTAAAAAATGACAGCTGAGAGGTCAAGCCGTGTGCTGAATAGTTAAGGCGTTAGAAAAGTTAGGTGGGCGACGCCTTTTTTGGTATTCAGCAGCTTGACCTGCTCAACGGTGTTGGCTATCCCTTGCATTCCTACCAACAGCTAACCGTTCAGAAAATATAAAATAATGTGGTAACACTAGTGAAACAACAAATGCATATTCTAAAACAATCTTGACCCTTTATGGGCACTCATACGGTGCTCTCGTAGCTTCTCAGGGGTTGTAAATTCAGCCTTGCAGATTGGGCACTTAAAAGTCTCATACATCATATACCCCCAACATTTGCATTCATCATTATTAATTCTTTCCTAGAAAAAACCCGAAGCTCAGCATTAACGCTCTAAGTGTGGTCATGCCTACTCAAGTCTTCAACAGTTTTGCTAAATCTTCGACTGAAAAACTTGCGAATCTCCTCAGCAAAAATCACTATTAAGGCAAGTGAAAGCAAGAATGCCCAGTCTGAAAGATTAAGTGCGGTTGTTCCAAAGAACTCCTGCATTAGGGGAACATAAATTAAGAAAGCCAAAATTGAAAGCTGAGCTATAATGCCAAAGATAATCCACTTATTCTTTGCAAGGCTTGTCTTGAAAATCGACTGCTTGCTGGTTCTGCTGGCTAAAACATTTCCTGCTTGAGCAACCACAATTCCAGCAAACGTCAACGTAACCCCCTTAATGTACACAGGGTCATTTGGCGCTAAATTCATACCCCAATGCCAACCACCCGCCATCCAAGCACTCAAGCATCCATACATTGCACCCACAGCTATGATTACACCGATGAAGAGAGAACGCAAGAAAACCTTACCCGTGAACAACCGTTCTTTGAGACTTCTCGGCGGTTCCTGCATGATTCCCGCTTCAGGCGGCTCACGGCTGAGAGCTAAACTTGGGATAACGTCAATGGCAAGGTCAATGGCTAAAATCTGCACCACCAGCAACGGCAATGGGATGCCCAACACAGCATATAGCACGTATGGAATCAATTCTGCCCAGTTATGCGAAAACACGTAAACAATGAATTTGCGGATATTCTCGTAGATTGCTCTGCCAGACTCAACTGCTTTAACAATGGACGCAAAGCTATCGTTGAGCAAAACTATATCTGCCGCTTCACGGGCAACGTCGGTTCCAGAAGCACCCATGGCAACGCCAATGTCCGCTTCCTTAAGCGAAGGAGCATCATTTGCGCCATCACCTGTAACCGCAACCACTTCACCGCTTGCCTTTAGAACCTTGACGATACGGAGCTTTTGCTCAGGAGAAACACGTGCAAAAATTACGTTACCTTTCTTAACTTGATCAATGATTCCTTGATCACTTAACTCTTCTAAATCAACACCGCGAACAACTTGGCAACATGAACCTTCAACAATACCTACTTCCTGAGCAATAACTTGCGCTGTTGGTCCGTAATCGCCTGTAATGATGACCGTTTTGATTCCAGCTTGCTTTGCCTTAGCAACTGCACTCTTTACCTCTTCTCTTGGGGGATCACGCATCGCTGCTAAACCCACAAAAATCAGATCTTTCTCTACTTCTACACCTTTCTTGTACTTGCCTTTGGGCATTTTCTTGAAAGCTACGGCAATAACACGCAAACCTTCGTCAGCAAAATCGCGGATTTTCGACTCAATCGAGGCCATATTTGCCTCATCTAATGTTTCGATTTTGCCATCCACAAGCACTCTGTTGCAAACGTCGAGAGTATTTCGCGGAGCGCCTTTAGTGTAAACATAAAAGTCGCCATTCACTTTATGAACAGTAGTCATACGCTTTCGCTCAAAACTAAACGGCAAAATATCCACAATGGGTTTCCTAGCCAATTCATTCTCGATGTTTAAACCATACTTTAAAGCAGCAACCAGTAAAGCACCATCAGTAGGATCACCAATAACACTCCAATGCTTGTTTCTATCGGAAGGTGGATCAATCTTTGCACCGTTACAGAGCGCAGCAATCTCCAAAAGTTGCTCAAGCGAAGCTGTTTCTGCTGCACGCAACGATTTACCTTGTAGGGTAAAATCGCCTTCAGGATTATAACCCAATCCTGAGACTTCGATTACACGGTCTTTGACCCATAATTTGTTAACAGTCATCTCACCCTTAGTTATGGTACCTGTTTTGTCCGTGCAAATCACAGTTACACTGCCCAAAGTCTGCACAGCTGACAACCGTTTGACCAAAACGTTTTGCTTGACCATTTTGAGCACATTAATGGCTAGAGCGCTTGAAACTGTAACCTGTAAGCCCTCTGGGACACAGCACACCATAACACCGATCATGAAAAATATGCTTGTTCCTAGAGGAATGTGCAAGAAAAGAAAACTAGCAATGAAAAAGACTACCCCAACGACAAGGGCGATAAAAAAGTCGAACTTTGCCATCAACCCGATTTCCTTTTGCAGAGGGCTTTCCTCTTCTTGGATTGTTTGAGTTAAGCTAGCAATTCTTCCAAACTGGGTATCCATGCCAGTAGCGTAAGCAACAACTTTACCCTTACCTTTCGCCACACTGGTGCTCATGAAAACCAAGTTAGGCGAATACAGGTACGCTTTTTCAACTGTTTCCACCGTGTCAGCAAATCTTGGCTGAGGCTCAGACTCGCCAGTCAAAGGAACATTATTAGTCCACAAATCAAAAGCTTCAATTAACCGCGCATCGGCTGGAACCCGATCACCTTCCTCCAAAAGGATTATGTCTCCGGGAACAATTTCTCGAACAGAAATCCTCTTTAGTTCCCCGTCACGCATGACTTTGGCGTATTCAGGCATCCAGCTTTTCAGGGTTGCCATGGCTTTTTCTGCACGTGACTCCTGAAACATACTGACGAAAATGTTAACGAAAACTACTCCGAGAATAATTATGCCAAGTGACGGATTATCGGGTGTACTTATAAAAGATAATACAGCCGCTACGAGTAGCAGAATACCAAATAAATCTCTAAGATGCCTAAAAAACTTCTTAACAAAGGGAATTTGTCTCTTCTCAGAAAGCCTGTTGTAGCCGTATTTTTTTAGGCGAAGTTTAGCTTCTTGGCTTGTTAAACCTTCTTCAGATGTTTTTAGGTCAGCGAAAACCTCATTAATCGGCCTAGAAGCAGCTTTCTCCAAACTTTACCCTGCCATGATTAACTGTAGAACGTGTTTATGATCGCCCACAACGATAGAAGAACAAGAGTATTTTTAAGTAATCGTTCAAAGAATGCCGTGAACGGGCGGAAATGGATTGAAACACCATTGCATCCTCATGGTTTAGTATACTCTTTATTTGAGTTATTTTTTGCTTAATATTGCTGGCTGAATTTAAAGTAATCGGAAACGAAGCAATTTTTAGCCTTAAAAAACCACCAGCTACGCCTGTTTTACATGAATTTGCTACGCTTCTCATTGGGTGCCCTCCGTTGCCGCCTAAACAAAATGAGTACTTTTATTCTTTTTTGCAAACCATATTTTACCTAACTTGCAAAGCGTAGTAGCCACCGCTTAGTCGGCAGTGGAGAATTTAACTGATAAAAAGGCAATCCAGCCTTTCAGCAATTAGGCTATCTTAGCCCCAATTGTTTTGATGGTTTAATCCATAAAGTTAATAGGTCACAAACTCAATTTCCCTGTAGCTTACCAGTTTAGTGAGATTAAAAGTAATGGTTCCAACATTTAAAAAACAAATCTTTCAAGCTGTAAAATTAACCAAGTTGGAGAATGCATAATCATGGCACGTTATAGACAAACAGAAGAAATCGTTAAACTGATGAACAACCCGCAAATCATACGCAACACAAGCATCATTGCGCATGTAGACCACGGAAAAACCACATTATCCGACAGTCTTCTAGCCGCTGCAGGCATCATCAGCACCCAAACCGCGGGTCAAAAACTGTTCCTTGACTCATGGGACCTAGAGCAGAAACGTCAAATGACTGTTTTCGCATCAAACGTCAGTCTAGTCCACACCTACGAGAACCAAGATTACTTAATCAACCTCATCGACACACCAGGACACATAGACTTTTCAGGTGCAGTTACAAGAAGTCTTAGAGCAGTAGACGGCGCACTCGTAGTCGTGGATGCCGTTGAGGGACCCATGACTCAGACAGAAACCGTTCTCATGCAGGCTCTGCGAGAACGTGTAAAGCCCATATTGTTCATCAATAAGGTTGACCGCTTAATCAAAGAAATCAAGTTAACGCCACAAGAAATACAAAAGAAATTCGCAAAGATTTTGTTGCGAGTCAACAGCCTAATCGAGAAATATGCACCTGCTGAACACAAACAAGATTGGCAAGTAAAAATTGAAGACAGCCGTGTAGCATTCGGTTCAGCCCTTCACAAATGGGGCTTAAACCTCAAACACATGAAGATGAAAAAAGTCACCTTCCAAGACATCATCGACGCATACACTGGTGACCCAGCAGATGTCGGTAGAAAAGTTGATGAACTGAGCAAAAAAGCACCCTTACCAGAACCAATTCTAGACATGTTCTGTGAACACCTACCAAATCCTGTGCAGGCTCAACCCTACAGGCAACCGCAGATTTGGCCCGGTGACCCAACCACACCAGTGGGTGTTGGCATGGCAAAAGTTGACCCTAACGCCCCATTGCTCATGTGCATTTCAACAATTGAAGTTGACCCCCATAGCGGAACAGTCGCTATTGGCAGAATTTTCAGCGGTGCAATCAGCAAAGGGAAAACTGTGCAGTTGGTCAGCAGTAAACAGAAAGGCACAATTCAGCAGGTGTTTATGAGTATGGCTACTGACCGAGTTATCATCGACCGTGTTCCAGCAGGCAACATCGGCGCAATCTCAGGTTTACCGTCTCTGCATGTCGGTGAAACCATAGCCGAAGACGGAATCGAAGTACACTCATTTGAAGGCCTAAGATACGTTTCTGACCCAGTCGTCACAGTTGCCGTCGAACCTGAAGACGTGAAAGATTTGCCATTGTTTGACAAAGTCATGCACAAACTCACCACCGAAGACCCTAACCTGCACTTTGTAATGAACAAGGAAAGCGGAGAATTCCTCCTCTCAGGCATGGGTGAACTTCACCTTGAAATTACCGCCTACCGCATGCAAGAAGCAGGCTTAAAGGTGAAACTCAGCAAGCCAATCGTAATTTACAGAGAAACCATAAGCCACGATTACCGTGGTCCAGCAATCATGGGTAAAAGCCCCAACAAACACAACAAACTCTGGATAACCATTGAGAAATTATCAGATGAGGTAATTGAAGCAATAAAATCTGAAAAAATCACTGACATGCAAAGTAAAGATGAGCGAACCAAAATCTTAAGAAGTTTAGGTTGGGCACCAGACGACGCCAAAGGTGCAGTAGCCGTTGAAGAAAGCAACATCTTGGTTAACCGCATTAAAGGAAGACAATACGTAGACGAAATCATTGACCACATAAAGACTGGGTTCCGCGAAGCTGTCCACACTTCACCGCTGGCAAAAGAACCCGCTTACGGCTTGAAAGTCAACCTCGAAGATATCACGCTTCACGAAGACCCAGTGCACAGAGGCCCAGCACAAGCTATCCCGATGACTTGGCGACCAATTTACTGTGCCATACTGCTTAGCAACCCGAAACTGCTTGAGCCGCTTTTGAGTTTTGAATGCAAAGTGCCAAGCGAATTCGTTAGCTCCGTAATTACACTGCTAAATAAGCGTCGCGGCAAAATCTTAGACATGCCCTCTGAAGAAGACATGATTACTGTTAAAGCTGAAATGCCAGTTTCAGAGAGCTTCGGCATCGCCGATGAACTTCGTAGCAGCACTCAAGGCAGAGCTTTCTGGGCTACACAATTTAGCCGTTGGGCACCAGTTCCAGAACAGATGCAGGCTGAAACCATAAAGAAGATTCGTGAACGAAGAGGATTACCTCCAGTTCCACCGAAGCCAGAAGAATACTTCGAGAACGAGTAAGCGGAACAACCGCTTTTCCCTCTATCTTTGTTTATAAAGAAATTCTCTAGTTCCTTAGACTCTTCTGTGCACAACTTTTCGGGGTAAGGCTTTAATGTCAATCAATAGTTACCTTTAGTTGAAGTTTATGATTGTAGGAATTTGCGGAAGCCCTCGCGAACAAGCAACCGAGTATGTTCTAAAAGAAGCCCTAAAAATGCTCAATGATAGGGGGTTAGAAACAAGATTTTGGACTATTCGGGGTAATTGGGTAGAGCCGTGTACACATTGCGATTTTTGCCTTACAAACAAAGAATGCGTTATCCAAGATGATTTGCAGGAGCTTTATGCCATGCTGGGCGAGGCAAAGGGCATAATCTTGGCTACGCCTGTTTATAACGGTGGTGTAAGTGCACAAATTAAAGCTGTGATGGATAGAATGCGTGCAGCGGTTGCTTCTGATAAGAATTTTTTTAGGGGCAAAATCGGCATGGGCATTGCTGTTGGCGGAGACAGGGCAGGTGGACAGGAATTTGCACTTATGCAAATCCACGCGTTTTTTATCATTAACGGGGTGATACCGGTAGGCGGCGGATTCTTCGGCGCAAATTTGGGTGCAACCTTCTGGTCTAAAGATACGCTGGAAGCAGTAAAATTGGACGAGGAAGGATTTAGAAGCTTACGGAAGACCGTCAAACGATTTGCTGATTTCCTTGAACGGTACGGCGAAAAATAATCCAGTGGGTAAACATGACTGAAAATAAAATAAAAAAACGAAAGGTTGCTTGGGGCATAACTGGTGCAGGCGACAAGATTGAAGAAATTCTTAACGTTATGCTTGATTTGAAACGCCAGTCAGAGAACCTTGTTGAAATAGAAGTTTTTGTTTCCAAAGCTGCGGATACAGTGCTAAAGTTCTACAGGCTTGAGGAAAAACTAAAACAGGGTTTCCCAAAAGTTATGGTTGAGGTGAATTCTAATTCGCCTTTTCTTGCCGCATGGATGCAGATGCGCAAGTACGAGTTTCTATTGATTGCTCCTGCAACATCCAACACCGTTGCAAAAATCGCCAACAGCATAAGCGACACGTTACTTACGAATGCGGCTATTATGAGTTTGAAGGCTTTCGTACCTGTTTACATCTTGCCGACAGACTATAAAGAAAGCACTGTTTACACGAAACTTCCGAACGGAAAAGAAATGAAGTTAAGAATACGCAAAGAAGAAGCAGACCTCGTGCGAAAGCTAGAACGTATGGAAGACATGCATGTATTGGAAAGCCCACAAAAACTGCGCGAAATCTTTGAAGAATGGCTAAAAACAATAAAAACCTGAGCACTGAAAACTATAACCTGTGATTTTCTATAGCCCCTTATTTATACTACAAATAGGCGCAGTTTTGTTGCTCTGAACTACCACGTCCCCTTACATAAAGCACCGATTCAAATCCTTTGGTGCGGTTTATCGCCAATACGATAGACCCCCTATAGTTTAAACATGGAACTCTGGAATCATATCCAGTTTTGGGCTAAACAACTGTTATATCTAGGTTTATATGCAATGCTATTTGGGGTATCGAAAATTTAAAAAAGTAAACCTCTCATCCTTTATGTATGAAGTATTCTTTTAAGATAGCTTCCGTGTGGGGGATTCCCATTGAACTGCACATAACTTTTGTTCTCTTGATAGCGGCAGTTTTTGTGTTGTCTTATCCACGGTTTTATCCGTTTTTTATGGTGCTATCCCTTTTTGTTTTTGTAGTTTTCCATGAACTTGCGCATTCTGTTGTAGCAAGACATTATGGGATTAGAGTTCGAAAAATAATTTTGTATCCGATTGGTGGGGTTTCAGAAATTGAGGAGTTGCCAGAGAGGCCGTCCCAAGAATGGCGTATGGCGATTGCTGGTCCTGTAATCAGTCTTCTTTTAGGTGCCACACTTCTCGGGGTTAACTTGTTGATTTCACCGCAAGCTTTCATTCAATCCATAACATCGTTGGCTTTTGCACAAAACTTCCTTTTCGACCTTGGTGTATTAAATTTGTTATTAGGCTTTTTCAATTTGATTCCAGCTTTTCCCATGGACGGCGGCAGAGTTTTCAGAGCAGTACTAGCTGAAAGAATGAATTATTCTGACGCTACAAGATATGCTGCTACTATAGGCAAAGTATTTGGCATAGGCATGGTTATTGCGGGTTTTCTTTTTCCAAACTACTTCTTACTTATTTTAGTTGGAATTTTTGTTTATATAGGAGCCAGCGAAGAAACAGAACAAACTATAATTTCCACGACTCTGGCAAGCGTCAGAGTCAAAGATGTTATGCAACCTGAGGTAGGTTCAGTTAACCCCGAACAAAGCCTCTCTGAATCCTTAGAAATAATGTTTAAAAATCGATACAATGATGTCTTGGTGATTAAAGACGGCATGCTAGAAGGCGTTATCTCATGGGACGAGTTGATGAAAGTTGAGCCCCAGCAACGAACCACCCTTAGAATTGAGCAAATGCCACTCAGAAAAGTATCAATTTTTGAGGATGAATCAATCCTTGAAGCAAACAAAATAATGGCAAAAGAAAAAATCCGCTTAATCCCAGTTGTTGATAGAGAGGCGCCGACAAGAGTGATTGGGGTTTTGACAAGCGAAGCTATAGCCGCCGCTTATGAAAAAGCGAGGAACCGTTAAAAACTGCGCCAATATTTAGAATCTGATGTATTGCTACACAATACTTTAATATGTTGCATGATGATTAGGGAATAGTCATACACAACTCCAAACTTGGAAGAGACCCACAGGCACAGTCGTGGCAAGCAACAATTGAGCAAGTACGTTGAATCGCTTGAGAAATCACCAATCGATTCATGAAAAGGCGCGAGGGGGTAACTCAAATTGGTGCAATTGATACGCCTCAGCCGTTGTGGGTCTCTTCCAAAATCGTTGCATAATATAGAACGGTACTTTTGCAGTGCCTTTGAATAAAACAGTATGTAATTTCTGCAATGGACAAACCCTATTATGCCCAAAACTGACCTTTATCTAACAACTAAAGCTAACCGTATTCATTGAGAGTTGAAACGCTTGGGAACCGAAATCCACACATTTAGTTCACTAAAAGACATAACAGAGTTTATCATAAACCAAACAAATCAGTACAAATCACTGTTTGACGATTACAGCCAATGGCTAGGAACAGTACTGAGAGATTGCGAGAGTGCCCACAAAAACGAAGAATGGTACCAAAAATCAATGGCCCTGCAAAAAACTCTCCGCTCCCAATCAAAGAAGCCGCCAGAACCTGAAAAAAAGAAAGGCGGCAAAGGCGCCAAGGGACAAGAAGAGCCTTCACATTGGGTGCAAGCAGGAGACGTAGCGATATCATTTACCGAGCAGGGGCAAACAGAGATACTTTTTGAGGCAATCGAAAAAATAAAAGCAAAGATTCAGGAGTACGATAAGTTCAAAGTCACCATTCAGCAACTGGCTCGTCTGGGTTTAGGAACAACAGTTGATTACATTGTTTATCTCGAAGAGAATATTCCCAAGAAAATAGTGCTCAAACAAAAAGCCAATACTAAAGGAGATGAAGCATTCAAATTTATGACAGAGCTTTCCATACCAGCATATTACAGTGGCAGCTGACATCCACACGAAATCGACCATTTTCATGGTAGGTTAACGTGTTAGCTTTATACAAAAGTTAAATATTAAAATAACAGAAATGATGTGAAGAGAGGAATCCGCCGTTAACCCACAGTATTCTGTCTCGGGAGTTACCGTTTCCATAACCCTAAATAGTCTACAGGGCGAACGCACAGGTGTGTACTCCACGAAAGAAGAACTGTTTTTTGATGTTAACGCAAAAATAGAAGAGCAGAAAAAAGAGACCAACCAAGTAATGCTAAACTTTGCTCTTTCAATCTCTACAAAACCAAACGTTGTTAAATATTCAATCACTGGTTCGGTGACGCTCGGTGGTAAACCTGATGATATACGGAAAAAGCTCGAAGTTAACCCAAACACGAAGATTCCGCAAATACTCTTCACCATCTACCAGCATGTTTTCAACTCAATCTACATACTATCCTCAAACCTAAACACACCATACCCTCCACCCGACCTTTTACATCCGATGGCAGAAAAAATCCAGATTTTATCGAGCACGCCTGAAAACCAGCCACCAGCAGAGCAAAAACCTGAAGCGCCACCGCCAACCGCAAATGCGCCTACGCAAACTAATACCCCCACTGAGGCTACTCCCGCTGCTTCTGCATCTTCCAACGAACCAGCCGCTACTCCAACTCAACCATCTGAGGAAAAAACTGCCGAGAAGCCTGCTGAGAGTACTTAAATAAACATTTTTTTATTTATTTTTGGTTTTTGTTGCTAGTTCTTCAGCGAGTGGGTTGTGCTGTAAAATTTTAAGTTAGGGTTAAGAAGCTTATTTGTGTTGGTTTACATCCAGTTTTGTCCTGGTTTTCGTTGCAGAATTACGCGTTTTTCATAGTTGCGTCTGCTTCGGGCCTTAGGATTTGGGGCTGTTCGCTCTTGAGCTTGGATTTTTGGTGTTTGCGAACGGACTTTTCCAGCTTTCGATAATGAACCGTGAGTTGGCATTTCTTTATTTCACCTTGGCAGAATAAGTATGGATGTTGCACTTAAACCTTTAGGGCTTTTTAGATGCTTTGTTTTGAGTAACTGTGAGTAATGAGATGTTGCTGACCTTTTGCTGCTCTGCACCTACCCCCTATCCTCCTATATATAGTAGATCAAAAAACAGTTGCTCTGCTTTTGTACAATTTGCCACAACCAGCCTGCAACCCGAAACAAACGCTAAAACAAGAACACGCTACACCGCCAAGCCCCAGAGAAGATGAAGAATAAGGGCAAGCGTTTCTTCTTCTACTACCAAAAAAACAAAACCAAACAAAAATCTTGATCTACTGATAAAGCACAATTAAAACGTGTATTTTGCTGTTCTATAGCGTCAACATTTTTTCTTTTATTTTCTCTTGAACAATCGTGTGATGTCTTCCAGTTTTGCACCGACGACTTCTATATTGTCAATATTACCGAGCGCTTTTTGATGGGCTGTTCTTATGTGGCGGATTTCATGTGGGTCAAACCCCATAACTCTTGCTGCTGTGGCATCGGTGGCGACTGGGTCTTTGCCTGCGATAATTAGGTTCATCTTGACGGGGGTGCCGTTGACTGGTCCGTCGCCTTCCATGCCGACGAAACCGTCGATAACAGTTAGGGTGGGTTTTAAGACTGTGTTTATGTCTGCTACAACTTTGCTTATGCCTTTAGCATGATATTTGGCTTTGAACTTTTCTGGAAGCAAGCCGAACATGTTTTTCATTCCCAAGGTCACCTTTGTGGAGTTGTGGGTTTTTAGTTTGGCAGCGCTGATTATGGCGGATTCTTTGACGATTCGGGGTACCGTGATGTCTTTTAGGCATTCGCCGTTGAGTACGGCGATTTTTACTTTATCCTTAACGTATCGCAAGTTGAGGAATTCAACGCCGTTAGTTTTGCACATCATAGCCATTCCTGTAGCTTCGAAAGCCTTGTTAGCGTCAGTAATGGTGGCATCAGATTCAACAACGATAACCTCTACGGGCAAGTGCTTGAGTTTTTGAATTATGGCTTCAACAACAATGGGGTCAGTTGTTGCACCCGTGTCCCATGTCTTGGTCGTGATAAAGTTAACTTTTATGAGAACCCTACTGTAACCCTTCAGTGCCGTCTCGTAATCAATTAGATCCAGCGCTTTGAAAACGGGTTCATGCCCCCTCTTGCCCTGAACGATAGCCACAGTCGATTTTTCCAGCAAAGACATCACTCTCCTATTATTTTGAACAGTAGATTAAGGACTTTCAACTTACAGCAAGAAGCCAGTGATTAAACCCAAAGCTAACCCCAGCATAATTGGAAAAGGCAACCCTGGGAAAATCCCCTTCTTCTCAAGCATGAAAAAGGTTAGAATTGACCCTATTAGTATACCGACTATTGCCAAAATGGTTGGCAGGATTCCTGAAAAATTGAAAAATACTGCACCAAGTAGCATCGAGTAGAACACTAAGTCGCCTAATCCCATCTGAATATCTTTAAACGCGAAGCTTAAACCCTGAAGCTGGTCAAGCCCATGCTCTGCAATCTTGCCTACTGGACCCCTATAGACCGCAAACACATCGTAAACTGCTAAGAAAGCCAAAATTAAAATGGCACTCCATAATGGAACTGAAAAGCCAAAGAAAACCCCCAGAGCCCCACCTAAACCAACTACTGCTACGTTACGTGCCACGCTGCCAAAGCGGAAGATAGCAACATTAAAGAGAACCATAACTACGATTGAAAGAGGAATTATCACGTAGTCCCAACTTATACCAATTTTTGGGAAGTGAGCGAAAATTGCTGATAAGTAAACTAGTGACAGCAGCAAAGAGGCGGCTGACATTGCCATCACAATTAACCCCTTAATAATGCGTTTACTACGACGCTGAAGCAAAATGTAAAACACAGTCGCACTAATGGCAATGAGAATAACGAAGTAAATAGCGTTACCTAAAGGTGCACCAGGCGTATCCTCAGGAATCGGCGTCACAGGAATAGCTGATGACTGCTGAGGCAACAAAATATAAGCACACACTAATCCAAAGAGCATGCTTGCCAGTATGGGCATGAGATAGATTATTTCAAACTTGAATTTATCGTGCTCTTTAGCTGTCTGCTCAGGTTTAACTTGCTCAGTCACACCGATTACCCGACATTATTTATCGCTATTGATGCATGCAAATAGCATCGGTCACAAAAGAAGCTTTGCTTTTTATCCGTGTCAAAAATAGAATTAGAAAAATGCATAACACACAAGGAACGGGTGCAGTGCTGTAAACCCAACGTATGCCCAACTTCATGTACTGCCTCCTTAAGTGCGCGCAAAACATATAGCGCCGGATTAGGTTGTTCGCCATAAAATTCAGGGCGCAACCGCCAGAGAGAAATCACTGCTGCGTGTCCAGGAGTGTATGCTTCACCAAAAACATAGTTCAGTCCAGCGACAAAAATATCTGCATTAACTACACCTAAAACACAGTCAAACTGAGCTTGGCCAGCCGCAAAAGCCCTTGTCAATTCGAGAAGCATGCCTGAACGGTATTGATTACGCTTTGTATCAAACGCTTGTTGAGGTACAGGCAAAACTTTCCCAACAATTTCGCAAGAGGTGTCAGGAAAAGTTCTAACTAAACCTTGTGCTACACCACTTAAAACCTCGGGCACGACCTGCCCAAAACGCAAAATACCAATTTTCATAGCGTTTGCCTAAATTTGGTAGGTTTCACCTGTTCGGGGTGCAACAGCGTCCAAACCCAACTCGTTATGAGCCCAGTTCGCAAGCAATTCACAGTTGCCCTCGGCACCATGAACAGCAAATACTTTAGGCTTACCGCCCAAACGTCGCAACGCCTCCTTTAACATACTGGCACCACAATGGGAACTGAAATCAAAGTGCCGATACTGCGCCTTAATCTTCCGCACTTTTCCATCAATTGTGCAGACGCCCTTCTCCATTAATTCACGTCCAGGTGTACCCGGAATCTGATAACTAACCAAAAAGACCGCGTTAGTTGCTTTTTTACCCAGTTTTGAGAGATAAAAGGCTGCGGGACCACCCTTTAACATACCAGCAGTTGAAATAATCACGCCCGGATTTTTAGCTGCTTTGCGTCGGTCGCGCCAGCCTTCAACCCAATCCAGTGAGTGCATAGCATTCATGAATAACCGCGGGTCTTTCAAAAATTCCTTGTAATTCATTATTATGCGACTTGCTTCACGCGTCATGCCGTCTAGAATAACTGGATATTCAAAGTGATGTGCTGCTAAAATGCATGCCATCTCTTGCGAGCGCCCAACGCCAAACGAGGGTACCAAAACCGTTCCACCCATCTCAACTACGTCAGTGCATGCTTCCACAAACTGTCGCTCAAGCTCCAACCGCTCTGTGTGGTCAGAATCAGCATATGTGCTCTCGATGATGACTGCATCCAAATCGCCATAATCCATGGTTGCACCAGCCAAAAGTTTACTTTCCTCCATATTGAAGTCGCCTGTGTAGAGGATTTTTTTGCCGTCAGCTTCAATGAGGACTGAAGCGCTTCCTGGAGTGTGCCCAGCATTCATGAGCTTAAACTTCATATCGCCAAGGGTTTCTGCGACGCCAAAGTCAAGGTGCTTGTTGCTGCGCATCATTGTTTTTAGTTCCAGATATTCGAATGGCAAATAGTAACTTGACAGGTGAATAAAGTCTTGAATAAGAAGTTGAGACAGTTCCAGATTGAGCTTGTTAGTGTAGAGTGGTTTTTTGTCGTTGATGTAGAAGATGGGGATGGCGCCTGAATGGTCAAGGTGACTATGAGTCAGAATCAACGCGTCAACATCTTTAGGCGGCACATGCATAGGAAACCCAGGTTCATTATCAAGCATTACGCCGTAGTCAAGCACCACTTGGGTCTTCGCTGACTTTACAGCTATGCCAATTCTGCCAACTTCTCTTGCTCCGCCTAAAAACGAAACTTGCAATTAAACCAATCCTTACATTTAACAGTTTAAAATTAACTATGCCCTTTTAAAAATGTATTGACCCTTTTGACGGCTGCGCTGAAACTGAACCTTTCCGAATTGCCTTTAAAATATCATCAACATTAAGGGATGCCTCAATTTTTGAGCAGACACTAAACAACTCGGAAACTTGATGCGCATCGCTGCCAGCTGTGCCGGGCAAGCCCATGCTTTTGGCAAGTTCTTTAGCCTGATGATTCGCCGCTTGGGTGGAGCCACCGTTAAGAACCTCAATGGCGTCAACTTTGTAGTTTCTGGCTCTATCACCCATGCCATACTCTCGGTAAGGATGAGCAACAATTGAAACCCCGCCGACTGACTTGGCGAAATCAACCACAGCTTCAGGTGTCCATGGCTTAGGCGGCAACTCTTCGGTACCCAAAACCACAACATCACCGTACAATGTGCTGATTTCAACGCCTGGAATCACCAAGATGTCAGGATAAGCTGATGCTAACTGCATTGTAGGTCGGCAACCGCGTACACTGTCGTGGTCTGTTACGGCTGCAACTTTGATGAAGTTGTGGGCAACCAGCATGTCAACGAGCATTTTTGGTTGGATAAGTGAATCGGCAGAGTAGACTGTATGTATATGTAAGTCGGCGCCTAATGGTTCGATTTTTCCATCTCCATAACCATGAGTTTGGTGCAAGTTATGTCACAGTTATGGTGATTGAAGTAGAAATAGTTTCTCAAAACCCTATTGATATAAAAATAAATTGTACGGTTGGAGGTATAAAGTATCGCCATACCATTATTAGTATGATAAAAGAAAGCGTGATTGAAAGAATCAGAAAAAGAATAAAATTCTTAGCTAAGTGATATTCCTTATTGTAATACAGTTTCTTAACGTCATATACAGCATAAAACAAAACAGTGAAAAGTAGAGCAATAGACAAGAGGAGACCAATAGGACTAGGATACGATATCCAAGTCAGTGGAATAATTGAGAACACACAACAAATTACAAATATGATTACACTTGCTTCCTTGAGCATAAATCAATATTTGAGATTTTAGCTATAAATAATTTACTATTTAATATATCCAAAATAATTGTTAATGATTAATGGTTGCCTAAGCGGTTAGCATGTTTAGGCATATTATCAACTTTAGCCCTTGTATACTTTTAGCCATAATTTTGAGTACATGTACAAAACATGGGTTTGCTTGAAAACCGGTGGAAAATTGGTCGCTAAGTCGAGAGAGTATTTAAGCGCACAGATTACAACCGATTCAAGAGAGGAGTCGGATTTCGAATTCATCTCAATATTTTATATATCAGAAGCATAAAAAAGTGTAAAAAAGGTGAAAACTTTGGGAATAAAATTAAAATTCAAAAAATTTCTTGCCCTTATAACTCTTTTTTTTTGTTACGCTGGCAATCTTTCCACTTGTCCAAGCATCAACCCTAACTCCGAACATCGAAAAAATAACAGAAACAATCGTGTCCAATGCGCCGAAATTCGAGGAGTTATTTCCAATAGCATCAACACTCGAGAGTGCTAGTGACGAGAATGACGCATTCGTTCAGATAGCTGATGCTTGGGAAATGCCTGCTGCGAACAAGGAACAGATGACTAGAGAAGATATACTTAGATTGTCGAGTTTCCCTGGATACTTTACTCCTAATCAGATTTCAGTTCAAGTCGTATCCAAGAATAGCGAACAAATGCAATTGGATTCAGACCCACAGCCCGTAAAAACAATAATAATCCTTGATGAAGAAGCAGTAGCTTACTATGTAAGCTTTGATCCTTGGCATGTTACGTGGCTCCACTGTTGCATTTGGGCAGATAATATCCTAGAGGGCGGTGACGATTATTTGGAGGTGCCATATGGAATTGATTTTCAAACAGAATGGAATTACATTTGTTATTGGGATTCACCGGATTATATGGATTATTATGGGTTGTTGGATCTAATAGATGGAGTTGACCCGACCGGCGTCGGCTGTGACGTAATGGTGCTAATGTCAGGTCAATATGGAGGTTCTAGTGGTAATAGTCAAATCCTCGGGCTTGCAAATCAGATGGGACGCCATTTCGTGATGGATGTAACCATCGGCAGTTGGCCATTTTACTATCCGGTAGAAAATCTTTTCCAGCACGAAGCGTCGCACCTATTTGACTGCTCTGACCATCTTTGGGACTATACTTATTGTATTATGAATTATAGATACACATTCCAATACAGAGGATATTGTACAGGCTGCAACACTCAACTCGAACGGAATGCCGGCCGGTTCGATTGAGCTTTTCCTTTTTCCTTTATTATTAAAAAACGTCTGCATTACATAGAAGCGCTATTAATTAGCGATAATCTGTTGTGCAGGACTACCTAAGTAATGCTATTGTAGAGCGCATAACCGATCAGTGCCAACGGATGATTTCAAAGTTGTGGATAAAGTCTAAATTCCTCTCAATGGAAACTTGAGTTAACATTTTTCTTAAAAATACTCATTATTTTTAAGGCGTATATATGTGAAAGCGTAATTATAGTAAACTATAAATCTAATTTGTCGCTATTTATGATAAATGACTTAATAGACCGTGCTTCAAACAGATAGCGGGAAAGTAATCCAGTGGTCTGGCATGAACATGAAAGTCATAGATTCTAACTCGGATTCTTCACAATCCCTAACTAAAAATAAGATTATTCCATTACAGGTTGCAAAATCGAAATTGCTGAAAGCTTTTCTAGAGTTTGCCGTATTAAAAGAGATTGATAGTATACGTGTAGCGAGCGTGCCATTTATTACCGAGGTTTTGGTTAAAAAACACTTGGTTTATATCAGTGCTGGAACTATCTACCCAGTTTTTGAAAGACTAGAAAAAATAGGTTATATTGAGAAGTTACCAAATAGAGCCACGCGGATGTTCGCAATAACTGTAAAAGGGAAAAAAACACTCGAGAATATTAGAATAAATTCTGATGAATTAAAATCATATCTGTGCGAATTGATTAGTTAATTTTTAATAACTTGAAGAGTTCAGCGTTAATTGTTTTCTAAACGAGATAGACTTTTGTTTTGGATAGTATCGGGAGGATTTTAATCAGTTCACTGTTCTTAGTTCTCAGCAGTTTGCACATATGTTGGGTAGTCGAACGTTTTTCCATAGGGTCATGCCGGCTACTTGCTACCTCTTTTTAAAGGCGACTGTTTGCCTGCTATAAAGGCGGTTTGAGTCCCTTTTTTTTGTTTCTTAGTTAGGATCCTCAAGTTTTAATGCTAAATAGCGATGACTGCCAATAAATTGCAAATTCAATCCAAAGCTGTAGGAGTATCTGGGCTTTAACTTACCCCACTAATAACCTCATTTATTCTTTTCTTTTTCCTTTCGATAACTTTAGATCTAAGCGGCAAATCTATGGTAGTTGCTTACGCAAGCTACGCTCCAGATTAGTCAAGAGTTCTTTGGGCGATTCAACATTTTCCTCGACACTATCAAACATCAACAGCTTCGTCTTGCACGCTGAACTGCACGCCTCCTTAACGCTGTCGCCCCAGAGTTTTCTATCGTTTAGCAACACGACTCTTCGATAGCTACTGCGCTTGATGTACTCCACAGTTTGGTCTGCCACATAACCGATAGTTTCCAAGTCGAGAGGCAACGCGGTATCATGCTGAGAAAGCGGATAAACCTCATCCAGCTCCAATGGTACAACGCCAAATGGTGCAGCATAAACGCAAACGTGAACCTTTGTGGCAAGTTCGCCCAAGTTCCTAAAGAGTTGCCTGATTTTTTTGAATTCTGGAGCTTTATGGAAGGGCTTATTTCTGGTCTGCGGCACAAGCAGAAGCACTTTTGCGCCTTCAGGAGGCGTGTAGCGTTCGCTTAAGCGTTTGCGATAACGGGTGATTTCTGGTCTTGCAAGTCCAACCGAGTCAAAGTAGAAGAATCCGCTTCCCTTCACGGTGGGGCTGATTTTTTCAAGGAAGTCTTCGTGGTTGCGTAGACGTTTTAGGGCTGAGAGCAATGCGGGGTGAGCGTGAACTCGCATTTCTGTGTGTTCCCAGAGTCTGCCTTCTCGGATAGCTTGTTTGATACGCTTTAATTCAGCTACGCATACGTGAAGGTTGTGTTCGGCTAAGAAGACTTGCCTTTCCTTGGGTGTTTTGTGCTCTAAGCCTCTTGGCGTTTCTGTGGAGCATTGGGGGCAACTGCAGGGAAAATAGTCAAGTTCTTCCACTCGCCATGTGCCGTTTTCCGTCATGTAACGGTTTTCTCGAGCGTATAATGCATAAGCGGCTGAGTCAAAGAGGTCACAGCCCAACGCCACAGCTAAAGCGAACATTGAGGGGTGACCAGCACCAAACAAGTGCAGCGGTCGCTCTATGGGTATGCCTTTCTTGGCAGTTAAAATCATATCCGCTAACACGTCATAGCGATAGCTTTCCATGACTTCAGTTGGGCTGCCTAAAGCGTGAATTTGAAAAGGTAGCTTTCCCATTTCTACCGCTGAATTCGCCACCAAATCCAAATGCCGTCCACCTTGCACTGGTCCAACCCAAAGAATGTCATCTCGACTTTTAGTTTTAAAGAACGCTTTGGCTCGTCTCAGGGTTTCTGCCACCGTAACTTTTGCCTGTTCCTTGGTTACTTTCCAGCCTGTTGGGATGTCAAGAATAGTGGCGATGTCGCTGCCGATGCCTTCTTGGTAAGCCACTATTTCTTTCTGGGTAACTTCTACTTCGCCGTAAACGAGGATTTGGTAGGCTCCTGAATCAGTCATCACTGCCCCGTCAAAGTCAAGGAATTTATGCAAGCCTACATCTATGGGCTTGTTTTGGTAGCGTTTTTTTAGGATGTAAGCGTTCGTTATGATTGCTTGGAAACCGAATGTTTCCTTGAGTCTTTTAGGCGGAATCGGCTGTATGCTGGGGTTGATTACTGGAAAAAGCAGGGGCGTTTCCACTGTTCCGCTTTTGGTTTTTAGTTTGCCGATTCTGCCTAGGAGGTCTTTTTCTTTTATTTCAAAGCTCAAGGTGAAACCTACACAAGAAGCATTGCTCGCTTATAAAAAATTTAGGCTTAGTTTACCGTAGCTTTTTTGCTTCTTGTGAATTTTCTATTAATCAGCAGGATAATGGTAACCGAAGCTATTACGGCTGAGAGAATAACGATTACGCCCAGCAAATCAGTGTCCGGTTGACCGATAATTGGGTCTGGGGTCCCTACTATCATGGGTGTTTGTTCAGGGTTTGGAGTGTATTGGTAAGGTGTCTGTGTTGGTTCTTCTGTTGGTGTGTATGTAGGTGTTTCGCTGGGTGATGATGTTGGCGAGTATGGCGGTGGCGTCGGTGGAGATGTTGGCACAGCGATTCCTGTTGGAACTGAAGGTGCTTGGGGGTTGGGTTGGGTTAGGTATGGTTGGTAAATTGCGTTGCCCAAATTGATTGAGTCGTTTTTGTAATCCCAAAGTGTTTGACTAATCGCTGATGCGACTGTCGTCCCCCACCAGTTGTTTGTAACTGTGATGTCGTATGTTTCTGTGAGGTGAACGTTCTGGGTTATACCTGATGTTGCGTTGAAATTGCTGTAGATGTTGTTGTTAGTGATTACGGCTGTAGAGAGTGGCCCCCAAATTCCCACTTCGTTGCCTGTTATGGTGTTGTATTGGATGGTTCCTGTCCCGCCTATGCCGCACTTGTTGTTGGCAAGGGCGTTTCTTTCAATGAATGAGGCTGAGTTCTCGCTTTTTATTCCATCATTCACATTATTCATGATGATGTTTTGCTGTATGTTTGTTTGTCCTACTGCATGAATACCTGTCCAGCAATTGGTGATTTTGTTGTTTGAGATGTATGCCGTGCCTTGGGTGTAGATTCCGCAGTAGTGCCCCTGACCAGCAATTATATTGTCGATGATTGTTGGTGAGCCTGAATTCACGTGGATTCCGTCAGCTGTGGCGCTGAATTTTATCACATTGTTGCTTATTGTTGGAGCGCCACCGTTCACTGTGATGGGTTCTGCGGAGTTGCTTGTGATGTAACTGTTGCTTATTATAGGTGAAGAATCGCTAATTATCAGTGGTACTGATGATATGATTACGTTATCGATTATGCTGCCAGAGCCTCTCAACTCAATTTTTTGATTTGAATAGCCGTTGCTTGAGAAAAGTACCTTGTTAGCACTGGTTCCTTGCGCGTTTAAGGCTCCGTTTACCTGTAGCTTGTATGAGCTAAAATCGACAATGACCCCTGGTTCTATGGTTAAAGTTACCCCGCTGTTAACAGTTAGGTCGCCTGTAAGCACATAAGGACTGCTTTCCCATGTCCAAACCGTGTTTGAGGTAACTACTCCGCTGATAGGAGTACTTGCGCGTCCAAAGCCTAAAAACAGGAACGACCCGACAAGAATAATCATGAGAATTGTATATGCTAGCTTTCGCACCATTTACACCGCTAACTTGTGGCTTTCTTGGTGGATTTATAATTTTGCCAAAATTAAGCCCGAAGTTTGGGTGAGCCTCTTATTTTGTCCCAGTTTCCTTCGGATTAGGCATCCTTATATCATTATGCAATATCTAAATACGCAAGAGAGGCATAACCGTGGTCTGCTCAATTGACATAAGTGAAAAACCAGAACTAAACGACCCAATTCTCATTGAAGGGTTGCCTGGCATCGGGTTTGTGGCTAACATTGCAGCTTTACACTTAATTAAACAACTAAAAGCGAAAAAGTTTGCACAATTATTTTCATCTGCATTTCAAGATTTCGCTGTTACTACTGGAGATGGCAGTGCACGTTCACCTATAAACGAACTCTATTATGCTAAACGAGGCGAAGGCAAGCGTGATTTGATCATTTGGTATGGTAACACGCAGGCGTTGACGACGGTTGGTCAGTACGAGTTAGTGGGTAAAGTGCTCGACATTGCGCAGGAGTTAGGTTGCCGCTTTGTAATTTCTATTGGTGGCTTCAAGAAGGATGAGGCGCAGGCTGTGCCAGGTGTTTACAGTACGGCGACGGATTTGGAGACTATGCAGGAAGCATTGGATTTGGGCACGAAGGTTATGGTTGGTCATGTGTTTGGTATTGCTGGTTTATCGGTTGGGCTGGCTAAAATTAGGGATATGAAGGGTTTCTCGCTTTTGGTGGATACTCCTGGGATGGACCCTGATGTGAACGCTGCGAAGTACGCACTAGATTTAGTTGGCAAATACCTGAAGTTGGATGTTGATTTGTCTGAGTTAGAAGCTACGGGTAACGAGATTAAATTGATGCTTGAGTCGTTTGGTATTATTCGAAGTATCACAGAAGAAAAGAAGAAAGAGGAGCAGCAACTGCGCTGGTTTATTTAGGCTTTGACTTCGCTCATGAATTGCTCGTAAACTCTTTGTACGCGGTCAGCGGCAGGTCCTGAGCCTTCCGTGACGCCTTTTTCTGTAAGTTTGACTTTATCCATGACCCAGATGAAGCCCTTGTCTTCGTAGAGTTTAACCATTGTTGGGAAGACTTTTTCTAGTCGTTGTGCGAGGGCTTTGAGGTCGAAGGGTTTTTCTGCGCTGGAAATAGACATGACGATGGAGCCGTTTAGGACTAGTCGGTTGAGGAGTTTTCCTGTTTCGTCTTTAACGTCAGCTAGTGTGAGGCTTAAATTGTCAGGGTTTATGCCTACGAGGGTGCCGTTGAAGGTTTTTCCTGTTGTTGTGGTTACAGCTACAGTTTTTTCTGCCAATGCTGCTACTTCAGTGAAGTATTTTCTTTGCGCTACAGACAATTTTCTTTTTCTCCTTAATTGTTTTATGAGATTGCACTACAACTATTTATCTTTAATATAAATAGAATGCAAAAAAGATAGCGCAGAGAAGGTTTCGCTTCTATTGGAAATGCAATTTAGGTCTTTTTTGGTTTATTCTAGCCCTTTTTGGATTTTTTACGCACTGAATACCGATAGTAATCTACCTTGCGCAGTCTACAGCCCCTTATTTATATTTACAACGACTTAGAAGCCATTAAAATCACTACTTTTAAATGAAAAATTAGAGCTCTATAAAAAGAGAAAAACCATTAATTCAGAGCAAGGATTTAACGCGAGCTTTTCCTCATGAGGAGATAATTATCTAGAAGTTTCTTTAAATTTCGATCCATTATCTTCTCAAGACTTGTGACGCTCAATGTCATAAGTACATGTCCCTTGTAGTCGTTTCTGCTGATGTAGTGAAACTTGTATGGAACAAAATCCCAAAGGAGAGCTGTTGTACCCATTGATTCTTCGGATAGGCGGATAAGATTAGCATCGTGGACAAACCCATTACGCATCGAATAAAGAAAGGTTGCGAATTCTTTCATGCCTTTCTTTCGGATGTTGTCATCTTTATAAGCTTCGCAGTCCTCAGACGAAGTAAAAGTGCATCCGAAGCGCTCTGCCTTACACCGCTCTTTGTCATAGCAAAAGAGCGCCACATTGCAGAGAGTTCCGTTATCATCCATTATAAAATAAGTCACTGATTTTAGGAGTGATATCTGCTCAGCTTTAGTAATATAAGTTTCGTTCAAGAAAAAGTTTCTGAACTTTTGACTACATCCATATTCTTTGTTGTAGTCAGCCCAAGCTTTCAGTATCTTCTTGTCAGTGAGATGATTGTTCTTAACCCATGTTGAGAAATCAATGTAATCTTTACCTGAACTGAGTTTCTCAATGAGCGATATTATCATTACTAACTTGATGCAATCGAAGTTGGGTTTGGGCTTAAACAAGTCTTCCAAGACATTAGGCGTAGTATTAGATTCTGGCGTTAGTCGTTTAAGGAGTCTGTAATATTCTGAGATGCTGACAAAATCGTCAAATGCCCTTTAAAAGGAATTGTATGCATCAATGAATTTGAAACCATAATCAAGCATTTTATTTTCGTCAGTATACATGCCCTGAAAGAAGGCATAGTATTTCTTAACAAATTCACGCAATAATTCTTCAGGCGTTTTTTCAGACATTAGAACTCACCCACTGTGAGGGCTATCTTGATTATTTCTTTTGCTTTATTTCGCCGCTCTGTTTTAGAAACGCCCTCGAGTTTGCTGGCAAATCTCTCTCAACCATAAAGTTGGCTCCAACCAAACTGTTCTCGCCCACCTTTACGCCTGGCATAAAAAGCGATTTGATGCCTGTTTTAACATTATCGCCAAAAATTGCACCTAATTTGCGCCTTCCAGTGTCAACAAGTTTGTCCTTGATTATCATTTTAACGTGGCCATCATCCAAACGCAAATTCGCTGTTATGGTTCCTGCACCAAGGTTGCATTTTTCGCCAAGGATACTGTCGCCGACATAAGAGAGATGCCCGACATGGGTGCCGTCCATTATGATGCTATTCTTCACTTCGCAAGCGTTGCCAACACGAACTTTTCTGCCTAAACTTGTACACGGTCGGATGTAGCAGTTTGGTCCAACATCAGCTTCTTCATCTATGAATGCTGGACCTTCGATGTAAGCGCCTGAACGAATCCGCGCAGACTCCGCCACTGAAACAGGACCAATCAAATGCGCACCCTGCTCCACAGTGCCCAACACGCGGTGCTCCATGCGTTTTAGTGCCCAAACGTTAGCGTCCAGCAAGTCCCACGGTCTACCTACATCAAACCAGTCATCCTTGGAGAGTTGCGTTGCAAGAACCGTTTTGCCTTCGCTTGCAAGCATAGTTATGGCATCAGTGAGTTCCCATTCTCCACGAACTGAAGCTTTAGTCTTCCTTAACACATCAAAAATTTCTTTCGAGAAAACATAGACTCCTGCGTTAGCCAAATTCGACGGCTCTTTTCCAGCAGGTGGCTTCTCTACAATGCACTTAACCTTCTTATCTGTATCCAGCTCGATTATGCCGTAGTTTTCTGGCTTATCAACTAGTACTACGCCCATCACGGCAACGGTTTTTCCGCCCTTGAACTTTGAGAGCACATCCTTAACGGCGTCTTGACCGAAAAGCAAATCACCATAAACCAGAACAAAATCTCCCTCAATATGCGGTTCAGCCACGCTTGCGGCGTTACCCGTACCCAAAATAGCTTTCTGCTCCACATAACTCAAGCGCAAACCAAGCGCTTTGCCGTCACCAAAATATTTGCGGATAGCCTCACCCATGTAGTGAGTAACGATTATAGCCTCGTCTATTCCTGCCTTCTTTACTGCTTCAAGGCAAAACTGCAAGATCGGTTTTCCCCCGACCTTAATGAGGTGCTTGGGGCGAGTTGCCGTTATCGGCATCAGCCTTTCACCCGCGCCAGCCGCTAATAATACAGCCTTCATTTTATTGTGCCTCGACTTGTCTTTGTATTAGTGCTGTTGCCTTTTGAGTTATATCCTTTGCCGCACTCAAAGATTCACCCTCAACCGTCAAACGAATAAGTGGTTCGGTGCCTGAAGCCCTAAGAAGTAACCAACCATTTTTGAGAGCTAAACGCGCACCATCAACAGTGGAGAAATCGGTGTAATCGGGAAATTCAGCCTTGAGAACCCCGCCGAGTTCATCTACCACCCTATATTTACGGTCATTCCTACAAGCAATGTTTTTTCGCAACGTACTGTACTCTGGGACTTCACCCACAAACTCAGAAACATTCTTATCCTCATCTTCCAAAGCCGCCAAAAACAGCGCTGCAGAAAGCGGTCCATCAGGACAAAAGTGAAGCTTCGGATGCACCCAAGCGCCACAAGGCTCGCCACCAAACATCGCTCCATCACGCTTTATGGCCTCTGAGATGTAGATGTCGCCGACCCGTGTCCTCACAACTTTTCCGCCGTATTTTTGTGCCATCGTTTCCACACACATTGACGCCTCAACATTAGTCACAATCATCCCGCCACCAGCCCGCTTAAGAGCAAAAGCGACGTAAGCAGCAAGCGAGCGGTCAAAATCAACAAAAACCCCGCATTCATCAACGAAGGCAACGCGGTCGCCATCACCGTCAAAGGCAACGCCTATGTCAGCACCAAGCGTTTTAACGACATTCGCCAAGTCCTTGAGCGATTCAGCTGTCGGTTCGGATTTTCTGGCTGGAAAGTGCCCGTCTGGTTGAGAGTTAAGAGCAGTTACTTTGCACCCTAAGGCTTTGAGCAGTTTTGGAGCAACACTAAAAGTGGCACCACACCCCGCGTCAACAACCACGTTCCACTGACGCTTTAGGGCAACCGCTCTCTTTGCCATATCCAAATAAATTTGTGCAGCATCTACAGGCACGGTTTTACCGAGACACCGCCAATCAGCCAACGCAAAGCGCCCTTCAGCTACAATTTTTTCCACGGCATCTTGGTCTTCGTCAGTGTAAGATAGACTGTCGCTCTTAAACACTTTAATGCCGTTGTACTGAGGCGGATTATGAGACGCCGTAAGCATAAAACCCACATCAGCCGACACTGCTTTAGTCGTGTAAGCTAAAACAGGCGTTGGTACCATACCCGCAAGCAAAACATCCACGCCGCAAGAAAGCAAACCTGAAACTAGCGCACCCTCAATCATGCATCCTGAAACCCGCGTGTCTCGGGCAACCACCGCTCTTTTTGCTTTGGCATGCGTTGCTACGGCTGAAGCAACCCTGTAAGCGAGATTAGGAGTTAAATCAACGTTTGCTAGGCCTCTAACGCCTGAACTTCCAAACAGTTTAGCCATCCACACCGCCTTTACTGTATTATTTGCATGGTAGAGTGTTAGCGACTTAAAATAATTTGCATAAACCTCAAGCGGTACTCCTAAGGAAACTCAAAAGTTTGTTTTTGTTCGGATGCTTGCCTTCTGAATCTAAGAGGTAACAGGCAGAAACAGCATTCGCCAACATCAAACGGCACTCGTCCGAAAGAGCATTCCAATCGCCTGTGATGTTTCCAGCATCCCAAGCATCACCAGCACCTGTCGCACGCAAAGGTTCAACCTTGAACGTTGGCACCACCGCCTCCTTTTCCCCATGGAGCGTGGCAGAGAAAGCGGTAGTGTGCAAATCGATTCGCGCAGACAAACGCTTAGCCAAAACGCGAGCTGCCTCCAGCGCTAACTCCGCAAAACCTACATGTCGCTTTTTCTCGTTCAAGCCTTCATCAAGCAGAGCTGCGTAGGTAACAGCTTCATTCTCGTTGACACTCAAAATGTCTACGATATCAGTCTTTAGAACATTCTCCATCAAACCACTAATACCATCAGCGTTAGGCGTAGGGTCTGCCGTAGCATAGTAAGTCTTGCCTCTGCCGCGCTGTTTTACCCTGCCAAAAACCGCCTGTGCCAGCGCTGTACCAAATTTTAATGTTCCAGCCCAGTTAAAGAGACAAACATAATCTGCCTCTTCAATCAGCTTATAATCGTCATGGTCAAGGTTTGCTGGACCAAAATCTGCCAGCGACCCCACATCCCGCAACATAACGTTCGTCTTCATGTCTTGCGTTTGGAACTCAAGCGCAGTCGTCACTGACGCCTTATCGAAGATTTTTATGTGCGATGTATCAACTTGGGCGGTTTTTAGGTGGTGTTTTATTTGCTGTGAACCGTATTCGCTTGTACAAATTATCGGTATAACCTTCGCGCCTAAGTTGGCGATGGCTGAGGCGACATTGATGGAGTTTCCTCCCTGCATGTCGACTTGGGAAATGCCGTCGATGCTGCCGCCCTTGCGCTTAACTACTTGATTTATTAATGTTGTGAATTCGGCGGTGCCCCACGGTAAGCTGATGAACCTGTCCAAAAAAAAGTCAGGCATAACCACGACTCTGCATTCTTTAGGTTTTCTGTTCTCTAGAAAGTTTTCAAGCTCTTTTTTGCATGGGCGCATGGACATGAGGGGCTCCGGTAACTGTTATTTCCAAAAAGCTAAAATAACCTTTTGATTTTAAATGTAAGCTAACAGGCAGTCTGAAGAGAGGGGCAAGAAGGGTTTGAAATATAAAGCAGAAGTCTGTACTTTGCTAGTTGCGATTTGTTTGTTTGTTGTAAGTGCGTTCTTCTATTCATATGCCACTCAAGATTTAGTGGCGGCAGAGAGCCAAGTGGTTGCCAGTTTAGATGCAGCCTCTTACCCGTACCGTGGTTACGGTCTTGCCTCAGTGGCTTTTGGTGCAGTTTTCATGACTACTGCTGCAATCTCGTATTCAAAACGTAGCGAAAATGGCTTTGAAAATCTTTTTGTTTTAGCTAAAAATAAAGCGGACGAAAAGCCAAACTAAATCTCCGAAAAGCAGTGCAACGATTAGGCCTAAGGTTACAAAGATAAGCATGGGTAACCCTGGTGTTGCCCACACGTATGCGTCAATTTTTCCAGATTCAATGGCGTTGGATAGTCGTTCAACGATTTTTTCGCGCCCTTCGTCATGCGGGACAACCAATAGTTTGCGTTTTAATTCGTTGGTGTTGCCGTCTTCTTGGATGTCTTCCATGGGGAAAATGTGCCATGTTTCCTTTAGCTTTGTAACCGTGGTTTTATATCCCGTGATTAGTATAAGCAGTTTTTTTCCGATTGACTCAGACGCGAGGGTGCCTGCGAACATTTTTACGCCGTGCTTTCTGTGCCACACTATATTGCGTGCTATCATGTATATGCCGCTTGCCGCTGCGAACAGCACAGCGTTGCCGAAGATTGTGATGGGGTAGATGATTTGGGAAATCGGTGAGACGCCGAAGGCAAAAATGGGTGTGACCAACGCTATGGGGGCAAAGGGCAAAGCAAGGGCGATGCACATGAGTGCTTTTGAGTCGGCGCCGCCGAAGCCGCCCGCGTAAAACAGCAATAGCGCTAAGCCTGAGGTTACGCCGAAGCTTAGGGCAAAGTAGGGTAACTGTGAAGGGTCAAAAACCATTTGTGCCAAGGACAGCGCGAGTGCTATGGGTGCGTAGATTATCCAGACTTTGTTGCTGACTTCGCGGCTTTTGTAGTCTCTCCATGAAGCGTAGCACAGTACGCCTAAGGAAACTGCGATGCTTGCTGCAATCAGGACTGTTTGTGTTGCTTCGATTTTTTGTGCCTCCACGTTTCTACTCTGCGCTAAGAAAGCTTTGCGGTTTGGGCTAATAAGAATTTGTCGGTAACTATTAGATAATACAAACGCTTAAGCACTATGCAGTAGATCAAATTTTTGAGCGGGCGGCTTTGTTTTTTAGTGTTAGAAGAAGAAAGTAGTGCCCTTATTCATCATCTTCTATCAGGCTTTGCTGTGCGTTGATTTTTTGATGCTGCGTCTGGGATACGTTGGAGGCTGGTTGTAGAGCAAACTGCAAGCAGAACAAACAAAACAACTCTTTTTTTGATTTACTTTATGAGTCTACTTTGCGGCGGTAACTGTCAACGTAGGCGGATACTCGACTAATAGCCAAAGACCAGTCGGCGTGGTTCCATCGTACATGCTGCAGATGGGTGTTGTGCCATCAAAAGTTGCCACAGCACCATGCCAAGTAATATCGTATGCGTACGTAAAAGAAGCGGGCTTTAAACTGCTTACAGGGAGCAATTCAATTAGACGACTACCAGAATTTACGTTCAGTGCACCTGTAGGGCTTCCAGCTATAGTATCGAATGCGTAGAGTTTCTCTCTATATTTATTTGTAAACATAATGCCTGTGCCTTGACCTGTGTCTGTGATGAATTGGCTCCAATGATGAGCAGTATGTCCCCCACTCGCATAGTCAGAGAATAAGCCAGTACCATTTTGAACGATTGGAAAGTCAGCAAGAGTACCGTTCTCAGTTTGTGTTTGGACGGGGCTTAGGTTTGTTGTTAGTTTAACTGGGCATAAATCTGAGATGGTTCTTGACGATGCGCTTAGGAACATAACCCGCAACTGATAGGTGTAATAGGTAACGCGGGCTGGCAACGTGATAACAATGTTGGTATAAGTGTTTGGGCAATTGGTTATGCCGCCTGAGTATTCAGCTTCTCCAAGCACGATGTCCCTAACTATACCATATGCTATCGGAAAAGACAATTCAGGGTCTGTGGTGTCTAATTTGGTATTTATTCGCATTAATGTTGAAGTACTTGTCACACTGCCAACTGTTGAGTTTAAGACAAAACCAGTTGACGAAAACACGAGACTGAGTCTACCATTATTTAAGGTCTTTGAATTCTCATTATAGGTGAAATAATTGTTAGTGTAAGCTAGTGGAGTTTGTACAGCTGAGTCGCTGCCGTCCCACCAAATCGTAAAGCTTGTAACTGTATAGTCTAAGAGGAAAACAATCATTTGCCTGTTGCTGAAAACCGTGGTGTTACTGGTTAAGCCCAGCGGGATTTGATATTGTGAAGCCCAATCTTCCACTTGAAAAGGCACTTCCTTGTTTGTGCCGTTCACGAAGGTCTGGTTAACGTGGATTGCTTTGACTGGAACAGGAGGAATAGGCACTGTTTCAGTTGTTGATTCCATGTTTTGCCCTAGCCAGCGCATGGTGCCGTTCTGGAGAACCTCAAGTGTAAAAGTTGATTCTTGCAGGTTAATAAGAAAATTGACATCAGGTTGATCCTTAATAAAAACAGAATCAATGTCCCAGTTGTCAGATGTGGAGTCGGCTTCATCATTGCCTCCTACAAAACGGATGGTAAGACTCGATGATTCAATGTACGGTACAAGAGAAACATTGTTGAAGTGATTAGGAATAAGAGTCATCAGATTATGCCAAGACCCCCCACCCCACACTTGTACTATCAGGGGCTCTGAACCCATTGCGCCTGTTTTTATGCATAAATCTTGGCGAAGATTCGTTGCATTGATATTTACCCAGTGCTCTTCAAGGTTTAGTTGGTAATTATCTTGGTTGATGCTGTATTTCATCAAGTCAAGTTTTAAGTCAAATTGAGTTGTTGCGTTTGTAGAAACTTTTAGTTTCCAATTTCCCGAAGCATCTCTAAAATCGGTTAAGCTTGAGGTTATGGTTTGAGTTTTAGTAGTATCCTCTGTTCCTAAAGTGTCTGTTAAGTAGCCATCTCCAACTGTCACGTATTGTCCTGTTCTGTAATTGTATAATTGATAAGTTGCACTTGCATCACTTGTTGTTGCTGCCGCATCTATAGTCCAAACCAGATTGTTCCAAGTTTCTGTGTTTGATGAACCAGTAAATTCTGCATCGCAAATATAAGAAGCCCCAGCCAATGCGGTTGGTTGTAGAAGCACCGCTATAGCAACCCAACTTGCCTCTCTGCTGGTGCTCCATGTTGTAGATACTAAACCGCTTGTTACTGTTTTGTCACTTCCAAACCCCTTGTATAGTTGATCAGTTTCTGACCAACGAGTGGGTGGTTGTCCATCAGTAACAGTATATGCGCTTGGACTTGATGTTCTATAAGAGGCTAAGTGGCCAAAAAGAACCTTGGTGTGTTCGCCTACAGCTGTTACGGTAACTGATTGGCTTGTTCCTGACCCAGTGTTAGTATTGCTTGTAAGAAAAGGTGTCGTCTGATCAACATTTGTATACGTTATGGAGCCGCCAACTGCATAAGTTGAGCTTGCAAAGTTAACACTAATTGTCCTTGTTCCTGAAGCTGGATTCAACAGGTAGTAAACATAGCTGCGAACCCGTGGATTACTATCATACACAGCGGTTGCTAACGGAGTTAAAGCTGTCCCGCCATAAGTGATACTGGTAATCGTTGTAGGGCTTCCGCCAGAAGCTCGAAATATATCTATTGCCACCAGCAAAATTCTATCGCTACCTGCGCTCGTCGTATGAGTCCATGAAATTGAATTGCCACTCGTTGAAACTTCACTGTTTTGGCTGTCAAAATTTATTGTATTGTATGCGGCAGGGTGGCTTCTCAGTTGCATGTAAACACCATTATCACTCTGTAAATCTGCAAGGGAGCCCGAGACATTAGTTGTTGAGCCTAGAGGGTTCCAACCACTCGGATAATTATCAACTGTTACTGTTCCAGTATAGGCTTCGGTTAAACGGTCATAAATGTTGTTTGGGTCTGCTTGTTGAGCAGTAAAATCACTATGAGTGCCTATACCGTCGCTAGCACTATCTACGTAGTTGTGTTCTTGGCTAAACCCTGTGGCGTTCCATGTTACTGTAGAAGTAATTTTGTTGTAGGATGAGGCAATGACCATTAGTCCACGGTTATCCTTAATCTCAACGTCATAGCTGCTTCCACGCACCCCATCGGGGAGATCAATCAAGTATGTTCCATCAGCGTAAGACAATACTCTATCTGGCTGAACTAAACCCCAAGTCGAAGTTTCATTATCATAACGGTAAAAGTTAAAATTGCTCTTCCCAAGGTTAATTAGCGGTTTACCATCATCCGTGAGAATAGTTAACCGCGCCTTATCGTTAGATTCTTCCTCTAATATCTGAACGTCTAACCGTATTGAAGCCGAGTAACTAACGCCCGTCATGCCTAATCCCTTCAAGTCATAGGTAACGGTTGCGTTGCCCTGGCTGTAACTTCGGTTTGTAAACCAGTTTGCCGCCAGTGCCAAATCGGTAACATTAATTGTTAAGCCCCATTCTGGATTGACTGCGTCCATGTTTATTAGCCCGCTCTTAAGGTAGTCGGTGGCTAATTCTTGAGCGTACGTCTGGTTTCCAGTGACTTTTAACACTGAACCATAATAGCCAACAGTGAAACCCAACATTTCTTTAACAGCCAGATTCGTTTCGTCAGACACGCTTAAAATTTGAGGTTGCTCTTGGACGACACTGTAACGTATTGCAGAATAAGTAGAAACAACAGCACCAACCAACACCAAAGCTACCAGCAGAGCAGCAATAATAGAAAACTGACCCTTACTATTCATTTTTAGGAGCCTCCTATTAAACCAAGTTGCAAAACTACCATCCGAGAAGCATCCGAAGCTGTGTACTTTAAAGGGAATAATCTTGGTTTGTATTCGGTTAAAATCCCTAGTGCAGTGATTCTTATATCAGGCGTTCTTGTTAAACCAATGGCGTAAAATGCGCCTTTATATTGACTTGTTCCACCAGAAGAGATAATGTGTCTGTATACAGCAGCCGGGTTCCAAGTGCTTACAGTATTGAAGACATAGGTTGTTACATTCAAGTTATAGGTACTAGTAATTGAAGCGGGCAACGCTCTTGTAGACGTTTGATAAGTTGACGGGTAAATACCATAATAATTACTCTTGACCAAAGCTTGACTTGATAGATATACAACACCGGGACTGCCCGTAATACTACTTGCATTGTAAGAAAAAGTCTGATTATCTAACCCTCGCAGAAAAGAAGTAAGCCCTGCAGGACCAGTATTTGTTGCCCCATCCGTACCTATCTCTCTCATGCCGTATATACCCCGTCCATTTTGGCTTGTAGAGAACATCTCAGTATTAGAGACGTAATAGAGGGGATATCCTACTATACTTACCCAGGTCCAATTATACTGTAAAACACGTTGACCTAAAGTGTGAGCATACCTAGCGTAAGACCTACTGCCAGGGTCATATCCAACCCCTGAACTAGCATAATAACCGGATGGGATGGGCACTGCTTCCCCAAAAGTGTTGATAACAACTGCCTTTTCAAGAGACTCTCCTCCAATTGCTGTTCCATTTAGAATTTGTCCAAGTTGAGTCGTACTTTGAACTAATACTGTATTATTAAAATACGGTGACAACAAGTCGTACAGATCTTGAGCTAAGTTTTGTGCCGTGTATCCTGTAATCCACCAGCCGTTCGCGTCACTACAGTTCAGAATATAGAGTGTGCCACCGTTGCCCTCACCGATTTTCTCAGCAACCACATTGTATGTTACGTTGGATGAGGCTACCATGTACACCGAAACATCTGGGTTTGTGCCCAAGCTTTCAGCATTCGATATTGAATTAACATAACTATAAAGTTCTCCATCACTATTTACATTATACACTGTTAAGTTGTAAACAACGTTAGGCGGCAGCGAAGCCGAAAGCGCAACCTGCAGTCTCCCCCAAACCGCAGGGTCATTATCAAAAACTGCCGTGCCTAAATCATAATCAGAGTCAAGCATCTGCAAAGTCGCCAAAGACAAACGCCTAAGATTCACTGGTGCAACTTCCCGTGGATCAGGCAATTTGGTAAGGTAAGAAACAGAGACGTATGCGCCAGCGATAATTATGATTACTAGCAGCACTTCGATTGTGCGCATCATCAGCGCGCCACCCCCCCAAGCCGCCACAAAGCCAGTTTAGCCATATACGAAATTTCACCGATGGTTACTTGGCGAAAATCAGTCGTAACCCAATCGTAACCTGCAGGGTTGCCTCCAAACGTTACTGGATAAGCAAGCGCGCTCAAACCCCAAGGCGCCAAAGCGATTCCGCAATTGCCAAATTCATTTTTGTAAGTTAAAACCAATATGCCTTCATCAACGGGCAAGGTTACAGAAGGAAAGTCAGACTGTGAATCAACCACCCCAACAGCATCATTCAACGCCACTGGCCGCAAAGTGTAATCTTTAGTTAAAATCACATACGAAGCATTATAGCTTAAAGAGTAAGATGACGCTGGACCACCAACGGCACCGCTGTGTGCAATATTTACAGTTCCACCCGCAAAACTCTCGACTAAGGGAACCACACTATCAGAAAAGCCTACGGGAACATGGACGTAGTAGCCCATGCCCTTTAGACCATAAAGATGAACATAAACAAGAAGCGCATAAGACTCGCTTTCACCATCAACTTCAGCAAAAGGCAGCGACACTGAACCCGTCGAATCAGTGTTACTTTTACCGCTTGCCACATTGAACGATGGATACTCGCCCTCTTGATTCACCAACAGCAGGCTATAACTGACGTTGGCGTAGGCAAGCGGAGCGCCTGAACCATCAACACGGACAAGAAACTCAAGCGGCGAGCTGAACGTTGGATTTATTGAAACTTTTACTGTAGGCGTTAATGTAAGCTGGAAGCCGTAAGTGCCGTTTATGCCCAGCAGTTCAGCTGCCCGTGAATAATTAACACTTTTAACGTCGCCATAATCGATGGGGGTTAGCAAGCGACTGCCAAAACCGCTGGACAAATCATTGTAGTATACTCCATTTTTATCACAATAAACAGGAGAATTCACATTGGAGGTTAATCGCAACAAAGAAAATGGACTAAGCTTATACTGCGGAGACTCTGGATTATGCAACCCAAACGAAGTAATTTCCCCATTGCTTTGGCCCCAATTAGAAGGAAACCCCGGATTCAGCAAAATGGCATCCAAAATGTCGCTAGTTTTTGTCGCGCACGCTTTGTGCTGTTGGTAAGCAACAGCGGCACCCATGCTTTGGTTAAAAATGCCGATGAAAAGCACTATGGCAACCATGAAAACTATAAGAGAAAACATGTGGTCAATCGCCGCGCCCGCCACGTTTAGCCCTCCTCAAAAGACAACCAAATCGAATCTGGCGTTCTAGCAGCCTTAACTACCGAAACATAATCACTAATATAGGAAGCATCATCCCAATCAGCAATTTCGCCCAAAGTAACAAGTGTGAACGCTGTTCTCTGTTTCTCTCCCACAAACAAGGACACAGTAATATTCATAATCTGAGCACGCGGAAAATCAGCATCAACAGTCACGTTACGTATAGTTATCGTATAACTATAGTCCCCTCTATATTCCCCCCAAGAACAAAGTATCCTAGACGGCGTGTAAAGCTGGATAGTAAGAGAACCACTAGAAATCAACTCGCGATTCATCGTGTAATATAATTGCTGCACTGAACTCCCCAAATTAGCCGCAATTTCCTCAAGCTGAAGGTCTACACGGTCATTCTCCCAAGCACCCATGATAACATTTGCTACGTATGGGAAAAGGAAAATCTGCAAAATCAGCACAGGCACCATAATCATGTATTCAATAGTTACATGCGCCAAAATCTACCCTCCATAAGCAACTCCAACCGCTACCTTACCAGCATAAAATTCAACTTCAGCATTGTTAAGGTCTATGGTTATGGTTTCACTATCAAACTTGAAAAACGAAGAATCAAAACCCCAAGCCTCTTTGAGGAAATCAACAGTTACTCTAACAGAATCCACGCCACTTTGAGTTTGCTTGTAAATGCCGCTTCCAGTTAATGATATCGAGTTTGAACCATAACGATTTTGCCCAGTTTCAAGTATGGGCAAGTAAAACTTGTACTTCAGGTCTCCATAGCCAACTATGGTGGAATTTAGCATTCTTATCGTTGGGACTACGACAACTCTAGCGCAGGTGCCATTAGTCATTGATAATTTTTCTATACCGTACACTTGGCTCACGGGTGCCAATGAACCGTTCTGAACAAAATAGCCAGTGTAGAGGATGGGCTCGAAATAATTTTCACCCGCAGAATAAGAGCTTACAGGCACGTTGTACATTATTATACCGGTTTCGCTGGGTAAATCCAGAGTATGCCATGCTGAATCGTAATAGACTTCAACCCTGTAGCTTAAGGCTGCTTCTTGGAAGTTTATGTACCCAAACCTGCACGTGTAGCTAACAGTCTGTGTTCTGCCAATAGTCCACGCCACATCATCAATTTGCAATCCAATGGTGCGCATGAATTGCTTGTTAGTGCTAAATTCGTTTTCAGCCATGCGCGTGTTTAAAAGATTATTACTAAACGTCACGGTAACCAAAATCATGATTATCGCGGCAGCGGTCAGAATCATGGTTGAAAAAGCGGGGCTAGCTGCTCTTTGGTCCTTACGCAAACTCATCTTAAACTTCGTTTTTGCGCCCCTCCTACACCAACTTTATGAACTGCGGAATAAGCTTGGCAGCTATAACAGCGATTATCACAAGGACAGCTGCGTGCTTGAGTCCTGAAGCGATAGAATCGTCACTGATTTTTCCTGCAACAATACCGATTAGGAAACTGTGGAAAATTACTGATGTGATAAATATGGTCTGCATTAACGTGTCAGGTGGCGGTGCTTCTGTGCCAGGTACAACGATGCCTGTGGTTAAACCCATCATCATCACCGTGGTCGCAACAAGCAAAATTGAAGCCAAATACGGCATCATAACATAGGGGCGAACGCTCATCTTCTTCTCTTTTTCCACTTCTTGAGTCATGTTGTTAAACCGCGCCAATGAATCAATCATCGCTATCGTGCCTCCGCCCACATCGATGGTTTCGACCAACAGGAACATGACGATTTGAACCATCCAGCTCTTGGTCCTGTGCAGAAAGTCAGTCATGACCTTTTTGATTGGGATACCCCAAGAAATATCTGAGCTTATTTTTCGCAGTTCCTTGGTAAATTTGCCGTAATCACGTTTAGAGAGGCTTTCGATGCATTTTTCAGGCGATAAGCCAGTTTTTCGGACTTCTGTTAGGTCTCGGAGGAAGCTTGCTACGCCTTGTTCCATGCTGGTTCTTGTTGCTGACAATTTCATATGGATAATTGCAGGCGGTGCGGCGCAGATGAACAGTGAAAGGGCTACGGCGACGGGCAAGTCTACACCAATAGCTTGTAACTGAGTGAAGAATGGCAGTTGAGTTGCGCCCATAAAGTTTGTGAGTAACAAGAAGACAACTATGGCCATGACAGAGGAAACAGCTAACACCTTGTAGGGACGCATTTCCGTCTGCGGTGTCTTGGTCTGCATGCTATGGGCAAGGTAGATAAACATCATAGAGAGCATCGGAGTAAAGATGAACGTGTAGAGCAACATGCCTGAATATGATGAGAGGTCAGAAGTTGCGGCTGAACCTCCTGTTGTTTGAAGGTTATTTACTGCAAATAGTATGTAGAAGCACAGTGACATCATGACTTCTACTATGATGAAAGTTTCAAGGAGCATGCCTAGGCGTTCTGCGGCTGCTTTAACGCGGAGTGCTCGTGCTTTAAAGATGTCTTCTGCTTTGCGTTCAAGGAAGTGACCGATGTCGCCGCCTATGATGACGGTTGATGCGTAGCCTCCTAAGAAATCTTTGAAGAGGTCTAGCGGTGTTTTCTTTGCCGCTACTTCTAGTGCTGTAAGTGGGTCTGTGCCAAAGATTTCTACGTCTTTGACTATGTCTTTTGCTTCTTTTTTCATTGCGGGCATCAGGTTAACATCGCTTAATCGTTTGAAGCTACTGTAGGGTGCTATGCCTCCGGAGGACATGACGCTGATGTATGCGGCTGCAAAAGGCATCTCGCGCTCTAAGCCAATTGCTCTGTCACTTGCGTTGTTTCTTGGAAGTACTATGAAACCTGCAACCACGAATAATGGAAGAAATACCAAGATTAGAAGCGGCAAAATTCCAAGGGATATGGCTAAGTAGCCAGCGATAATTGCGATTGGTATGGTTAATATTGAAACAAATAGCATTAGTGAAATGTACGTTTCTGGATAAATCTTGACGCGTCCTTTTTCTAGGGCAGTTTTTGTTGATGGAAAAACTTTTTTGAGTAAATATGGTGCCACGCGTCCGAAGAGGCGAAATGACCAGGCTTCGAATTTATCTAGTAGCGGCAACTGGTTTTACCTCCTCACTTGCATGAACTTTCTTGTAGATTTCTTTTGGTCTTGCGTAGTACTCTGCGATTATGGCTGCAACTTCTTTGTAGCTTCTAATTTTCTGTTGTCGCATCCAACGCAAAACTTCGCTTCTACGCTTCATTTCTAAAAGTATTTGTCTGCGTGATTTTCCAAGGCGCTCAGCGATGTTAGTGAGAAGGAAACTTGAATCTAAATCAATTATCTGTTCATCTTTGACTGGGTCCCACTTGAAGGGGTTTTGGAATTTGTCATGGTCAACTATTTCGTTAACTGATAGGACACGGCGGTAGGCTTTCTTTTCACCATTCTTGACCAAGTGCACACGCTGCACTGACATAACGATATTCATCAGCGGGATATAGGCGGGTGAAATGTCCATTGGTTTTTGTGTTAGACGGCGGACGGCTGACTGAACATTTTCAGCGTGCATTGTACACATGCCACCGTGGCCTGTTGCTAGAGCTTGGAATAGAACGTATGCTTCTTGGCCTCTGACTTCTCCGACAATCATCAGGTCTGGTCGGTGCCGCATGCAAGTTTTCACTAGGTCGAAGAGTGCAACTTCGCCGACGCTGCTGCCGCCTAAGCCGTAGCTTTGTCGTGCGATAAGTGAAACCCAGTTTTCGTGTGAGAGGTTTAACTCTGCGGTTTCTTCGATTGTCATTATTTTGCTACCGGGTTTAACTAGGCAAGCTAGGGCGTTTAGTGCTGTGGTTTTTCCTGCAGCTGTTCCGCCGAGAACCATTACTGAAGCGCGGTTTTCTAGACATATCCAGAGGTACGCTGCCATTTCCTCAGTGAAGGTGCCGATGTTGATTAGGTCGATTATTGAGTAGGGGTCTTCGCGGAACTTTCGAATTGTGAATGCAGTTCCAAAGGGTGTGATTTCTCGTCGGTACGCAACGGCGAGTCTGTGTTTTCCTGGGAGTGAAGCGTCGACAATTGGGAAGGCACTGCTGACGTGCTTGCCTGCCATGTGGACTAGTTTTACTACCAAGTTGTCGAGGTCTTCGTCAGTTTCAAACTGTAAGTTGGTTTCTATGCTTTCGAATGTGCGGTGCCAAATGTAGACTGGTTTGTTGACTCCGTCGCAGGAAATGTCTTCGATGTTTGGGTCACGCATCAGCGGGTCGATTTTGCCAAAGCCGACTAAGTCGCGTTCTGCGTGGTAGAGAATTTTGTACCAAGAAACGTCTGGAAGCCATCCTAAAGTAATTCGGTACTTGTCGACAATTTTTTTTGCTTCTTCGGCAAAAAACTTTCTTGGGTCTTCTATTTCCTCTTTAGGTGATTCAATTTCTGCGAGCAAAATTTCTAGAATTCGGTTGTATATTGCGCGTTCCATTGGGTCGAGTTGTAACTCGTCTAGAATGTATTTGTGCTCGCCTGTTTTTGGGTCCTGAACAATTACTACTTGTGAGAACGGCTCGTATAGAGGATACTTTTCGACTACTTTTACTCCCTTTGGCAAGGGTTTTGTGGAACGAACTAATGGAGGTTCAGGACGCTTTTTCTTAAAGCTTGTTTTTATTTGCGGTAATTTTATGCTTTTTACTTTTGCCGAGAACGATGCAGTTGAATTTTTTACACGTGTTTTTATCGCGGCTAAACGTGTTTTGATAGAGTTTCCAGCTGAGCGTAGCTTGGAATTTGCTCTTGAAAAGGCATCTTTGATGGATTGTTTGATGCTTTTGCGTTCTTCTGGCATTGTGGATCTGTAAATGAATTCCGCGTGAGGAAAGTTATTAAATATTATGTCTCACTATAGCATATTTATTTGTGTTCAACAGAACTACAAAACACGCAAAAAACGACAGACCCAACAAAACAATTTTAAACCCAACAAGCCATCACATAATCAAACGCGATAGTGGAGAAAAAAATCTTTGAACCAAACCAAAAAAATCATCAACAAAGCAAAAAGCGAAGGCAGAAAAACACTTCTTGAAACCGAAGCCAAAACTATCTGCACCGAGTACGGCATCCCAGTAACCAAGTTTAGCCTTGTAAGCAGTGAGCAGGAAGCAGCGGCTCAAGCTGAGCAGATAGGCTTTCCTGTGGTTTTGAAAATTGTTTCACCAGACATTGTGCACAAGACAGAAGCGGGTGGTGTACTGGTTAATTTGAAAAACAAAAGTGAGGTCGCTAGCGGTTATGCGAAAATTATTGCGAACGCGAAAAATTACAAAGCTGACGCAAAGGTTGCGGGTGTTTTGGTTCAGGAGATGGCTCCTCAGTCAACTGAAGTAATTGTTGGCGCAATCAAGGACCCGCAGTTTGGGCAAACGGTTATGTTTGGGTTAGGCGGAATTTTTGTTGAACTTCTAAAAGATGTAAGTTTCCGAGTTGCGCCCCTAACCGATGAGGATGCCAAAGAAATGATAACACGGCTTAAAGCTTATCCGCTTCTGTGCGGTTACCGCAACACGCCGCCCGCAGACATCGATGCGCTCACAAAAATTTTGTGCAACACGTCGCGGCTGGTTTTGGAAAATCCTGAAATTAAAGAGTTAGACTTAAACCCAATTATGGCGTATGAGAAGGGCGCAAAAACAGTAGACGCAAGAATAATACTAGAATGATTTTTAGAGCTTTCATTTTTTTCCAATTTGGAAGAATACATTTTCATTGCAATAAACATTATATCCAAACAAACCGCATCACCCATTGAGAAAAAAATGTTTCGCACTGGCACTGCAAACTTGCCTCTTCACGGCGGCAAAGCGCCTTCATGGTTAACTGGGCGCATGCGGGGACTAGCCCGCGAAATCGCCAGCATAATCATCGAAGAGTACGGCACCGCCAAATTTATCGCGCGCCTATCTGACCCTTACTGGTTTCAAGCGTTCGGATGCGTCTTAGCTTACGATTGGCACAGTAGCGGCGTAACCACAGTGGTCACAGGAGTCCTCAAAAGTGCGCTGTCACCTCAAGAGCACGGTGTTGCAGTTTGCGGCGGAAAAGGCAAAACCTCACGCAAAACACCAAGCGATATTGCAACTGTTGGTGAAAAATTTGGTTTCTCTGAGCAAACGATTAAGTCGCTGGCTTACACCAGTAAGATGGCGGCTAAAGTTGACAACACTGCGATTCAAGCTGGGTATCAACTCTACCACCACGCATTTCTAGTAACTAAAGATGAAAAGTGGGCTGTAATTCAGCAGGGCATGAGTGAAGAAGACCGCACAGCACGACGCTACCACTGGCTCTCCGACAACACAAAAAACTTTGTAATTGAACCACACAACGCAATAGTCGGCAACACCAAACGCGAGAAAGCCCTAAACATGGTGGCAAAAGCCAGTGAAGGCTCAAGAAAAGCGTCAGTGGATTTAGCAAAAGAGCCACCCCGCAAACTCATGAACTTAATCCAATCGACAACAAAACCGCAAAATCAGACATCACTGCAGAAGTGGCTACCCAAAACTTCTGACCCCTGGCAGCAAACCCTAAACACGCTGGATATGCCGCGCAACATCAGCTGGGACACGCTAAGCAGAGTCTACGATTTCCAACCCAGCAACTACGAAGAACTCCTAAGCATCAAAGGAGTCGGGCCAGCAACCGTGCGCGGATTAGCCCTTGTTGCAGAGCTCGTTTACGGTGAAGAGCCAAGCTGGGAAGACCCAGTTAAATTCAGTTTCGCGTACGGCGGCAAAGATGGTGTGCCTTTTCCAGTAGAGCGCAGAGCAATGGATGAATCAATCGAAATTCTCAAAAAATCAGTTGAAGCCGCAAAGATTGGAGAGAAAGATAAACTGCGTTCCCTGCAGAGACTTCGGCAGTTTGTTCCTGCGAACGCAAATTCTTAAAGCAAGAACAACAAAGTATTCAAGCGATAAGTATGTTCCAAGAAAAACGCGTCATATATCAGCGGATAGGCGCAGCCGCAGGTCTAATCTCGCCCATTGTTGCATTCACCAGCATCCTAATAGCTATCGCATTTTACCCAGCCTTCAGTTGGACAAACAACGCCCTAAGCGACTTAGGCGTAGTATCAGGCATCACAGAAACAACCTTTAACTTTGGGCTGTACACCAGCGGATTGCTCGGATTTGGCTTTGCCATATTTGGCTTGTTCACCTATTTTGGAAAAAGCATAATTGGCAAAATTGGCACAGGAGCTTTTGCGGCGGCAACTTTGGCGTTGATGGCGATTGGCTTTTTTAACGAAAGCTTTACGCCGACACATTACTGGGTATCAGTAGCGTTCTTCACTTTGGTACCCATAGCATTATTCATTCTAACATGCGCCTTTTACCTCAACCGTAACCATAGGATGGCAGTGTTCACTGTTGCAATAGGGATTGCCGCAGCACTACCATGGATTCTACAGTTCGCAATCAACTACGTGCCTAACGTTGCCATTCCTGAAGCAGTGTCGGCGCTGGCAGTTTCAGTGTGGACGATTGTGCTTGCACAAAAAATGCTAAAAGCAAAAACAGCTAGTCTGACCGAGAGCTCCATTTCTTAATTACTTTATAGCCAGCATAGGCTATCACTGAAAAAATTATGATTATAGCAACTACGCCGATTATTTCGCCAATTAAATTTGAACTTGTTGGCTCGCGCTTGGAGTACGGGTAGTTTCTGCATTAACCGTGAGAAATAACGTTGACATGCAAATGAAAACGGCTATAGAGTGGTTGTTTTTCTCAGTTTTGTCAACAAGCACTGTTTGTTTTTTGAAAATTTAAAAAGCTCTGGTTCAACCGTTTACAAGCCGAAATCCAGATACATCTGGGCGCAACAATACGATGAGAAAGCAGTCGTGTACCCCTTGTTTTTAGCGTATTCCACTGCCTCTTCACTTGGAAAAGCAATCCCGTCTGCACCTGCCTTCAGCGCTAAAACATCTGTTTCACGGCGGGTCGCACCTTTGGGGCGCATGCAACCTAAAATTAACGGTGTATCTGGAAACATCAACCTTGCAGTTGCTGTGACTTTTGCTATGTCTACTGGCTTTGGCGGCGGCACCTTTGCCATTGCCGTGTTTGGTATAGGCATAAACGCAATTATCACCAACGCAGAGGGGTGAACTTGCCGAATCATCTGAAGCGCTTTTAATTCGCCGTCAAGTTTGCCCTCGTTTAATCCAACGATAACATGCGGTACAAGATTGAGTTTCGCTTCGTTGAGGGATTTGAGCGAATCTGCGTAATCCTGAATTGAAACTTTAAGGTTGTAGACTCTTTGCACCGTTTGAGCAGAACCAATAACATCGATTAACGCCGCATCAACACCGGCTTCTTTGAGCGCGCGAGCTGTCTGAGATGTTATAATGCCTGTGTGCACAAAAACTGTTAAACTAAGCTCACGCTTTACCCTCTTAAGCGCAGATAAAAAGCCATCCAAAGGCACTGAGCCATCGGGCAAGCATCCGCCGCTGACAAGGCAACCTTTTGCGCCATCGCCTTTGAGTTTTTTGCACAATTCAAAAAGTTCAATAGGTGAGGCAGCAGAGTGCATTGTCTGAAGAACTTTTCCTCCACAATGCTTGCAATTCAAAGCGCACGAGTTGCCTGTGACGGATATTGTTGGGAAGGCTTTGGTTGAGGAGCAGTAATGTTTTATTTTGTAGTAGGTGAAGCTGGGCGCGTAGAAGCGGATAGTTTTGCTTCTTGACTTGAGGGTGCCTGATTCGAGCAGGCGTAAGAGTTCTCTATCGTTTGCACTCCAAACAGCTTTAGGCGAGAGCATAGTCAACGTGGTTCAGTTCTTAGAAATTCATTGCCTAGCTTAATAGGATAACGCATACATTTTTTGATTCAGGTTCAACAGCGTCTTATCATATTTGCCGCCTATTAGTGATTCTATGTTGAAACCTACAGGGGGTAGGTGCTATTGACGCTTTCTCGTGCTCAAAGACGTAAAACCAAGCAGGGACTCGTCACAAACCACCGTTTATCTCTTGAACTCTTTTATACCAGTCCCTCATCCGTTTCTAACAAAGAGACGATTTAGCCTTGGACTACACGGAAGCAAAACCCGCAAGAGCCTTCATTTTGAGGCTCCACCAAAACGAACGACTACACGAAGTCATTGAAAACTTTGCAGCCAAAAAACAAATCAAAAGCGCCCTGTGCTTTTTTTTAGGCGGCGCAGAAGACAAAAGCAAAGTCGTGGTTGGACCAAAAGACGGCAAAGCCATGCCTCCAGAGCCCATGATAACACTCCTACAAGGCGTACACGAAGGCTGCGGAGTAGGCACAATCTTCACTGATGAGGCGGGAAAACCTAAACTGCACATGCATGCTAGTTTTGGCAGAAACGACAACACCGTCACGGGTTGCGTGCGCATGGGTGTAGATGTTTGGCAAATAGGTGAAGTCGTGATTCTTGAGTTGGCAGGCGGTACAGCGAAACGCGCCAAAAACAAACAAACAGGCTTTGAGTTCCTTGAATGTTAGCCTAAGAAGCGCACAAGAAAAATTCTGTAGCCATAATTACCGTAGAACTCTCCCCAAAATGGTTGGTCTAGCGGGTCGCCGAACCTTCCAGTGTTAAATAGCATAGTTTCAATATCAGTGTAAGTCAGCGTAGTGTTAAAGAATTGCGCGTGGATTCCATAGTCAAAAAGTATAATGTACTTCACATTCCGCTCGACACACAGGTCAACAAACTCTGTGATGTTAAAGTTCGGTGTAAAAGCGTCAACGGCTAAAGCTGGATACTGCCATATCTGCTCGCTTTTCATGTTTTGGGGCAAGTAAAAGCGGAACATGTCTTGATTTAGCAGGTTAAAGGCGCAAACAAGCACCGCCGACTGATTCTGGTCTAAGTGGCTTGCGAGGTAGGCTGTGGCTTCTTTGACTGGAATGTGAATCTGGTCTCGAACCGTCATTTCGTATGCGTTATACCCGCTATAAAACACTGTACAAGCGATAATTGCGATAAAAGCTGCTGCCGCCAACTTCTTTAACCGCTCAGCTTTGATGCCGACCTGCTGGGGCTTCCACCCTTGCACTTTACCATAGAGAAACATGATAAAACACGCCGCTGCAATGGCGATAATTGGAAAAAGAGGAGTCACATAACGCCACTGCCTATTAGGAATCACCGTGAAAAAAACGTAAACCACCACAAACCAAGTCAAAAAGAAAATGTCCTGCTTACTTCGACGATACGCAAACAAGCCAAGTCCACATAAACCCAAAATGAAAATCGGCAACGAAATCGGGTGCACAGCAATATCATTGAAAGGCCAAGTCATTTCAACAAGATAAAATACGGGAACAGGTTGGAAACGGTTGCTATACGCAGGTCGGTCCTGCCCCCCCTCGCTCATAACGTACTGGATGGTTTCGAACTTTGTCATGCCGTTGTAGTGATAAATTGCAACAAACCACGGCGCCACAACCAGTACTGCGACCACGATGATTAGAGCAAACTTGGCTGAGTTAAGCTTCAGTTTTTTTCTGGCAAGAAACAAAATGCAAAGTAGCATGGCGAGTGTTGCAACAACAATCTGGTACTTCGCCAAAACGCCGATGCCTAATGCTAAACCGCTAAACACCAGCGCACGGTAACTGCTAGAGTTGCTCAGCCACGAGTAGAACGCAAACATAACTAGTGTGAAAAAGAAGATAAGCATGGTTTCTAGCATAGTTACTCGTGAAAGCCAAAAAACTCCCGGCATCGTACCCAACAGAACACTTGCCAAAAATGCATGTTTTTGTCCATACGTTTTCTTGGATAATTCGAATACGAGCCAAATAGCAAGTAAAGAGAAGGTGACCGCTACCATGCGACCTGCAAACTCGTTTGCCCCAAAAATCTGGAAAAACCCTGTTGTAACAAGGTCAAAGATAGGCGGGTAATATGCGTAAGTTGTCATGTACTCCCAAATTTGGCCGCGCGATAGAAGCACTCCGCCGTAGAGGTGAGGCATTTCATCCCATTGCACTGACATGTAATCCAACTGGTACGTGGCAGCACAAGCAAACACAATCAAGAAAAACAACAATGCAAGCCTAAACTTTTGCTCAACAAGCTTTTTCTTGAGCCGCTCACCTAACCTTGTTTGCACGTATGAAGGCTGACCGCTACTGTAGGTTGCTGGTTTAATGTTTAGCGACCCCTTTTTTAGAATGAGAATTAGGGTTGCTTCTAAAAAGAGTTTGCGATAGTCCTCAACCGCACTGATTTTTTGGTTGAATACAAAAGTCATTTATGGCTAAGAATCATTTTTCTTTTAAGCCTACAAGGTCGAAACACTTGAGTAGACAGCCACAAAAAGAAATTTCAATCCTGCTTCCAGCATACAACGAAGCGTCGCAGATTGGAAAATGCGTGCAGAATGTTGAGGCAGCTGTCCGCTCATTCACAGAATCCTATGAAATAATCGTGTCGGAGGACGGAAGTACCGATGGCACAGACGTTATCGTAGCAAAAATGGCAGAGTCCAACCCAAACCTTCTATTGCTACACTCGCCCAATAGGCTGGGAAAAGGGAAAGCAATCAGAAAAGCGCTGTCCAATTCCAAAGGCAAATACGTAACATTCATGGATGTGGATTTAGCCACCGACTTGGCATGTTTACCCAAACTTCTAAGCATAGTTAAACAAAATGGTGGAATGGCAATAGGGTCGAGGCATGTACGTGGTGCACGTGTTGAACGCAAACTCTCCAGAACCGTGTTTAGCTTAACATACAACCTGTTCGTTAGGTTGCTGTTTCTCGATGGGATTCGTGATCATCAATGCGGCTTCAAAATAATGAGTCGCGATGTCGCAGAGGCAGTTTTGAGCAGTTGCAAGGCAGACGGCTATTTCTTCGATACAGAAATGATTATCCGCTGCAAAAAACTTGGTTATCCAGTAGCGGAAGTAGCCGTGACCTGGAGAGAGAGGCATAATGGGCGCTCAAAAGTCAACCCTGTTCAAGACGCCAAAAAAATTGGTTTAGACATGTTAGCCTTCAGGTTTTCAAAAGAAAAATAAACAGTAAACCGAAAAGTGGCTCAAGCATTGCCCAGTTTTTTGATCATTCGCTTAAACCTTTGAACCTGTTGTTGCAAGTCCACGATAGCTGGCACGGGTCTACCAAACGGTTGGCAATCACCTTTAACTATAGCCGCCACTATGGCTTCAACGCTTGGTTCAGCCGCCTCAATCTCCGTGTAAGCATAACCAATTTGTGGACCATAATGTGCATCGGTTCCTGCAACTCGCGAAAGCCCAAATCGTTCCGCCGATATCTGCGCTTTTTTCACACTATTTTTGAATGGGAAAGCCCTGGCGTTTATGACTTCTATAGCGTCAAAACTTGCACAAACCTTCTCTCGTAAGCAACCCTTAAAATAAACATAAGGATGACATGCAATTGCGACTCCGCCTGCTTGATGAATTCGCTCCACGGTCTCTACAGCACTAAAACCTTTAGGGATGAGTTCTTGCACGTTTAAGGCAACGATATGCCCGTCACTGCTTGAAACTTCCATGCCAGGAATGATTAGAAAGTCGGTTTCTTTGGCGATTTTATAAGCGCCTTCAAGCTGGTCGTGGTCGGTGACAGCGACAGCGTTCAACCCGCGTTTTTTTGCGTAGTAGACGAGGTCTTTTGGGGTTATCAGTGAATCCTTAGAAAAAGTGGTATGAACATGCAGGTCAGCTTTTATTTGCATTTGATAGCCTCTATTTTTGGCTCCCCTGTGTGGCTCTTATTTGCGCGAGCATTCCATCGAGTTTTTCTTCGTCACCTTCGATTTTGTGGAATAGTGGTTTGGGCTTAGCGATTTTTTGTCCAGCCTCAAGAGGCTTTAGGGCTTCTTTCCAGTTGCTTTTGTGTACGCTTCCCTCAAGCTGAAGTATTTGCCAAAGCTGTTCAGCCGTTTGCGGTATGAAGGGCTCACAAACTACTGTAATTGCCTTAACCACTTGCGCTGCCACGTAAAAAATTGTTCCAGCTTTTTCCCTGTCAGTTTTCATAAGATTCCATGGCTCTTTGGTATTCAAGTATTGGTTGCCGATGCGACTAATGCTGATTAGCGTGTTGGCGGCAGATTGTAGCCATGAATCCTCGATTTCTTTGGCGGCTTGTTGCACTTTTTCCTTTACGGCTTGCAGCACTGCTTCGTCATCGCTATCAAGCTTGGTCGGCGCTGGGATTTGAGCGTTGAATTTGCTGTTGATGAATGAGAGTGTGCGATGGATAAAATTACCGAAGGTATCGTTTAGGTCAGCGTTAATCTTGTCGATGAATGCCGCCCACGTGAAGTTGGTATCTTTGCTTTCGGGGCGCGTTGTGATGAGGAAAAAACGCCAATAGTCCACTGGGAACATTTCTAAAGCTTCATCTATCCAGATGCCTACGCGCTGGCTCTTAGAGGCTTTTTGACCGCGAAACTGCAGAAACTCAGTAGCAGAGACATGCCAAGGCAGATTATAGCCCTGACCCGAAGCCAAAAGCAACGCTGGCAGAATTATCGTGTGGAAGGGTATGTTGTCTTTACCGACAAAATAGAGAGTTTTAGCTTGATTGCCAAACCAGAACTCGCGCCACTTCTCAGGTTGCCCCATTCGTTGGCACTGTTCGATTGTTGCAGAAACGTAGCCTAAGACGGCGTCTACCCAAACGTAGATGGTTTTGCCCTCTGCACCTTTGAAAGGCGCGGGAATACCCCATTCTATGTCACGGGTGACTGCGCGCGGTTTTAAGCCTTCTTTTATCCAGTTTAAGCTAAAGTTCTTAACGTTAGTTGGTAACTGCTGATTACTCTTCAAGTACTCAGTAAGAGGGTCGGCGAGTTTGGAGAGGTCAATATACCAGTGCAGAGTCGTTTTTATCGTGGGCTTGTTTTTGCAGATGGCACAGTAAGGATCAACCAGCGAAGTCGGCTCCAAAAGCCTGCCACATAGGTCGCATTGGTCGCCACGGGCTTTCTCACAACCACAGTACGGACACTTGCCCTCTACAAAACGGTCTGGCAAGAACCGCTGGTCATGCTCACAATAGAGCATCTGTGTTTCCTGCTCAAAGATGTAGCCGTTCTTTTGAATCTCAAGGAGAGTTTTCTGGACAAACTCTTTGTGCACTGGGCTCTCGGTACTTGTGTAATTGTCAAAAGAAGCATCCCAGCGGCGGAAGAGTTCAGCAACTTTGGCGTGGTTACGGTCAGTCAACTCTTTAGGCGTGATACCTTGTTTTATGGCTTCCACTTCAATTGGCGTGCCATGCTCATCTGAACCGCTCACCATCAACACGTCGTCACCCTTTAGTCTATAGTATCGGGCTGCAACGTCAGCAGACAAGACTGAACCGACGAGGTTGCCAAGGTGTGGCGTGACGTTGATGTAGGGCCAAGCGGATGTTACTAGAACTTTTTCAGGCAAAGTAATCATCAACAATCGTTTAGTGTTTCCCTTATTAAAAATTGCTAGGGCAAAGAGAGGCAATTCGCGAACTTAAAAAAGCTTTCTCAACCGTTTTAACTTAATCCAGCGTATTTGGATGCAAATAGCAGTTCTATGCACAAACCTATAGGGGTAGGTGCCATTGACGCTTTTCCAGCGCCAAAATCATGTTGAAATCAGTGCTTTAAATAGGGGGATAGGGGTAGCTGGCAGAGCAACAAACTTGCGCTTATTCATAGTATAAATGAGGGGGGCTATAGAAAAAACCGCAAGAGCACAATTACACGATTATGCATAGCTAAAACAAAGTCCAATTGAACAACGACGATAAAAAAACACATGTTAGTCCCAAAACGTCGTAAATAGCCCAAAAAGACCTAAATTCCATTTCTAATAGTAGAACACAATACTCGAAAAGAAGCAACAAAAAATAAAAAAAGAAAAATCTAGATTATAGAAAGATGCTCAAGCTCGCGCTTAGTATCTTCGTGGTGGTCTGCGTTTTGAGTAGCACTCTCGGCAGTAAACTGGCCTTGTGCCGTCTGGCTTGAAAGGAACTTCGCATTCTTTTCCGCAGTCAGCGCAGGTTGCCTTGTGCATCTCTCTGTTACCGTATGACATTCTCTATTTTCAACTCCTACTAATTGCTGTGCAAAAAATCTCTTTTTCACACATTACCACCTTAACGTGCATTCCATGCTTATAAAGTAGATGCCTCCAACTGACACATCAGGTAATCATAAAGGCAGTTCCTAAAGCGAATTTCCCATAGCGAAAAGCAAAACAGGTCTTGGCACCAAAAAATAAGCAAGAAAAAAGCCGTTCATAGTCAACCTAATATAGGATTACCGCTATATTGATACGGCACAGAATAATTGAGAAAAAGGCCAAACAGCAACCAAGGGCATTGCTTTTTCTCTGACCAAACAAATTGAGAGAAGGAATTTGCGACAGAAAAAATCAACATTAGGGGAACATATTGCTCTTCTTTCCGTAAAATACAATATTTACCCCACGGAAGTTTTTCAAGCTTTAATTTCAGCAAAAAACAATGAAAAAGCAGTGTGCGGCAACTTGACGGTTGAATACCGAGGTAAAGTTAAAAAGGAAACAATTTTTCTAATAACAAAAGACGACAATGTAGTCGCACAATTCCGCGTAGACGATAGTTTTCTTTTAAGGAAGGATAACCCGTTTGAAAGCTGGATGAGCACCGACAAAATACGAAGGAAAATCGCCAAACAAAACACGGAGTCAATTTACACACCCATAACTGATTTGCGCGCAGGCATGAAGCGCATTAATGTAAAGGCTAAGGTTATAGACCTTCCTAAGCCCGCTCAAGTTCATACACAATTTGGCAATACAGTCACGGTCGTTAACGCTTTAGTAGAAGACGAGACTGGAAAAGTCAAATTGTGCCTCTGGGAAGGACAAATCGGCACCATCGCTGTAGGCGACAAAATTGAACTGAAGAATGCTCAAGTTTGCGTTTTTAGAGGCGAAAGACAGCTCCGTCTTGGGAAAAACGGTGTTCTCACCAAGCTTCGCGGCTCATCTGAAGGCATCAAACAACATGTAGCAACACCGCCCATCAGATAATAACACACTTTACCAAGTATCTCCATGCTGCATCTTAGGCGCTAGTCCTCTTGAGATTGCCCGCTCATAAATGGACGTTTATGGCGGTGAATCGTCTCTTTCATCAGACTTAACTCCTTAACATAATCCATCAAAGCCATCCGCATTGTTTCACTTTCACTTGTTCCCAGTCGGCTACACAACTCAGTTAGTATTTCTCTTTGTTCTTTGCTTAACACAACCTTAACCACACATTTCCTAACCATATTTTCCGCCTCAATTACCCATCAGGATGGTCTCGGATTACCGCCCACGGAGACCAACTGAGTGTACAATTCGCCTTTTCACTTTGAGAGTATATTAGCTTGTTATCAGTTGTGTGAGGAAAAATAAAATGCCATGGGAAGAAACAGAAAAATACATTCGAAGTTGGCATCGTGACCCCGCAGAGTTTCAGCAAGAAACCCTAAAAACCGTTACGCTAAACGAGAAAGAAGGAATCCAAGCCATAATAGGCAAGCCGAAAGGCAAGCATACCATGGAAATTCAAAGCTATCTTTTCTCAAAAGACAAAGGCTGGACGCTTGAGCGCGCAAAAGACTGGGCTAGTAAACACCAAACCCAAACCAAAGAACATGTTTGCGCTGTTCTGCCTTTCAGTGTAGCAGAAAGAATCGTTGACAAGCCGCTTAAGATACAAGGTTTAGCCATGACAATAGGGATGAGCAGAAACTTTAACATCTATACCCCTCAAGAACTGGCATCTTTTGCCAACAAACTTGTTAATGCTCCTGTTTACATGGAACACATAACAGCCCAAGATGCAGTAGGCAAAGTCACAAAAACCCATTGGGACGGCCAAAACCTTCTCTATGAAGCAGAAATCTACGATGAGGAAACAGCGGCAAAAATCCGTAAGGGCTTAATCAGGCATGTGAGTGTTGGAGCAGATTACGAAACAATTGACATAGTCAGCGGCAAAGTACCCCACGGATTAAACAATGCAGAGATGAGCTTGGTCGCAGTTCCAGGCATAGCGGAAACCAACATCAAAATCTTAGAAAAGCTCCAACTTAAAGAGCAAGAGTTCGAGCCCATCCTAACTGGTGAATACACGCTAGGCTTCTACCAAGAAACTTCGGCTTTTATGCCTCAACACTTCAGCACCATGTGGCTTGACCGAGAAAACGGCATCTTGGCAATAATGGGGAAAACCAAAGACCAGCCTGAGCTCCAGCGAACCCAAGCTATATTCTTTTCAAATCAGAAGCTGTGGGATCAAGCCAAAATCAAAGATTGGCTCTCACTTCATCCAAACTACCTAACTCCCATCTCAAGTTCCGCAACTCCAAGCAACAGTGAACTCGCTGAAAGTTTAATCAAAAAAACCTCTGAACCCACCATTCCAGTAAGCCAAGCCATACGGCTCATTCAGGAAGTAATGCCCAGCTATCTGGTACAGCGCAGTTGGAGCCTTGGTCCTCAACGAATGTGCCAAGAATTAAACCGTGTTCTTCTAAAGCTCCACAAAATACAGGACAGTCACTCAATTGACCGCAAGTAACTGAGGATGAACTCGGAGAAAACGAATAAATGGAGAAATGATTGAAATGACCGATTTAACTGACAAAAGCTGGATGGACATAGGCGAAACCGACGACCCCAACGCAATCATCGAAACCTTCGAAGCCGAAGCCGAAGTAACCAAAGGCGACCCAGTGTACTTGAGCTCAAACCACAAGGTTTCCCCAGCTACCGAAGCTCAAGACTGCATAGGCATCGCCGTCAAAAGTGCTATAGCCACGGCGCAATGTCCCGTTTTGATTCGTGGCAGAGTCAAAGTCAAAGCTGGCGGAGCAATAACACGAGGCAAAGCCGTTTACGGAGCAGACGCACAAAAACGTGTTTTAGAATTAACCGACCAAGCCGTAAACGAAAGCGGTTCAGGAACATATACGATTTATTATAACCGCAAATTCGGCACTGCATTGCAGACTACGACCACAGCAGGAGATTTGCTCTTTATACAAGTGCAAAGGTGAAAAAACATGAAACCCCGACTTTTTGAATCTTTAATTCAGCAGAATAACGAGTTCAAAGAACACATAGAAAACCAAAAACACAAAATCAACGCACACCCATTCCTAAAACGCTACTGCGAACTCGGCATACGCGAAGGACTATTCAGCGATTCCACCGCTGCACTTGGACGCCTACATGATACGCTAGTGCAGGCAGCTTATCCAGAAATGATTGGACGCGACATCATAACTGTGATGCCAACCACGGAACCCATGGAACGCTTCCCCCTCGATGAAAAGGCAGTAGCTTACAGGTATGCAGAAGGCTCAGCGACACGCCTAAGCGGACGCAAAAACGGCACAGCAGACGTCTACACAAACATACTTGCCGAATCATCAGAAGAATGGACACGCGAATTTCTCGAAGACGCAACATGGAACGTAATGAATACGATGGTTGACAGAGTCGGACGAGCACTTGGCGAGGAAGAAACAAACCGCATAATCGCACTCTACGGTTCAGTTGCAGACGCAGATTTAGCAGGTGGCCAACCAATAAACCAATCAAATGCCGCCTTGAACTGGGCTGGACTTGTTAAACTTCATAATGCACTGCGAGCCGAAAATTGGAAACCTACTGTTTTAGCTGTTAACGAAGTCCAACTGCACCAACTACTAAGCGACGACAAATTCATACACGCCCAATACTTGCCATCAGGACAAACCGACCTTGAAGACGGAACGATTACAAGCGTTTTAGGCATGAGAGTTCAAGCAAGCACATTGGTACCCAACGGCACCGCATACGCCATTGACACCCGTGTGGCTTCAGTGATGCTTCTACGCCGAGACATAGTTGTAGAAGACTGGGAAGACATCAAAAACGGCAAATACGGCGTCAGAGCAACAACCCGCTTTGGCATCGGTGTCCTTCGCAGCAATGCCATCGCCAAAATGACCAACATAGCAACAACACTAACCTAAATGGTGAAAACGCATGGTTGCTCTCCATTATCTCCCATATTTTTTGCAGAAAAACAGGAGGTTGTTTGTAGATGAGACGTTTAACTGAAAGAATGAACCTAGCAAAGACTGTGCTAAGAGAACTCAGTAGGCAACCGCTTTGCCGAACTGAAATTGAACAGCGAACCGTTAGAAAAGCAGGAACACACGCCACTTTCGAGAGCATCTTCCGTTACTTGGTTCAGGATGGTTACGTTCGAAAAATCGAGCAGAAACACCGAGCCAACTACGAGATAACCGAGAAGGGCGCTAAACTTTTGGAGGCTATCGAATGAGCAGAACTCTTCGCCGCTTATTAGAAGCTTTCACCTACAAAGCAAAGAGCGGATACGCCGCTCCTCAAGGAAGATTAGTGTATGAAACACCAACGATTCCCCTCTCAGATGTAATAAAACTCTATGAGCGCGACCCCACATGCAAGGCAAGCGTGGACTTGCTGGCTGCTTCAGCAGTTGGCTCTGGCTTCTACACTACCACAAACGACGATTATGAAAAAGCAACTGAGGCAAAAAGCATAGTGGACAATTTTAACGAAAACGTGAATTTAGACGAGATGCTATACGGCATGGCAAGGATGCTTATTGCGTGCGGAAACGATTTTTGGCTTAAATTAACACCGCAAAACACGAAAGCACTTCACAGGTTGCCTGTTGACGCGGTAGAGCGCATTCATCAAAGCTTTATTGAAGAAAAAAATCTTAAAATCCCCTATAAAACCGAAAGCTACAAACTACGCCAAACTTTCGGCGGAGAAAACCTTGCCGCAGAAGCAGTAATTCACTGGCGCATAAACTGCCTTGACTATTCAGGTTATGGCACGGGTGTTTTGCAGGTTTTGTTACATTCACTGGCGTTCCAATCTGAGAAAAGACCTGCATATGCTGCCATGAAAGCCAAAATAGAGAAGATTATGCCCAGCATCTTTGAGAAATACGCTGGACCAGACGTATTAGCCCTGCTGGAACATGCAGATGAAGGCACGATTGAAAAGTTTGAGCAAGCCATAAAAAACCGTGGCGAAGAAGGCGCTTGGCTCTTTTACAACGGCAAAGGCGACATAAGACCCGTAACCATCGACCCAAGAGCACGTTTTGAGTACTACGTTGACCACTTAATCAACCAGTTCTACCTTGGATGCGAAACGCCTCTGCCGCGGCTTTTCAGCACGCCAGGCTTCACTGAGGCATCAGCCAACGCAGCACTGGAACTGCAAAACATGCTTATACAACCTATTCAACGCTACATCAAACGACATGTAGAACGCGAACTCTTCGACACGGTTCTTCTTCAGGCAGGACTAAACCCCACAAAAGCGAAGGTACGCCTACACTGGAGTCCCTACAAAACCCAGCAACCCACAGTTGCCGATTTGCTTAAAGCCGCGGAACAAGGCCTAATCCGCCAAGATGAGTTCCGCAAGAACGTTGCCAAATTCGGGTGGCAACTCTGGGAAGCCAACCCTCAACCAGAGAGGAATGATTGATGACTGAAATTCCATACGGCAGATATGAAGAAGCCTACAGGGCAATTCACAGCGCTCTAATGGACATAACTTGCCCTCCACCTGGACGCAAAATCACAAAAATCGGCTTCACATGGAACCCTGACGGAACACTGATGGCGCTGAAGGCTTATGACGGCACAGACCTACTCTTTACGCTCTCGTTCACTTGGACTGGTGAAGGTACACTAAGCGAGGTGGCTCGAACATAGCTGACTTGTGCGGCTGGCGAGAAACCAAAAAACGGAGGAACACAGGTGAAAAAATTTACAGAACAGTTAGGTGATGCTTATGGCGGTTGGTGACGTAGCTAAGGGCTTGCAGAGTATTGCGGCAGGCGCTTACCTTGACATTCAGCCTTCAGGTACCGCGGAATGGGTAATCCACAACATCTACCACGAATACGACGTGACCATAGAGGTCTACGATGGCACAAACAGTCTGATCTTTGATACTGATGCAGGCGCAGGCGTTTACGCAAAGTACGCTTTTCACTGCACTAATGGTCAGCGGATT